>JBDIVP010000072.1:0-13770 GCA_039794325.1 Candidatus Inrsubterrania sp.
ATCCACCGATACTGGACAGCAGAAGGAACGCGCAGTGCGGCAATCCTGGTAGAAACCCCAAAAAGAGCAACATGCCGGAAACCGCCCCCACCAGGTGGGGATTCAAAAAAATTTGCTCCGTCAGATCCCGCCCCAGACTCGTATGCGTGGACACCCTGGTAATAATGATACCCGCCGCCGTCGACATGATCAGCGCAGGAATTTGGGCCACGATGGCATCCCCGACCGTCAGAAGTGTGAAGCGTTTGGCCGCCTGGACCAAGGACATATTATGCTCAAGGACCCCGATGCCCAACCCGCCCAGCACATTAATGAAAATAATCAGGAGAGCGGCAATCGCATCCCCCCGGACAAACTTACTGGCCCCGTCCATGGACCCGTAAAAATCCGCTTCCTGCGCGATCAACTCCCGGCGTTTGCGGGCTTCGGATTCATCGATAATGCCGGCATTCAGATCCGCATCGATACTCATTTGCCGGCCGGGCATGGCATCCAAGGTGAACCGGGCGGCCACTTCGGCAATCCGAGTCGCCCCTTTGGTGATGACCACAAAATTAATGATGACCAATATCGAAAACACGACGATTCCCACCGCATAATTGCCTCCCACGACAAACTCCCCGAACACCCGGATTACCTCCCCGGCCGCAGCCGGGCCCGAATTGCCGTGAAGAAGGATCGCTCGGGTACTGGCAATATTCAGCGCAAGACGAAACAGCGTGGTCAGCAACAGGACGGACGGAAACACGGAAAATTCCACCGGCCTGCCCGCATTCATCGTCACCAACAGGATCAGGACCGCCAAAGTGATACTGAACGAAAGAAACAAATCCAATAAAAACGGAGGCAGGGGAACCAACATCAGGGACAACAGACCGATGACACCGATCGGCAACAACACATCGCCATAATGGGTTGGCGTCAATTCGGTTCGTAGCTGTTTGGTATCGAAGGCCATAAGTTGCCGTCCAGTCACTACTCTCGGTATTCAGCCTCTCCTAAGGAGTCAGCCCCTTCTCCTTCCTTCTTCCTTCTCACTTCTTACGCTTTCCCCTCCTGCATTCCTTTCAAACGGTACACATAGGCGAGAACCTCCGCGGCCGCCTTATACAGCGTCGAAGGAATTTCCTGCCCGACCTTGACTGTCTTAAACAATCCCCGTGCCAGACTTCGATTTTCCACAATGGGCACACCGGCATGGCGGGCGATTTGTTTAATTTTGTCGGCCATAAATCCCGCGCCCTTGGCCACCATGACGGGAGCATTCATGTTACCCGTCTCATAGCGAAGCGCAACCGCCACATGAGTAGGATTGGTGATGACAACATCGGCCTTGGCCACGGCTTGCAACATCCGTTGCCGGGACCGTTCCCGCTGTAAGCTGAGACGGCGGGATCGCACCTGAGGATCCCCTTCGACATCCTTCGATTCATCCTTCAATTCCTGTTTAGTCATTTTTAAATCTTCATAGTGTTGCCAGCGTTGATAGGCAAAATCCAGAATCACAAGGATCACCAATGCCCCACCGACCGACATCACCAGTTTCCACACCAATCCCCAGACCCCCGCGAATGCTTCAACCAGATTGAGAAGAGGAAATTGCATTATCCGACCGATTTCGCGTGAAAGCACAAAATACAGGATGGCCCCGATCCCCCCCAGTTTCAGAAGGGATTTCAGCAGATCCACCACCCCCTTCAGAGAAAAAATCCGTTTGAGCCCGTTTTTGGGATGGAGTTTTTCGGGTTTGGGTTGTAATGCCTGGTCGATCCACATGGGACCGGTTTGTACCAATAAGGAGGCCGCCCCCATCACCGCCACGGCCAATCCGAATGGCAGCAGCGGAATAAAAATTTCCTCAGTGATTTCCAACGCCAGAGTATGCAGAGAGGAAGGCGTCAACTGCAGTGTCCCGGCCTGCTCAAACCAATGTCGCTGATACCGGTTGAGCTCCAACAAGGCCTGCGGGGCCCAGAGGGAAATTAACCCCACCCCCCCCAGCAACACGACCAGAGGCGGCAATTCCCTTGTTAGCGGGACCTGCCCTTTGCGACGGGCTTCCTCCAGTCGTTTTCCACTCGGTTGTTCTGACTTTTCCGCTCCATCCTTATTTTCAGCCATGACTTAATTCCTGAAGGAGATTCCATAACTGGTATTCAAGCCCCAATATGGCCGAATGAAAGACCACCGTTACAAACGGCAGTCCCAGGCCGAGCACCAACAGCCCCATGGCAATCGTAATCGGAAAACTGACCATCAACACATTCATCTGTGGCACCAATCGCCCCAATAATCCCAGGCTGACATGAATCAGAAATGTCGCGGCCATGACGGGAAATGCCAATTTGAGTCCGAGTTCAAACGTGTGTTGAAACGCTTCGGTGACATTGGTCAAGACAGGAGACCCCAAATGGGGCCCGAACGGCGGAATGAGTTGAAAGCTGGCACCCAGCGCCAATAACACCAAATGATGTCCGTCAACCGCAAAATACACGAGTGTCGCCAGAATGGTCAGTAATTGTCCAAAGACCGGTGTTTCCACCTGGGTGACAGGGTCCATCACTCCCGCCATGGCAAAGCCGACCTGGAACCCCATGACATTGCCGGCCAACTCTACGGAGGTCATTAATAGCCGCGTGGCCAACCCCAGAACAAAACCGATCAACAATTCCATGGATACCGCCAAAAGAATATTTCCGGGAGCCAACCAATCCTCCGGTAATTTGAAGGGCACAACGGGTGCCAACACCAGTGCAATCACAACCGCAAAGCCGATTTTGATTCGGTTGGGAACCGAACGCCCCCCGATAAGCGGTAAGGCAGACAATATGGCTGCGGTTCTAACCAACACCACCACATATTGCCAAACCTGTTGATACGCGAACTCCCAATGATGCAATGGCCCTCTTCTCCGTCAATTAAAGTTTCAGGCTCGGATACGGCTCTTAAAGCCTTCAGTAAAAAGAAAAAAGTGAGAAGAAATACAAAGCAACCGAAAAGCGGGTTGAAAAAGTTAGCAAGAATTCCTCTCTTCCATCTCTTTACTGGTTACCCCATCCGCTCCTTACTCGTCTCGGTGCACTTCTTTCTTTCCTCTTTTTCCTTCTCACTTTTTCCTCATCTCACAAACCCCGGGATCTGACTCCAGATGTTGGTCATAAAACCCAACAAAATTTGCAACATCCATGGAAATCCGAACAAGAGCACCACAAACATTGTGACGATTTTGGGAAGAAAGGTAAGGGTCGCTTCGTTAATCTGCGTCATTGCCTGAAAGGCACTGACCAGCAGGCCTACCACCAAACTCAAACCCAGCATGGGTCCGGCCACCAGCAGAATCGTCTCGATCGCCTCCCGGCCAACACCCAGAACCCCTTCAGGTGTCATATATTCTCATCACCGACATTGGTTACACGACTCAAAAAGGAAAGCAGGACCAAATTCGTCCTTACGCCTCACGCCTTACCCCTCACGCTTCACCCCTCACGCCTTACCCCTCACGCCTTACTAATTTATTGAAAGCTATTCATCAAGGACCCTAAAATCAAAAACCATCCGTCCGCCAGGACAAACAGCACCAATTTGAAGGGTAAGGAAATCATCACCGGCGGCAACAACATCATCCCCATAGACATCAAAATACTGGCGACAATCATATCGATGACCAAAAACGGGACATAAATGAGAAAGCCGATTTGAAAAGCCGTTCGTAATTCGCTGGTCACAAAGGCAGGCACCAGCACATGAAACGGGACATCTGCATGGGTTGTCGGGTAGGATATTTTTGCCATTTCTACAAACAATCCCAGGTCCTTTTCCCTGACCTGCTTCATCATAAACATCCGGATGGGCTCCATGGCCCGCTCCATAGCGACCTCCTGTGAAATTTGATGTTCCAGATAGGGAGTCAGCGCTTCACCATGAATTTTTTGCCAAACCGGCATCATGATAAATAAGGTCAGAAAGAGAGCCAGGGCGATCATGACCTGATTCGGTGGAGCATGCAGGGTTCCCAATGCCTGCCGAAGGAGACCCAGCACAATAACGACACGGGTAAAGGAAGTCGCCAACATAAGAATGGCGGGAGCCAATGTCAGGACGGTCAAAAGAAACAGAATTCGAATGCCGAAGGTCCAGGGTTCCGTGGCGTCCAGTCCCGACACCTGGAGACTAATGGTCGGTTCCTGGAGGGCCTGTCCAAAGGCGTCCATCGGCCGGAGAAGTCCGGCTCCAAGGACACCCAGGGAGCCGCCGATTGTCCACATGAGATAACGTACTTTGACTGGAAGCTGCCTTCCGGGCTCTGAGTAATATTTGTTCATCCTGATGAATGTTCCTGAAGGGTGTTTCTTGAACCTTCGGTTGCAGAAAAGCTATCCATTTTCGACGTTACCGGGCGGAACCATGTATGCAGTTTGGTGGTCACGGGATGAGTCGACATCCGCAGGCGGGAAATCCGTTCTTCCTCGACGATCCGTGTCAACAGCGTTAATTCCCGTGTTGTCGACCCCAGAACCAACACTTCCCCGGCTACTTCCACCAGCATGAGATGCTTTCCGGATCCCAAGCGGAGCCCTCCCAAGACCCGCATGACAGGAACGCCTCCCGGTCCCCCAATTTCCCCGAAGATTTTTCGTACCCAAGCCAGTCCGCCCAACAGCAACGCAAGTACCACGATCAGGGACCCGGCCATTTTTAATATTTCTTGACTAAAATCCATCCCTTCCCTTTTCCCTTTTGGCTTTTCCCTTCTTCCTTCTTCCACTTGTTATCGTAATTTATTCACCCGCTCCGTGGGACTCACCACATCCGTTAATCGAATCCCGAATTTTTCATTCACCATGACCACCTCACCTCGTGCCACCAGCTTGTCGTTCACCAAAACCTCCAACGGTTCCCCCGCCAACTTATCCAACTCCACAATGGAGCCGGGCCCGAGTTGTAACAAATCCTTGATCAAGATCCGGGTATTTCCAAGCTGGGCGGATAACATCAAAGGAATATCGAGAATTCGATCAAGACTGGGATCTTTGGTCCGTTCGGACAGTGGCTTCGCGTTGGCTTCCTCCTGTAATGCCATCATCATTTCCTTTTCGGCATCAAACGTCTCCAGGTTTTCCGCTCCTTCCGCTTCGCTCATCTGGACGTCTCCTTTTTCCTGAATCCGTTCATGGCCCTATCCTTTCCAAACTCTTCGTCCGAGGCATCATTCTTTCGGTAAAATAATGCTTTGGATTTTGAATGATTGAGCGCCCTTTGACACACCGGGATGTCCCAGAAATTTCGGCATTCCTTCCACCGTTGCGGTCAAAGGTTGGGTCGTATCCTGATCCAACATCACCACATCACCCGGCCCAAACTCCAGTAATTCCTCCACGGAAATTTGCGTTTCCCCCAGAGTTACGGACAAGGTGACCATGGCTTCCTTCAACCTGGAGGAAAACCGCCTGATCCATCCATGATCCACTTCGTAAAAATCACTTTGGAAACTGACTTGTAATTTTTCCCGGAGCGGTTCCAGCATCGCGTAGGGTAAACACAAATGAATATCTCCGACCGAATTACCGAGTTCAATTCCCATGGTCACCACAATCACAATGTCTGATGGAAGAACAATCGAGGCCAATTGCGGATTCATTTCGGCCCTCACCGGATTGATCACCAGTTTTTGAACCGGCTCCCAGGCTTTTTCCAGGTTTTTAACTCCCATTTGCATGACTTTTCTCATAACCCGCTGTTCAATCAGCGTAAAATCCTGTCCTTCAGGCTTGACATGGGTTTGCCCCGCTCCTCCAAAAAAATGGTCTACCAACAGATAGACCGTGCTGGCATCCGTCGCTATCATCGACAACCCACGGAGGGGTTCCATGGACGTAATCTGCAAATAGGCGGGTACAGGCAGACGCCTGGTAAATTCCCCGAATTTCAATACCGATTGATTTGTCACGGTCACTTCAACGGTTTTCCGGAGAATATCGCTGAGCGCAATGCGAAACAGGCGGGAAAATTGCTGGTGAATGACATCCAGGGTCGGCATACGTCCCCGGACCACCCATTCCTGATTACCGAGATCATAGGGAACCGGACCCTCGGTTTCGGGAAGCACCCCGGCATTTTGAGATTCGGTTTCGACGTCGCCATCCGACACTCCCCGGAGCAGCGCATCGACTTCATCCTGACTGAGAATTTTTTCCATACCGCTTCGGAAATCAGCGAAAAGCAGGAAGGTAGAAGTGAAATGTAAGGAGGTGAAGAGAGGTCAATCTACCAACGCCCCTTCTTACTTTCTCCTTCTTCCTTTTTCCTTTTTTACTGAATAATAAAGTCCGTAAAGTACACATTCGTGATTTTGCCTCTACTCATGACCGTGTTCACTCTCGCCATGATTTCCTCTCGCACACGGCGTTTCCCATTTACCGACCGCAACAGTTGTGACTCCTTACTACTTAGCAGGACCAGAAGCGAATCCCGAATCGCCGGAATTTTTGCATTGAAATCGGTTTGCTCTTCAGGCCGGTCCAACTCCAACTTGATACTGACCTTGAGAAACCGCAATTCATCGCGGTCGGCCAAATTCAACAGAAACGGGTCCAATTCCATCACGGGCCCCGGTTCGAGTTCCCGTTGGTCGCTCATGGCCTGTTCTTCACGTCCTCCATTCCTCCGCTCATCACCATGCCCACCGCCCAAAAGCCACCAGGCCGCCCCTCCCACACCACCCAGCAAGAGAACGACGAGTATGCCCAAGATCATCATTTTTTTTGAGGATCCTTTTTTTATCGCCGCCATGTCCACTGCCTGCTCTTCAGCCATAAGTACTCCTCTCCAAGAGTTTCATCTTCGCATGGTGCAGATCAGCAACCTTTGTGCCATTCCCCTGTAAGATCTTCACCTTCGTTTCCCCGAAAGTGATAGACAATATTTCCGTTCTATTTCAGTCATATTTCCTTTTTTGTCACCCTGGACACTGAACCGGCTTTGTGTGCCCGGCCGTCAGTTTCCTGGCGTTTCGCCGCCTTCTTTGACGGTGATCGTTGTATGTGCGAAGACATCAGCCGGTAACTGCCAGCGCCCACCTCAAAAAAAAAGCCCCCGGGCGGGAATAAACCCGCCCGGAGGCCGACACGTTGAAATGCGCCAGGTTATTGTGCCAAATTCACGAGTTCTCCCAAAAGCGAATTGGTGGTCGTAATAATCCGCGAATTGGCCTGAAAACTTCGCTGCATGGTAATCATATTTACCAATTCATCACCCAAATCCACGTTGGAGGCTTCCAGGGTATTGGCAAACATTTTACCGAATGAACCGGTGGACGGCGCCCCGACCAACGGTGTACCCGAATCGCCCGACTGAATAAACAGATTTCGTCCCACAGGCTGTAGACCGTCCGGATTCACAAACCGGGTTAACGCCACCTGCCCCAAATTCCGAGTGGTTCCGTTGGAAAATCGGCCTGTCACCGTACCATCTTCCCCGATGGCTGTTCCCGTGAGGGTTCCGTTTGAAAACCCATCCTGCGACAACGTCAGAATGACCGATCTGGCCCCCTGTTGCAACATCCCGTCCGCGCCGGTCCCGCTATCGGTCGTGATACTTGTTCCAAAGTTAAACCCGATGGTCTGGGCCGCAACGGAGCCATTGCTGAAATCAATGCCGGTTCCACCGGCGTTGAAATAGGTTAAGGCGCTTTCGGTGTCCAGTAATCCCGCGGAGGTAAATCCCAGGGTCCCTTGGGCCACCAACGCATTCCCGGTCGTGGCGTTGGAATTCCCGGCAGTGACATTGACCTCGGAAGCATTGCCCAGCACACTGTACGTCCAGGTATTGGCGGCCGTTTTTGAAAAATATACCGTAAAATCATGCCCCACACCCAAGGAATCGTACACGCGAATGCCCGAGCTGAACTGGGATATGGAGGGATTGGACGGTTCCGCCAATAATTGAGCCGTGGTAAACGATACGACCTCTTCCGAAGCATCCAGGTTTCCACTCATATCCACTAAAGTCGTGGATTGTCCGGTTTGTTGTGTGGTGGTCAAGACCAGGTCTCCGATTGTGCCCAGAATATTGCCATGCGCATCAGCCTGAAACCCTTGAAGCGTCAGACCTGCCGGATTCACCAGATTACCATTGGCGTTGAGGCTGAATTGCCCGGCCCGTGTGTAATACATATTTCCACTGGCATCATTCACTTGAAAAAATCCATCCCCGTCAATGGCCAGATCCAAGGCATTCGATGTGGTTTGTAACGATCCTTGGGTAAAACTTGGATCAATGCCCATCACCCGTACTCCTCGTCCTTCGACCAACGAATTGGTCGTGCCGCCGCCCCCGAGGGTCGCACCGAACAAATCACCGAAAGAAACCGACCGTGATTTGTATCCGATGGTCTGCGCATTGGCAATATTGTTTCCGATTTCGTTTAACGCACGACTCATGGAATTAATTCCGCTGGTTGCCGCAAAAAACGCCGAGGTTATGCCCATATCCCGCTCCTTCCTGCATCCCCTTTGACAGGGTTTTCCATACGATTATTCCACCCATGATTGAATGGAAATGATATCCTCCAAATTGTAGGTTTTTCCGCTTTGCACAATAACCGGCATTTCGGTTCCCGGCACAATGTCCGTCACGCGTTCACGGGCGAACGTCATAGCAGGAACCGGTTGTTGATTGGCATCCTGTGCCTTCACCCGGAATCCGTACACGCCCTCAGGCTGGCGTTCGCCCGAATCATCCAGGCCGTCCCACCGGATTTGATGGATTCCCGGCACTTGGAGGGCTTCCGGAGAAAGTGTTCGAAGCACTTGGTTCTGAGGGCCAAGGACCTCAATGGACACTGCCCCGGCATCGCCGCCCAGGGAATACTGCAAAACCGGTTCATTTTCCTTTCCCAACCCCACGGTATTGCCCTCGGTAACAATGGCCCGCCCCAGAAGGCTCACCAGATCCATATGTGACCGTTGGACATTTTGTTCAATCAGGGTATTCAGGAGATTGTTGGTATTCGTGGCCTGTTCTAGCGTAGTAAATTGCGCCAGCTGTGCCACGAAATCACGATCTTCCACGGGATTGGTGGGGTCCTGACTTTTCAATTGAGTCACCAGCAAACGAAGAAACACATCGGATCCCAGCTCGGAGACCGCCTCCTTCACATTGGGTTGACCGGTTATCGAAGTCGGTGTGTGGATGGAATTAACGTCAGCCAAATTCAACCTGCCTTTCGTGCAAGGAACAAATCAGCACATCACCCTCATTCATAATCTTCAGGCCACAAAATGAAATCCCATCCGGCCGGTCGTCCACACCCTTTCGATCATAACCGGCGTTCGGCTAGAAGCTGATGAGTCTCCCTCACCCTTCCTCCGCCATTGAGCCCCTCCCTCACATGTAGAAGGCGGTTGCTCCTCATACGGAAGCTGGTCCCGTGTTTCCGCCGAAAACTGGCTCAACTCCATCTCCGCATTGGCCAATTGCTCTTCCAATTGAGGGACATATTGAAGGGCCATATTTCGAAATGCTGCTTGATCTACCAAAAGGCCCGCATAGACGTGTCGTTGCTGGACTCCCACATCGATGTGGATCCGTTGAGATTCGGAAATCTGAACATCCATCTGCAACCGGTTCAATGCGGGTGCGGGCAGTTCCTTGGCCGGTGATGGCTCAACCGGCACCTGTGGGTCAGCCGATGATGACTGAGAAGATCCCGCATGGGAGTTGGAAAATCCCGTCAACCCGCTGTGCACACCCCCTCCGCCCCATGCCTCGTTTCCCGTTACCCGGCCACCACCCTCCCCGCCGTCCTTCTTACCGACGGAAATGTGCTCAAGGGGATCATGCTCTACGGCCATCATCGGCGAATTCCCACTCCCGGCATGGCCACTAGAACTTTTGAAGGAAGCCGCAATACTCCCTGCCAAAGACGGCAAAAGGGCTTCGCCGGTGGACGGTCCAGCGGTGCCGGCCGGAGGAACAGGATCGGGCTTTGAGGTTTTCAGCAAAAGGGCGGCCAAAGATTCCGGTTCGGGCCTAATCATCGTTAAGGATTCGTCCTGTCGTCCTCTCAGGAGACTTCGAGGTTCTACGGGTTCCTTTCCCAAAATTCCAATGCGCCCCCAATGTGCTGTTTCTCTTTCAGTGCGATCTCCCAGGGAATAATCTCCGGTAGCATGCCTTGGCGGAAGTTCATCTGCACGATGGACAGCATTCGTTCCACGAAACCCCTGGTGAGATTTGGACACACTCTCCTCGGCGATATCGGATCCAGCCTTGTGGTGCACCCCTGCCAGACCTTGGAGTGCGGAATGGTTTGGAGGAGTCGAATCAGGCCATGAATGCCGATACCCGGTCTCCCCAAACAAGACCGGGGTGAACGCTAGATGTTCCCCGGTTTTTTCAGCATCTCGGGATTGGGGTATGTTGGGTTGATATGGAAGGGAAAGCATCGAGGGAGGTTCGTAGACCGGCACGGAAGCGGATGGCCAAGCAGCATACGATGGATTGAGGGATTTCCCCTTTTGTAATGTTTCAATCAACACGGCAGCACGGTCATGAGGAGTTTCTGTTTCACTGATTGAACGGCCGGAGATCTGCGGAGCAAGGCTATCGGGAATACCCTGAATATATTCGGAGAAGTTGAAATACTCCGTTGTCCCCATCTGTTGTTGCAACAAATAGAAAAACGGGTCGGCCTTGCCCTGACGGTCTCCGGCGACGGACATGACGGAATGCCCGTCCATCAATGGGCCGTCGGAGGTAAATAGGGATAGAACTAACGGAAAAACATTCATGACCGGTTATTTCTTCGGTTGGATCTCAACCCGCTGGAGAAGTTTGGCTTCTCGATGCCGGCGAAGCCCCTCCGACAAGCGAGCGGCTTTGGCCGGATTCACTCCGGATAGGACGGCACCAGCTTTTTTTCCTTTGAGCGCCGCCAAAATGTCCAAAGCCAATTCTTCTTTCATCTGTTCAATCCTTAACGCCGCTTCTTCGGAATCCATCGACTCATAGATCTTGATCAAATGATCGAGCGCAGGGTCCTGTGCCAGAAATCGCCGCTGCTCTTCCTCCAATGCAGAGGCCCGGGTTTCAAGCCGCTCAGCTTCTTTGGCCTGCCTGGCTGCTAAGGCTTCCATGTCCCGTTGAAGCGCAGCCACTCGCTCTTCGCGAATTTGCAACTCCCGTTCCCTCTCTTCCACCGCTCTCAATCGTTCTTGCAATTTTTCCACCAGGGTTTTTTCTTCGCTTGGCTGAATCTCAAAGACATCGTCATCAACCCCCTGATTTCCAATGACATTTTCCGTCGAAGATTCCCCGTTCTCTTGAACCGACCAGACCGCCGTTCCCCATAACAGCATCACCACGATCCACCATGGCACGACCTTCCAACTAGGCAGGATTGTTCGTCTAGGAGATATTTTCATAGCCCCTCATCGAATAGGCATGGGCCGCCATTTCATCGTGAAGTTGTTGTTCGCGCTTGGCCAACCCCTTCAACCACTCTTCCTCTTTTTTGGCAATCACCAGCTCCACAACCCGTCTGGCCTGATAAGCCTTTTTGAGTTTTTGGCGCAATTCTTTCAGTTGGTGCTCAAGGACATCCAGACGTCCGACTCGGGTTTCGAGTTGTTCTTGCAAGCGATCCAAGGATTGGTACCCTTCTTCAGCCATCATGGTGTCACACCCGGCTCTTAAATGCCGGTCTAAATCAAACGCGACTCCGTCCAGTTCGCGGTGTATATCATCCATATAGGCCATTTCCTGACTTTTTTCCCATTCGACCAACACCACCGCTTCACGAGCCAGATCCTCGACTTGCCGTCGGAACTTCAGAAGTGTCGTCCAATTCATCATCATTGCACCTCATTATTGGCCGATGGGAATGTCCCAACGGCTCCTGTCTTCGCCCTTAGCCTTTCACCCCTCTTTTTAGGTTCGTATCGACAGTACTCCGTCCACACAAGATCCGGGCTTGAGCCACCAGCTCCGCCAGTTCGCTTCCACTGGTTTCCAAATCGGCATAAACATTTCGATCCTGCCGGAGGAAACGATTAATGGACTCTCTCATCTGAACGGCCACATCAAGTTGCCGATGGCTGCCTGGCTGGTAAGCCCCCAAATTAATTAAATCCCTGGCATTCTGATATTCCGCCATGAGTTGAATCAGAAATCGGGCATCTTGGAGATTCTGCTCCGTCACAATATCGGGCATCACCCGACTGATGCTTGAGAGAACATCGATGGCGGGAAAGTGCGATTCCATGGCCAACGTTCTGGAAAGCACCACATGCCCGTCGAGAATGGCTCGAATGGCGTCGGCGATCGGATCAGAGAAATCATCACCGTCGACCAATACCGTGTACAGTCCGGTAACGGACCCGTCGCCCACGGGGCCGACCCGCTCCAGTACCTGCGGAAACAAGGTGTACACGGAGGGAGGATACCCTTTGCTGGTCGGAGGCTCCCCGGCCGCCAGCCCCACTTCACGCTGGGCATGGGCCAAGCGGGTCAGAGAATCCACAAACAACAGTACCCGACAGCCCTGATCTCGAAAAAATTCGGCGATCGCCGTGGCCGCAAACACCGCACGAATCCGAATCAGGGGTGACTGATCGGAGGTGGCGACCACCACCACCGATCGGCGAAGGCCTTCCGGCCCCAGGTCCCGCTCGATAAATTCCCGGACTTCGCGCCCCCGCTCTCCCACAAGCGCCAACACATTGATATCGGCCTTGGTGTGGCGGGCGATCATGCCCATCAGAACGCTTTTTCCCACACCGCTGCCGGAAAAAATTCCTAACTTTTGTCCCACGCCGCAAGTGAGCAAGGCGTTGATGGTCCGAACCCCCATATCCAACGGCTCCGCAATCCGATGGCGGCTCATCGGTGGAGGAGCTGAAGCAAATAACGGATATCGGCGAGAACAGACCAGGGGGCCCTTGTCGTCAAGTGGTTGTCCCAATCCGTCCAACACCCTTCCCAGCATGGCCGACCCAACCGGAAGCTGGGAAGATGTCGGATGAAATCGAACGGCATCGCCCTTACACACACCTCTGACATGATCGAAGGGCATGACCAGAACCCGTTGATCGCGAAATCCGATAACCTCCCCCTCAACAATCGTTTGCCCGCCATTGGTTTGAATATGGCAACGCTGACCGATACTGACCGAGTGCCCGGTACTCTCGAGGGTTAGTCCGACCGCCTTCACCACGCGGCCGGACACGGTCACGCCCGAAAGACGGTCAAGACGTTGCAGCAGGGTCGTTAATGCCATGATGACCGTTCCCGATTTCTTGAAGGCCGAACTCCTCGGCAATCGTCTGAAGCTGCCGGGTCATTTGTGCATCGAACAGCAACCCGGCCTGTTCAATCAGACATCCTCCCGGTTCAATCTCCTCATGCACCTCAATACACAGGTTCAAAAGGGTTCCGCCCTCCACATTCAGCTGTTCCCTGACCGATTGAAGACAGGACGCATCATCCGGATGCACACGGATTGTGACCAACTCCTTGCCCGATAACAACCGCAGCACCTGCCGTACCTGACGAATGACAAGTTCAGGGTCTGTTCGCAATTCCCGGAGGAGCACTTTCCTCGCGATAGCCAACGCCACTTCCATAATATCCCGCTCCCGCTCCTCCATCCCTCCGATTCGCACCTGTCCGACCTGGTGCGCCACCTTTAAAGCCCGACTCCATTCTTCCTGTACCTGAGCACGACACTCCGCACGCCCCTCCTCCCGTCCGGCCAGCCGTCCCCGTTCAAAC
>JBDIVP010000073.1:0-13708 GCA_039794325.1 Candidatus Inrsubterrania sp.
AGGGGGCAGCCATGCGTATGGGCCCATCCCCATTGTGATCGCCTTTCATGACGCGGTTTTTGACGATGAACGGGGTTTCCTTGCCAGACAATTTGTCGGGCAGATCCGTGTAGGAACTCTCCAGGAAATCCGGGTGGTGGAACGCAGCCACCAAGGAGGCCCCATCCCGACCACCGTAATCCCTCTGACGCAGCTGCGCGAGATCGAAAGCAAACGCTGGATTTCGACTTCACAGAGCGAGCCTCCCCATGTGGTCTGCCGCCCCTACCTGGGCGAAGATTGTCGGTCATTACACCTGATCAACGACACTCATGAATGGCATGCGATGCTCTGGTTCAAACCCCAAAATCCTATTGTTCCAGGGTCGAATATTCAACTCGAGGTTACAGTCGTCACGGCTTTCGGCGGAGACAAACGAGAATTTACCAACTACCTGGTCGTCCACGCAGGGGAGGCACCCTTGCCACGATTTGGAAAGGACTGGCTATACGGTGACCTACATTACCACTCCCAGATGTCAGACAACGAAGGCGAATCGGCTTATTCCTACCGGAATGTCGTCCGGGTCCTGGGAGCTTTGGGGATGGATTTCGTGTTCGCAACGGATCATGCCTCCGGCGGAGTGCAGGTCGACGGAGGGGTGGACGTCTTTCGTTGTGGAAGCCAGGAAGGTATGAAGTGTATTCCAAATCCCGACTCGTGCCCCCTTCAGAAGCAGTCTGGAAAGTGTAAAAAATTTGCGGGAACGGAGGCCCGCGATCTTAATTCTTCACGCTTCGCGGCTGCGAAACTTATCCTCTACGGGGCCGATGGGGCTAACGAGGCCATCGCTAAAGATTCCGATACCGGGGGGATCGCCAATCTCCGTACACGTGGGCTGCTTCCGCAGGTATTTATGGGTGAGGAACTGGATGCCTGGCCGGAGATGTCGGCCGAGGAGCAGCGACAAGGGTTCATCCGGTTCGGCGACGGCCTTCAATACAAATGGCCGAATTCCAATGGCTGCATCGCCAAAAAAGGCCTGGAGGCCTGCCGTGCCATCTATTCCAAACCTTATGCGGAACGCGACCACAGAAGCTTCCTGGTTCTTGACGAACAAGGTATTCCCATCGAGGAAACGATCGAAGCGGAACTCGGCGGAAGACACATCCCCCTGTTCGGATCGGAGTTCAGTCTTGAAGGGCTGGCAAAAATCGTCAACGCCTTCGCTCCTGACGGTACCAAGCCGTTCGGTTCCCGCCAACACATCGTGTACATGCCTTTCAACGCTGCAGGCGGCACTCCCACAACCCGGGACCATAGAGGGTTTATCTCCAGCGCCACCAGCAAATTCGGAGGGGGAACCCGTCGATTAGAGGAGGTGGCTCGGGAGATGGAGACCAAGGGCATCGGCTTTCTGGCCCATCCGCTGATCAGCCGTGGTCCCGGAGGACCGGGCCCCGATGTCATCCCTTACTCCCAAAAAGCGTTGGATCGCGCGTGGAGTTCACCGGCGATACTCGGACTGCAGTTTTGGAATGAAGACGACCGGCGCGTCGCGGGCCCAACCCGGCTCGAACCGGCAGTAATGTTCACCAACGACCGGAAATACGTATACAACCTTCCATGGGACCGGCATAGCTCCAGTGGAAATCCTCCCCAGATCATTTGGAAATGGAAACGAGGCACCGTTTTCAAAGGAGCGGAACTTTATGAAGAGCTGTATCACGACGCGTTCACCTGGGATCAGTACCTTCGTAAAGGACTGGACCCTTCGCAAACACAGAGTCTCCCTTGGTTAGGTAAAGGCGAGCCGAGAAAATGGTTCATGGCAGGCGGATCGGATTCCCATGGTGATCTTAATTATCGGCGGTACGGCCGACCCTGCAACGGGCAGTGGTGTGATGCCCCTGTCGGAGATACGGCAATCGGCAAACCCCGCAATCTGATCCTGGTGGGCCCTCCCACCGGCCCTCCAGCGCCAGCCCTCCCCAATGTCAAACGGCACAGCAATCAACAGGTTATCGACTCTCTCCGAGCGGGACGGTTCGGGGTGACAGACGGTCCTGCCTTGCGAATCGCCATCGACAAAAATCGCAACGGTAAAATCGACGATGCCGATTTTCAAATGGGCTCAACTTTTCATTTCTATCCCGGTGAACATATTCCTCTGCTCATAGAATGGAAATCATCACCCGAGTTCGGTCCGGTTTCCCAGATTGATGTGTACGTGGGGAATTCATCGAACACGTTTGCGCCCAAGGGACATGGTCCAGTCCTGCCCCGTGGCCAAAATCGAAACTCCGAATATGGGGCTTACCAGCCCGATCCTTCAGGAGTCCTCAAGATAAAGTTGTTCGATGACCAAATAATACCCAACCAAGACGGAAACCAGGGCGGGAAATTGGCGCCAAATATCTCTCAGGAGACACCCTTCCATGGTCTGGCACAAGTGTTTCTAGGTCCCAATCAATTCGGTCTCGCCAAAAAGGATCAAGCCCTGTTCTATGTCAGAGCCTTCGCCAAAACCAATGGGTTAATCATAGGTGACAACCAATTCCTGTTCCAATGTCCGAGACCTGATATCGCCGGTAATAGTTGCAGCGGCCGGCTGGCCTACTCCAACCCGATCTGGGGGAGATACCAGGTTACCTGTCCGGCCAAACAACAACCGCTTCGGAAATCCCAGCCAGGGATTTTGCAATTCTTCATATCCATTCCCTTCCTAGATAGCGATAACAATAACGTCCCGGATACCTGCGAGCGTGAAATTCCGGATCCGTGCCCCCCTGCTCCCGCCGTCGGAGGCCCCCTGGGCGGTCGGCTGGGTCAGTTCACTCCATTGGGGCAAGGCGGTGGGCCTGGAGTCGCGGTTGATCCGGATCGAACCCCTGTCGGACCCCAACCGGCCAAATCGATTCCGGCCAATTCATGTCAAATGGTGAAATCGCTTTCCGTTTCTTTCCCAGGGAAAGACATCCTGGGGACCGGAGTCCTTCAACCGGAAAAGGTCCTGCCCCTTTCCCCCGCATCGCCTCCTTCGCCAGCAGGGGGAGTGAACCCGCAAAAACCGAAAGTATTCCAATCCGTTCCATTTACCATTCAGAAAAGAGGCATTGAACCAGACCAACCCAGCGATCCGACGACGGTAACTCCGACCGAACCGGGTCCTGCTCAATCTGAAGAAATCGAGTAATCCAGTGGTGCCAAATCATAAAAACAGAAGAACGATCAATAAGGAAATACGCCATGAGTAACATTACACTCAAAATTTCCAAAATACTGAGGCTGATGGTCTATTCGGCTGTTTGGGTTTTGATTTACGGAGCAACTTTTGCCCAGGAACCTTCCCAGGAATATCAACAATCTCCTACGGATACTACTCAGGAAGCCACCACGACCGAGGAATCGGGAGAAGTCCTTGAACGCGGGATCATCAGGGATCATCGCGGGCAACAGAAACTCTTGCCTCCGCCCCGTCCGACGCCGACTACCCCAGTGCCATCTTCACCCATTATCCGTGACCATCGGACCCCGCCCCCCGGCACCGTTCCTGACTTTGAATTGGCCTTTCATCATGCTCCCATTCATTATCAGGACACCGACAGCACCGATGCCAAAGCCGATTACATCACCCGGTATGACTATGACGGGAACAAAGTGTCCACGGATAACTGGGAGAACCTCAAAAAATTTCCTCTCACGGCCTACGCGTATTATTCAGTGGTCGAGACCTGCACCCATTGGTTTATCGTGTATGGATTTTTCCATCCCCGGGACTGGACCGATAGCAGGGCTGACCAGGAGCATGAGAACGACCTGGAAGGATTGCTGAGTATCATCCGGAAGGATGGCACTCGGTTCGGCAAACTCGAAGGCATGGTGACGGTCTATCACACCGATTTTTATTCGTATACCCCTCCGGGCAGTCCTTTCGGCCAAGGAAAGGAGACTATCGATGGTCGATTGACGTTGCAGCCATACGAAGGCTCCTTGCGTGCGCTAACCGTGCAACAGGCCAAAGGCCACGGGTTAAAAGCCTTTCCCTATACCTCGGACTTTCGCGGAAAACCCAATGAGGACGGGATCATTTATTATCCGACTCGAACCGGAGCCCAAGTTCCCAAAAGCGGCAACGACCGGAATGCCAAATACGGGCTAATCGACCTTTTCTCCACCGAAGGGCTCTGGGAAACTCAACTTTCCGAAGCTACAATGCCAAGTTCCGCAGCCAAAACCTTTCACAAATGGGGAAGTTTCAAAGGGGACAAGGGAGACGGGTGTGGGAAGGGCCTGACCGTGACATGCTCGGAAAACGCCGCCCAACTCCCCTGGGGTTGGAATGATCATGACGATGGACCGGTCTACCATGGTGAAATGGCCCTCGATCCTGCCCATTTAACCAAAGTGTATTTCAGCGGCTTGGGAAATTTCAATGAAGAATATCTTCGGAACCGGTATCTCTCCGATCTCCGAAACCGTGGCTTCCGCCAAGGTAACCTGCCCCATGGATGGCCGAGCAAACTGAACCTGGACCAATTGTATACCAAGCTCATTCCTGCGTGCCGATAAGGAGGCAGAAGACAAAACATACACGAAAATTTCCGCTCTTTGCTTGACATTCCCGGTTCATTTCTTTTTGATGGGCATCCTTGAACGATGCGCCATTCTCCAAAATTTCGAAGATGGTGAACCAAATCGCCTTGAGATTCGACTCATCAGGTAAAGCTGATAATCTCTTTTTTTATGTCCCATTGAATTCGAAAGGTTAGGATGATGAACATTCCCTTTGGTAAACAAATCCTCTCTACAGGGCTGCTCGGGATTGTCCTTTCTATGGGTTTTCCCGCGCAGGCAATGACACCCGATGCACCCACAATCATCTCACTCGACCAGCCCGTACATTTTCTCGGCACGGACGGAAGCGACGTGGTCGCCGCTCCAGGAGACTATTCCGTTGAAACCGCCGAAGAATGGCTTCGGCTCATCCCAGGGACCCAACGCCGGGAGGCATTATTACTTGAAGCGAACAAAGGCACACACGATGTCCAGGTGGAAATTCCTATGGCGTTATCCACCCCCGGTACTGAACCGGAGGCATTGGACCTGCACATCGTGCAATGGCTGAATCCGGATGGAACCAGCATGGTGGCAACAGGCACCTATAGCGGGATTCGTTCGCGGGGACTTTTAGGGGGAGCCAAGAAAGCCGCGGCCAAAGCCCGGGCGGCTGCGGAAACAGCTAGACGGGCAGCGGCAGCCAACGCTCAAAAGGCTGCCCAAGCCGCCCTAAAGGCCAAACAAGCCGCGGAACAAGCCGCCAAAGCTGCAGCCCAAAAATCAAAGGAATTAGCCCTGCAAGCCAAGCAGGAAGGGGAACGGCAGGCAAAAATCGCAGCCTGCAAGGTCACAGTTGCAGCCATGAAAGCCGGCAATGGTGCAGCCGATTTAATGAAAAAATTGGCTCCAACCGCCAAACATCGGCGGGATAGTGCCCAACAACGATTCAGGAATGACGCGAATTATCGCAACCAACTGTTGTCACAGATCACCAACCGCCTCCAGGCTTATAAGGAAAAAGTCCCGGAATTAAAAAGGATTGCCCAGACGATGAATCATCCTCAAAATCGAGCCAAATTGGAGGCCATCTTCAGTACCGATAGCTTCTGCACGGATTCCGTCGCGGAAATGGAGCGAAAAATCATCGCTGCCGGACTTGCCCCTCAATTTGCCATGGTCCGTAGCCGTGGAACGGGCGATCCCCACTTTTACATGGGTTACCAGATTACATTGGGGGGCGGGGCCGGTGCGGGTCTTCAAGTGGGTCTGATGGGCGTGACCGATTTCAAGGGCAGTGGAGGCAAATATTGGTTTATCGGGCCTCAAGGAATTACAAACCTGGCGGGCGGTCTCACCGCTGAAGTTGTCTTCTATCCCAAGGTGTCCCTCAGTTCTTTTGACGGGTGGGGAGCGGGTGTCGGGCTGTCAGCCGGCCCTCCTTCCAAAATCGTTTCCGGTGCGGTCGACGTCATGCTGGATGAGACGGTAAAGCAATTTCAGGGTTTTGGGTTCGGACCTGGAGCCGGGCTCGGAGTCTCCCCGGTCGATGGCGCCTTTTCTTACACCCATTCGTGGAAATATTAATTCCTTCAGCAAACGAAAGCAGTGGATACTCCAAGCCTTTGGTTAGAATTGATCCGAAACGGTCTCATAACATGTCAATTTTCGCAATCCATAATAAGGAGAGAGCCATGCAGCTCCACCGCTATGCATTCCTGTTAACAAGGTACCTCACCACCCTGATCCTTTGTCTTTCATTCTTCCCACCGGTTTTGGCCTTGGATCCCAATTCAGGGGTGCAACAACGACGGTCCTCTCCAGACTCTAGACAGAGTATCGCGCCGTCTCAAGGCACACCCAAAGTCCCTCCACATTCCGGACGGAACATATCCACTAAAACACAACCAACAACCGAACAACTGCTTTCATCCATGTCGGCCAAGTTGGCCACACTGGAACACACCGTGTCCCTTCTCCAGAATCAAGTCTCTGCCCAGACTCAACAAATTGCTCAACTCAAACAAATCATATCAATCAACTCATCAGGAACCGTCACCATCCAGGCGCCTGGCACACTCAAATTCACTGCCGGAGGAACGTTGGATGTGTCGGCGAGCATGGTGGATGTCAAAGCTGCCATTGCAGGTTTTCACGGCATGCTCAAAGGGGACACCATGATGACCAACACCATCATTGCCCAAACCTACACACCGGGAGCCGGAAATATTTGGTGATGCGTAACACCGACAACAGGCATTCCAACCCGGCAACTTTTACGGATTCAGGACCAGCGTACCTCCCTGGTCCACCTGCAACCCATGGAATATTGGCTGGGCAATTACAGGGCTTGGGGGAACCGGCGTTGGTCCTCACCACCCTGGAGCACCCTACAGAAGAAGGCGACGGACTTCTGACGATATGAGATATCCTGGACTTTCAATCACTCATTATAGGTTTGGTAATTTTGGCGGCCTATAACACGGGTGGCGACGACGGAAACGGGCAGGGCTTGACCGGGTTGGCTCGCCTATTCTTTTATGCCTGTGCAAAGACCCGGGCAGAGGGAATTCCACCTTAACAATCCGGTGGATCGTTCAGAACAGGATTCCCTTGGTTTTGCTCCAACGCCTTCTCTTCCAACTTTTCCGCCTCCTTCTGTGACTCCGATTCGTGTCCATGCGGTCTCAGAGAGTCCGGAGGGGGTTCATCCGGCTGAATGGATGGAGGCTCCACTTGCCCTGGATGGATACTCTGAACCGGCTCCAAAGCCTGAAGATCCTTCTCGGTGAAGAGACGTTGAATTTCCTTTCCTATCGCAATTTTGACCTGTTGAAGGGAAAGAGCACCTGCTTTATCTTCCGCTTCTCCTCCATAATGGAACCGTCCATTCTGGATATCCACAACCGGCCTGCCGTCGTTTCCATAAACTCTCTGATTGATAATCCGGAATCGTCCGTCCTCGCAACCAGCCAGCGGACAGTCGATCGAAGTCTCCTTTCGCACAAACAACAGGTCCCGGTCACCAACCTGAAATTGCGGCATATCTGAAACTTCCAAGTACCGTCCATTCGGGGTCCGCCCTCCCAAAAACCGCAAGGTGATGGTCTCCCCTTCGGCTGAGCGTCCCTTGAAGGCTTCCTCGATTCGATACGTGACATGGGTATAGGGCACTGTTGCCTCCATCCCTTCCAGTTGTTCCACAGTTCCGGAAAAAATGAGGGCAGCCGTTAAAACCCGTTCCGACAATGTGTGTTCGGTTCCGGGTTCTTTCATCGCCGCATGACTCCCTGTTGCCACTCCATACACCAGGACCCCGCTCACCAGATACACCATCCATGCAAATTTCCTTGACTCATTCCGGTTGAATCTTCTTGAAGGCTGCATCGGTACGGCTCCTGTCCTATGGTTTTTTCCTCTTCCACACTTCCCTGAATATGCGTGGTATCCCTTTTTGGACTATACATCCACCTTCCCCCATTCCGGAAGTCACAGAGGGGGATGGACAATGGCCACCCCCCTCTTTCGCCACACGTATCACCCTGCCCTCAAACCCAATCTAATTGATCCGGATTCCCACATACGAAGAATTATTCGTTTCATTGACTTCGGCAATGGCATTATCAGGATCAATAATCGCTCCGATATGATAATTGGCTCCGCTGGTCAAATCACTGGGAATCGTGAGAACCGTATTATTGGTCGTATACACGGTATTTCGACAGACCGACACATTTCCCGTCCCAATATGGCGGTCCCAGGTCGTGATCAGGTCATTCGTCGAAATATAGTACTTCACCGGAGTGGTGATACACCCGGCTCCCAGATTTTCATAAGTCATTTCCAACCTGACCTTTTGGCCTTTGTTGACTCGATAACGGGGTTCTCCGCCATCGTTAAAGGATGACAGCAGGCTTCCGGCCTCATTGAAGACCCGTGTACGGGCATGGGTGCTGTACTCCCCGCTGAACCCCGTCCACCGCCAATGCGCAATGGCTACGTCTTTGGTTGTTCCATCATTGCCGTAGAGGTCGACGGCGCCATGACTGGCGTCTTCGCCGGGATAGGCATAGGCCGTGGAGCCGTTCGTATGCATATGGGTACTGTCGGAGCCCATCACATTATACGTATAGGTGACATGCTTGAGTCCCAGGGCATGACCCAATTCATGGACGGCCACGGTTTGGAAGGACCGGGATCCGCCACCATATCCCGAAAGCGTTTTTTTATTCCGGGTGTAGTGAAAGGGATGTGTATTCTTAAATACGACATCGGCCTCCACCAAATGGCCGGTCAGACACGTATACCAATAATAGGCGACCGCCGGGGCACTGAGATTGCTCGACCACCAGACTTCATTCTGGAAATTGCCTTTCCCCACGCTCGTATCGTTATAGGTCAATTGGAACTTAAATTTACTGGGATTCCGATTCCATAACTGGATGGCTTCCGTCAGCGCATCCCGCCAGGGACCGGCAGGAAATCCCACTTGGGAGGCTCGTATTTGCACTGAGGTGGAACCCCATTTCTGAGTAATTCCGGCACATTTAATTTTTTCATAGGAATACCCCAGCGTCGGGTATAAGAGGGTCATGGCAAGAGAGAACAGTAGAATGGGTTTGTGTTTCATGATTTTCTCCATTTCATTATTCATCAATTTTCTTATTCAGCATGATTGTTTGTCAGAATTCCAAATCGCGATTCGTGAACATTCCAAACGGAATTCGTCATTCGTCTGCCGCTATTCCCCTGAAAACTCCCGCCCCTCTTCCGTATCAAGGAGCATATTTCCCTTTAAGGGCGCCTCGCCTGCTTCACTCTCTCCCTCCGACCCAATTCCTCGTGGCACCACTCGAAGCGGTTGTTGGGGAATCGGCTTGATGGGAAGTTTGGGTTGAATCGAAAGGCCCGGTTTTACCCCCCGAGGAGGCCCTTCTTTAAAAACCGGGTTACCTTGTTGCTTTGCCAACAATTGCGCTTCCAACTTATCGAAATCATTTTGCGGTCCGGATTCCATACGTTCAGGGGCCACCTTCATCGTGGGAGCCTGTGGAGTTTGAGGCCGCAACTTGAGACCCTGGCCGGGTTTCACACTCCGCACCGGCTTCAACGTCGCTAATTTTTCGGGTTGAATCCTGGCCTTTTCCTGGGCCACTCGGCCTCTAAATTTTTGAATATTCAAGTGTTCTCCTTGTATCCTCAACCCTTCGCCTCTGTTGTATTGCCCTTTCCCCTTCTCTTCCCCTTCAGCTTCCTCAGGCTCCAGTTCGAAATTAAACGGCATGTTGCCGATCTTGTTATTGATCACTTCAGGTAACCGGTGTTGCCTGCCAAAGAAAATCTCCCCTTTGGCGGTCTGACGCACTTCATGTCCGTCATTAGTGAACATTTGGTTGTTCACCACGCGAAACCGCCCTTTATCACAATCCACCAGTGGGCAATCAGACTCCCCATTGCTCCGCACAAACACCATGTCCCGCTCCCCCACATCAAACAACGGGGCATTGGACACAACCAGGATGCGACCATCCTTGGCGGGCCCTCCCAAAAAGCCGAGTGTAATGGTATTCCCGTCACCGGCTTTTCCTTTTTCCACATTCTCAATCTGATAGGTCACAAACGTTTGAGGCAATTCCGCATCTTCCGCCTCGGTCCCTTTCGCCGTTCCATATTCCACTTTAGAAACGACTCCCTGGAAAATGAGTTCGGCCTGGGCCGTCATCGTTCTCAGACTTTTTCCTGGGGGCTCATGCGCCTCAACCATGGAATTCAGGGAGGCCGCGCCGACGACGGACAAAAAAGCCGCCATACTCCATTTGGACATGGTTTTTCGCTTGTGAAAGGTTTCTCCAATCATGTCTTTACTCCTTAGTATGTGTGAATAAGACTCCCAACACTTTTTTCTTTCGATCTCATTGATCAATAAAGCCCACTTTCTACCTGCATAGCGGAAATTTCTTCCCGTTCATTTTGCATTACGGTTCATCGCGGGGGGCCGCGGGAGGGCAAAGGTGAATGATTCTCCGGTACTCCGGACACAATCTGTTTCATGAAACTTTCCTTTGTAAAGGATGAAGAGACGTCCCATCGTGATGAAAAGCCTCTCTCTCTTTTTTATGCCCAATGAGTCGTTTGCTATGAGAGGTCGGTTCAAAACATTTATCCCGCCAGGAAGGACAGCAGGCGGAGATTCAATTGTCATGCCAATCGAAATACTCGAAGACTTATACGCCACAGCGATGGAATGAGAACAAAGACCCCCCAAAACCCACCCAAAAGGATACACGGAGTATCCAATTGGATAACCGAAGCACATCACCACGTCGGCTTCCTTCTCCGGCCGGCACCCTGGTACAGTCGCACGTCCGATTTTCCCTGTTCATAATAAACTGGAAACATGAGGAGCGGAGGGCCGGTTCAAACGAACTGGAAATTCGAAATTACCCGGTGCGTTCTTTGCCTCTCTCAGCAGCTCACCCGATAGTCCGAATCCTGCTGATCGGATCGGTCTTGATGGTTACAGTCGGTCTTGTGACCTGGCCGTTGGTGTTTCATCTGACTGATTCCTTGCCGATCGGCACCGAACAGGAAGCGACGGTTCCTCTTTTCAACACCTGGACATTATGGTGGGTAGCCGATCGAACCATGCACGGGTTCGAAAATTTTTGGCAGGCCCCCATTTTTTTCCCCACCGAAGGGGCCTTCACATTTTCCGAACCACAACCCTTGACGGGATTACTGGTGTTTCCCCTGTGGTTTTTCTCCGAATCCCCGATGATGATCTACAATGCGGCCGTGCTACTCTGCCTGTTCCTCAACGGCGTGTTCGCCTATCGCCTACTGCACCGTGGGTTCCTGTTGCCGTTTCTGGCATCACTATTGGGAGGGGTGTTACTGATCGGACTGCCGTTCACGGCCAAACTGCTGGGGGTCCTTCCCCTGATCCCACTGTTTGGTTTGTTGTGGGCCCTGGAAGGCCTGATGCGATTCGGACGGGAGGGTTCTTGGCGAACGGTCTTGTGGACGGGAACCGGACTCCTGGTTCAACTATGGACCTCGCAGCAATTGACCCTCTTGTTTACCTTCTTCCTCTTGCCAGCCGGAATCGTAGCTCTCCATCAACAAGAATGGGAGGTGAGGTCTCTGGCTAAATTGGTCGGTGTGGCCATCGGAATTGCGTGTATCGCGGGATGGTTCGCCTGGTACCCCTTACACGTGCACCAAGCACTGGACATGACCCGATCGGAAAGTCTAATTACCGCACTTTCCGCACGTCCCTCCGATTATCTTTCCAAACCCCTGTCGGCCACACTGGGTTTTCCACCTCGAGAATCTCATCAATCGGATACGGGAGGCCTGTTTCCAGGGGTCGGCCCCATTTTGTTGGCATGTTGGGGTGCATGGTGGGGATTGCGCCAACAAAAGGCCATGCGTGTCTGGATCTGGTATCTAGCAGGAACGGGACTGATCGCCTGGTTGTTGTCTATGGGCATAAACTCCCCTTTTGACGGAGGGATGCTCTTTTCATGGCTGCGGGAGTGGGTTCCCGGATTTCATGAATTGCGCAGCCCCTTTCGTTTCGCCGTGTTTGTCCAACTCTGTCTGGTTCTTTTGGGCTGTTTAGGCCTTCCAGGTCTTTCCGGTTTGTCACGCCCTTCGATGTCTCCGATCATCGTTTGCCTCGTAGGAACGCTGGTCTTTGCCGAAAACCTTTCAATTCCCCAACCCCTGATCACTTTCACGAAATCCTTTTCTCCACCGTGGTCCCATTGGATCAAATCCCGGCACACAGGTCACATTCTCGGACATATCCCTTTTCCATCAGGCTTGCATGTATCGGACTATCAAATTGAAACCGAACGCATGCTGGCTCAAATTACCCATCGCCAACCCCTGATTAACGGATACTCGGGCTTTTTTCCGCCCGGGTATACTCGATTTCAATTGGATATGGCTAAAAACTTTCCTTCTCCTTTTTTAATGTGTTTTTTAGGGCAGGAACTCATGGCCGATACTCTGATCATCGACTTAAAGTGGTACAAAACCCATCAGAAGCAACTCGAACCATTTGAAGAAACCTCTGAGGTGGTCTATCGTGATGAAGATGTGGTCATTCTTGACGTTCCCCGCCTCGATGGGACCTGCGACGGGGAAACGCCGGAAGATAATCTATGAAACTTTGCGATACCGGCAAAGCGTTTTAATTGACTGAATTCCGTCCCGCCAGCGTATTTTTTTTCCTTCGGCTTTGCTTCTCGGTCTGTAGGAAATGGGCACCTCAGCCACTCGCCATTTTTGTTGCGCCACTTTGATCGTCAGCTCCAACTCCATTTCAAACCGGGATTCCTCCAGGAAGATCGATTCAAGGACTTTCTTGCGAAACACTTTATACCCGGTCCATACATCGGTTAGTGCTAACCCGGTCACGGCATTGATCAGCCCGGTAAACATTTTATTCCCCCAATAGGAATCCAGCGGCCATCGCCCTTCACACTCTCCCAAAAAACGGGAACCGTAGACCACGTCGGCCTTATCCTCAAGCAGAGGAGTTAGAAGCCGTGGGTAATCTTCAGGGCTATATTCCAAGTCGGCATCCTGGACTATGACAATATCCCCTCTGAGGTGCATGAACCCGGTCTTTAGTGCCGCTCCCTTTCCCTGATTGCGTTGGTGGATCAGAACACGAATACGGGGAAGGTCCAGACCTGATGCACGTACCCCCTCCAGGCAGCGATCGCTTTCCGGGGAATCCCGACCAAAATGCTCAAGGAGCCATTCGCGTGTTCCATCGGTGGACCCGTCGTCCACAATGATGATCTCATCAGGAATACCGGTTTTTCGAACTTGATCCACCAACGTCCCGATGGTCCGGTGCTCATTGTAAACCGGAATCACCACGCTAACAGATTGTTTTAAATGACCTTTTTCTTCTTGAACCATTGGCATAAAAGTTTCGACATACGACAAAGCAGATACGGTTTTCGTGAACTTACCATGAATTTTTTGTTAATTCTTGTTCAGGGCAATTGCTTTTTTTGGAAAGAACACTACAATGACATCCCTCACAACTTTAACGGGGATGACCTCATCTTAATGATGGGAGCCGCCACAGGGGAGTCGATAATGAATAACCTGCTTCCTGTTAATCAGGCTTCCCATGTTCGGCATTTTC
>JBDIVP010000074.1:0-13666 GCA_039794325.1 Candidatus Inrsubterrania sp.
CAGGTGGGGGGAGTCTATAACGCGATTCATCTTATCGGGGATGCGGTGGGTGATGTGGTTCTGTATGGAAAGGGAGCCGGTTCGCTCCCGACGGCCAGTGCCGTGGTTGGAGATATCATGGACCTGGCTCGAAATAGGATACACCGCATTGCCTGTCGAGTCCCTCCGACCTCGTTTCAATGGGAAGCTCGTCGAGCCATTCCCATTCAACCCATTGCCAAAATCGAATCGACGTATTATCTGCGGTGCATGGTGAAGGATCAGCCGAATGTGTTGTCGAAAATCGCGGGTATTCTCGGCGGGCAAGGGATAAGTATTGCTTCCGTTCTACAGAAAGGACGAAAGGAAGGGCAGACCGTTCCGTTGGTGATCCTGACGCATCGGGCAAAGGAGGCCTGCATTCAGGCGGCCCTACACGAAGTCAATGCCTTACCCCTGGTATCCGAACCGACGACATTACTTCGCATGGAAGGTATGGAATGAATCCGGTGATGCGAACATACATGGGAGGCGGCACAGGGGTATGATTCCTTGGCGCGGGATTATCGAAGAATATCGAAAGTTTCTTCCGGTCAGTGAGCAGACCCCCGTGGTGACGCTTCTGGAAGGCAATACCCCGCTGATTCCGGCCACCCGATTGGCCAAAACGGTTTGCCCGGGACTGCAGTTATTTTTAAAAATTGAAGGGGCCAATCCCACGGGTTCATTCAAGGATCGGGGGATGACCTTGGCCGTTTCAAAAGCATTGGAAGGAACCGTAAAGGGTTTTATGTGCGCATCCACAGGGAATACCTCGGCGGCGGCGGCGGCCTATGCCGCTAAGGCCGGCTTGCCCGCCTATGTGGTCGTCCCGGCCGGAAATATTGCCTTGGGGAAATTGACGCAAGCGCTGATGCATGGCGCCAAAGTCATTCAAATCGATGGAAATTTCGATCAAGCCCTGGAAATTGTGAAGGTCTTATGTAAGGAAACGGATATCGAGTTGGTGAACTCTATCAATCCGTTCCGCCTGGAAGGACAAAAGACCGCTGCCATGGAAATTTGCGATCAATTGGGCAATGCCCCTCATATCCATGCTCTTCCCGTCGGAAATGCCGGAAACATCACCGCTTATTGGAAAGGCTATACCGAATATCGAGAAGCCGGGCAGATTCAGGACGTGCCGAAAATGTTCGGGTTTCAAGCTGCCGGAGCTGCTCCGATCGTCCTGGGCCATGTCGTGGAGGATCCCCGAACCGTAGCCTCGGCCATTCGAATCGGCAATCCGGCCAGTTGGTCGCTGGCCAGTCACGCCATTGAGGAATCTCAGGGGTGTATTGATATGGTGACAGACGAGGAAATCCTTCACGCCTATAAACTGGTTGCTCAAGAGGAAGGGGTGTTTTGCGAACCGGCCTCCGCTGCGTCCATTGCCGGAATTTATAAGATGAGCCGTGGAGGGTTATTGCCCAAGGAAGGAAATGTTGTGTGCACCCTTACCGGCCATGGATTAAAAGACCCTGATACGGCCTTGTCGGTTTCTTATCGGCCGATTACGGTCCCTGCAACGCGTGACGGGGTAGCTGCTCAATTATCCATCTGACGGTTCGTTCCACCATCGGCGCTTTTCCTATTCATCAATAATTAATTGCCAAGCAGTGAGACTAAGATCGTGAAGAAGACGATCATTGTTCACGTGGAAGGACTTCAAGCGCAATCCCTGGACAGGCTCGAATCCCCGACTCCTCTTCAACGAGCCGCCACCCCGCATCTGGATGACTTGGCTCAATTAGGTGAACCGGGGCGGTTGTGTATCCCCGGAAAATCCGGCCCCTTGAGCGGAGAATTAACCCTTCTGGCTTTATTGGGATATGACACCACGAAATGGTATGGGGGGGGCGGGCCCTTTGAAGCTGCGGGCCTGGAAGTGAAATTGGATAAGCATGATGTGGCTTTTCTTTGTCATCTCGTGACGCTTCGCTCACAGAATGGCTGGGGAGAGGGGAAAAAACTCGGATCGCTGGTCATGGACGACCCGTATGGGGGGGGGATCAGTCACGAGGATGCCAGGGAACTCATTGATAGCATCAACGATCAACTGGTGTCGGAAAATATCCAATTCTATTTTGGCCGGGACCATCGGCATCTGATGGTTTGGGCTGGGGGTGGCATAAAGATGGTCTGCCGCAATCCTCGAGAAGCCATTGGACAGACCATTGACGCGTTTTTGCCGACCGGGGACGGGTCGCAAATCCTGCGAGAGCTGATGGAGGCCTCGCGAGTGATCCTGAACCATCATGAAGTGAATCAGGAGCGTATCGGGAATGGATTAAAACCTGCCAACTGTCTGTGGTTATGGGGACCGGGGAAGGCCGTGGAATTGTCAAAGTTGACCGATCGATGGCCCATCAAGGGAGCGGTGATTGCCTCTGAGGGGCGGCTGTTGGGTGCCGGCGCCTGCATTGGACTTCACACTGTACCGGTGGATGAGGTAAAAGAACAGAGAAGTGCCGGGTGCAAGCCCTGGATTTCTGCGGTGTTTCAATCCTTGGAAAAGCGGGACTTTGTCTATCTGCATGTTCCGATCGGAAACCACGAGGGCAGGGGTGAGGCAATGGTGCAGCACTGGGAACAGGTTGATTCGCATGTCCTTGGGGCCATTAGAAGTGCCTTTTTATCAGAGGAAGCCCATCGGTTGCTGATCGTGGCCACCCCCATCCCCGATGGCCCTGATTCCCCAAATGAGGCCTTTGCCGGATATCTCCTCTGTGAAGGGGGCGCGCGATCGAAAAGGCAATCGACAAAGTTTCATGAGCAGGAATTGGCCGGGCGGCCGACAAGGGATGCGACGAAATTTTTCGAGAGATTCGTTCTTCAATAAAAAATCCTATGTCACTGTACGTGCAAAAATTCGGGGGAACCTCGGTCGGAAACCTTGAGCGCATTCAGCATGTCGCTCATCTGATCGAACGGATCTATAAGGGCGGCCACCGACTTGTGGTTGTTTTGTCGGCCATGAGCGGCGAAACGGACCGGTTGTTAAAAATGGCCAAGGAGTTGAGCGCCGATCCTGATGACCGTGAGATGGATGTGTTATTGTCATCGGGAGAACGGGTGACAATCGCATTGATGGCGATCATGTTAAAAAATCTGGGTATCAAAGCCCGTTCCTTTACCGGCCGTCAGGTGGGGATTTTGACGGACAGTGCCCATACGAAAGCCAGAGTGTCCCGGGTGGATTCCCAAAGGGTGATGGCCGCTCTGAAAGAGGGTGTGGTACCTATTGTAGCCGGCTTTCAAGGTATTAATGAGGCGTCCGATGTGACCACCCTGGGCCGCGGGGGATCCGATCTGACCGCCGTTGTGCTGGCCGCCGCCCTCAAAGCGGATACCTGTTTTATCTATACCGATGTGGATGGAGTGTATACGGCCGATCCCAATATCGTGCCGTCGGCCAGACGATTGGAAAAAATTTCTTACGAGGAAATGTTGGAATTAGCCAGTCTCGGGGCCAAGGTGCTGCAAACGCGTTCAGTGGAATTGGCGGCCAAATATCAGGTGCCGGTGGTGGTGAAATCAACCTTTCAAGAGGGGCCAGGGACGCTGGTGGTCAAAGAGGATGCGGATATGGAACAAGTTTTGGTATCGGGGGTGACGGGAGATCGAAATCAAGCCAAAGTGACGGTCGTCGGAGTGCCGGATCAGCCGGGCATTGCCGCAAGTTTATTCGGTCAAATCGCCGAATCCTCCATCAACGTCGACATGATCATCCAAAACGTCAGCCAGGATTCCCTGACCGATATTTCCTTTACCGTGCCCCGGGCGGATCTGACGCGTGCTCTGAGTCTGGTGCAGGACGTGGCTAAAGCCATTCATGCCCGTTCGGTGGAAGTGAATGAAGCGATTGCCAAGGTGTCTCTGGTGGGGGTCGGCATGCGATCCCATTCCGGGGTGGCCGCCAAAATGTTCGCGGTGCTCTCCAAGGAAGGGATCAATATTATGATGATCAGCACCTCCGAAATAAAAATATCCTGTGTTGTGGAGGAAAAATATATGGAGTTGGCCGTCCGGGCCCTGCATGAGGAGTTCGGACTGGATGCAGCGGGAGTCAAACGATAATCACGGGTGTGAGATAATGGTGAGGGCAGGAGCCCCTCAAGTGCCTCAAGATGATCACCAAACTTCCAGCTATAGAGATTTACGACACGACGCTTCGTGATGGGTCGCAGGCCGAGGACGTGAGTTTTTCCGTCGAGGACAAGGTGCGTATCGCGCTTCGGCTGGATGAATTGGGTGTGCATTATATCGAGGGGGGATGGCCCGGCGCCAATCCCAAGGACATCGAATTTTTTCAGGTCATCAAGTCCACTCCCCTTCAGCTGGCGAAAATTGTGGCCTTTGGGGCTACCAGAAAAGCGAAAAATTCTGCCGAGTCCGATCCGACACTGAAAGCGCTCCTGTCCGCAGAGACGGAAATCGTTACGATTTTCGGGAAAAGCTGGACCTTGCACGTGCGGGAGGCTCTGGAGACCACCCTGGAGAAAAATGTCGAACTGATCGGTGATTCCGTGGCCTATCTCAAAGGGAACGGTCGCCGGGTTTTTTATGACGCCGAACATTTTTTCGACGGCTACAAAACCGATCCGGTTTACGCCGTTTCGACGGTATTGAAAGCGGCAGAGGCGGGAGCGGAGCGGATTATTTTATGCGATACCAATGGTGGGACCATGCCCTGGGAGGTGCAGGAAATTTTTTCGAAGGTGCGAGACGCCTGTTCCGTGCCCCTCGGCATCCACGCCCATAATGATTCGGAAATGGGGGTGGCTAATTCGCTTGTGGCGGTCCGGTCCGGCGCCATTCAAGTTCAGGGTACCATCAATGGCATCGGCGAACGATGCGGCAATGCCAACCTGTGCTCGATCATGGCGAATCTCGAGCTGAAAATGGGCCGGGAGGCCTTGGAAAGCGGCCGGTTGGCCCACCTTCGGACCATTTCGCATTTCGTGGCGGAAATGGCCAACCTGACGCCGGACAAACGTCAGCCCTACGTCGGCGATACGGCGTTTGCCCATAAAGGGGGTGTCCATATTCACGCTGTTCAAAAAAACCCGCTCACCTATGAACATGTCCGGCCGGAGGTGGTGGGCAACCAGCGTCGGGTCTTGATTTCGGATAGCAGTGGTCGAAGCGCGGTCTTCGGCAAAATGGAAATGCTGGGAATGAATTTGCCACAAGATAATCCCAAGGTTCAGGAATTGTTGGCGTCCTTGAAGACCTTGGAATATGAGGGGTATCAATTTGAAGGTGCGGAAGGGTCTTTTGAGTTGCTGGTGCGAAAAGCCATGGGCACCCACACCCCCTCGTTCGAACTGCTCGGGTGCCGCATTATCGTCGAAAAACGGAAGACCAATGAAGACCCTATCTCCGAAGCCACCATCATGGTCAAGGTTGGAGATGTGGTGGAGCATACGGCCGCGGTTGGCCATGGGCCGGTGAATGCCTTGGACAATGCCCTGCGAAAAGCCTTGGAGGGATTTTACCCCCAATTAAAGGATGTCAAGTTGCTGGATTATAAGGTTCGGGTTTTGACCGGACGGCGTGGAACGGGATCCCGGGTTCGGGTGTTGATTGAATCGGGTGATCTCAAGGAAAAATGGGGGACGGTTGGAGTCTCGGAAAATATCATCGAGGCCAGCTGGCAGGCCTTGGCTGACAGTATCGAATTCAAGCTCATGCGAGAAAAGTCAAAATCAGAATTCTTGCCTGGTCCATAAGTCCTTGACAATACTAGTCTTTAACGGTACGTTCTGGCTGCATCACATTTTCCTGGAAGGGGATGCGGTACTTTCAATATCCTGTTCGGACGACTTGTGAGGGGGTCTGTGCCATGCGGAAGGCTGACATTGCTGAATTGATCTGTGAAACGGCCGGGGTTCAAAAGGCCGATTCGATGGAATTGGTCGAAAAAGTACTGGATATTATCAAGTCCATGCTGCAAAAAGGCGAAGTGGTAAAAATCGCAGGGTTCGGGAATTTTGTTGTGCGGAGTAAAGGCGAGCGCAAGGGGAGAAATCCCCGGACCGGCGAGGAAATCGCCATTACCCCGAGGCGCGTGGTGACCTTTCGTCCCAGTCAACTGCTTAAAAAACATGTCAATTCCTAAGGGTTTGCATGGGGTCTTTCGCCAAAGGGGATTGCCGGTATGGGAGGGGCTACGAAGGTAGACGAGAAGCAGTTGTATAAAATCGGCGAAGTGGCCACGATTACCAATCTTCCCGCCTATGTACTCAGGTTCTGGGAATCGGAATTCATATTTCTGAAACCAAAGAAAAGTCAGGGCAAACATCGTGTCTATAGTAAGGCAGATATTGAAACCGTATTTGAAATCAAACGAATGCTTTACGAAGAGGGCTATACTATTGCCGGTCTCAAGCGGTATTGGTACAAAAGGAAACGGGACACCAAGTCCCTCAGCCTTCCCAAAGATCGGGTGGAAAAAGCCAAAACGGAACTGAAAGGAATTTTAAAAATCCTTGACCGCGAAGTGGTTTGAGGAGAACAATGGGCAGGTATCAGGCAAAATGTCGGGGCGTAGCGCAGCCCGGTAGCGCACTCGCTTGGGGTGCGAGAGGTCGGCCGTTCAAATCGGCTCGCCCCGACCATTTTGTTGACATGACCGTCCAGTGCTAAAGAACCCGATTGATTTCAATGTCATACCTGGAGATCGTCCTCCACAAGGTCCTCGCTATCCGGCATGCCGTAAGCCACGAATTTGGCATAGGAAAGATAAATCTGACTGCTGTCTCGCATTGCTCGGTATCCGGCCTTCATGCGTTCAGCTTTAGCAGGATTTCTATTGGGAGACTCTTGTAAATCCTGGACATATTGATCCAGTAACAGGGTATAGCGTTCCATGGCCTGTTCGATTTCCAGGTAGGCTTGCATAATATCTTCAGTCATCGGATCGTCCTCCATTTTATAATAGTTGTTCCGGTACTATTTGCATTCGATTCGTCCACCTTACAAAAGCGGCTTGGGACCGTCAACTGAATCTATTCGGTCGCGAACCCGCTGAGTGTCGATCCTGGCGTGGCATAGGCTTGCCAAAAAAGCAAGAGGCTGAGGGGCTTGGAAGGACTTTCGGTTTGACCCTCCTAACCCTATTCAGTAAAATATTTTATCAGTTGAAGACTACTCTTATGTGATCCTACCCTGCGGCCTGTTCGAAAAGTGATAGAGAGTGGGTTTTGGCAAGAAGGGCGGATAGCGTGCAGGCTGCATTCCTGACCCAGAGTTGTCTTGCATGGGACAGGAAGACCCCCAGGATGTCCCATGAAATCGTGATGGCCACCAGGCCATAAATGATTGGAAGGTCGGTAATATTCAACAGTCCATCTCCGCCCATGGCACTACCCGGATCTCCCTGGATTTCTATCATTGTTCCCGTCAAGGACGAACGGGACAATCTGCACCCGTTGGCCAGTCAACTGCTGAAGGTATTCGAGGCTAGACCGGAAAGTGTTCTCTCTCCTTTTGAAATTATATTTGTGGATGATGGCAGCACAGATGGGAGCGGTCAGATTCTGGATGAATTGATCACGCAGTCGCCGTCGATCCGTGTCATTCGACTCAATCGGAATCACGGGCAAACCGCCGCGTTCGATGCGGGCTTTCGTCAGGCCCGCGGCACCCTGGTGGCGACCATGGATGGCGATCTGCAATATGACCCGTCCGATTTTGGAGAATTGCTGGCCTATAGTGATCGCTATGATTTGGTGTGTGGCAAACGACAGGCCCGGCACGATAACCTTGTCCGCCGGATGTCGTCGAGAATTGCCAACCGGGTCCGCAATTGGGTGGTGCATGACGGCATCTCGGATACTGGCTGTTCCTTGAAAGTGTTCAAAAAAGCCGTCGTGGAGCGACTGCCCTTGTTTAAGAATATGCACCGGTTCTTCCCGGCATTGGCGAAGATGTATGGCTTCACGGTCACGGAAGTGCCTGTCCGCCATTTCCCGCGTGCTCATGGCGTATCGAAATACGGTGTCGGCAATCGGTTGTTCGTCGGACTGGCCGATTTGTTGGCCGTTCGATGGATGCAGAAACGCTGCTTGAATTACTCCATGAAAGAAATCGGATCGAACGGCGAGACCGAACGATAAGCTGGTGACGCCACGCCCCTTCTAGACATGATCAATCCGACACTTGAATAGACAGGCCTGCTTCCCATGTCCACCTATGAAATGATCTGGGTTGGTATCGGTTTTGTGGGGCAAAGCCTCTTTTTCTCGCGATGGCTCCTGCAATGGTTGGTGTCCGAGCGAAAAGGTGAAAGCCAGATCCCCGTGTCCTTCTGGTACATGAGCCTCATCGGGAGCCTTGTGGTATTGGCCTATGCAGTTCATCGCATGGATCCGGTCTTTATTGTCGGCCAAGGCGTGGGCACTCTGGTCTATATTCGCAATATCATGCTCGTCTATCAGGCAAGGAAGCGTGTGGCGAGTGTCTAGCCCCTCCATCTCCGAGGTTGGCCCAGCCAATTTCGTCTCGTCCTTTCGCTTTTCTTCGATACTCCCATTTATCGCCTTGCTGCTTCTTGCGGCATTCCTGCTCGGTTTTGATTTAGGCGGCTTGGGATTGACCGACCGTGATGAAGGCAGCAATGCCGGAGCGGCCAGGGAAATGTTGGAGACGGGCGATTGGATATCCCCCACCCTCAACTACGAGCCGCGTTATGCCAAACCGGCTTTTGTCTATTGGCTGATCAGCGGGTCTTATCTGCTGTTTGGGCTCTCTGAATTTGCGGCCAGGTTTCCTTCGGCTCTGTCCGGTCTTCTGTTGATTGTTCTGCAATACGTAGCCGTCCGAAAATGGTTCGATTCGTCGACGGCGCTGATGTCGTCCTGTGTGCTCCTGTTGAACCTGGAATTTTTGGGAATCAATCGTATGGTCCTGACCGATCCGGAGTTGGTGGTGTTTACCACCCTGGCGGGGTATAGCTTCTGGCATGGGTTGCAACGTAGCCATAATGGCCGCACGTCGCGGGGGTGGTTTGCTGGTTTTTATCTGGCCATGGGATGCGGCATGTTGGTCAAAGGGCCGGTGGGGATCATTATCCCCTTGGTCGGCGTGATTCCCTATCTGACTCTCACCAGGCAATGGGGAACGTTTTGGCGAACGGGCTTTCCTCTCATAGGTACCCTGTTGATCGCCATGGTGGCGGCTCCCTGGTATCTTATGATGTTTCACATTCACGGGGAAGCCTACTGGGCTGCTGCTCAGGCCAATACCACAGGACGGTTCATGAGTCCCATGGAAGGCCATGGCGGAACCCTGCTCTTTTATCTTCCGGTCTTGCTTGTGGGATTTTTCCCCTGGAGCGCAGTTTTGCCGATGATCGTGTATCAAGCGGCCAAACAATGGAAACTCTATTGGCAAGGCAGGCCCTTTGCCTCACCGGAAAAGAATTTGGAATTTTTTCTGAGTGTATGGGTATTGGGAGTGCTGATCTTCTTTACCCTTTCCTCAACACGCTTGCCGCATTATATTTATCCGTTGTTTCCCGCTGCTTCCGTGTTGGTGGCGCTATGGTGGAGGCGGTTTCTGGCTGAAGAGAACCCCCCTGCCGGGTTGGCCCTGTCCACCAGAGTCCTCATCGGGGTGGGATACCTCATGGGAATCGGCCTGACCTTTGCCCCAGCGGCCTTTAATTTTTTTCTCAAGCAGGTCACCAAGGAGTTTCCTGCCGCTGTGCATGTTGAGCTGGGTTGGCTGCCTTCCATCCTCGGGATGATTCTTGTGGTGGGAACCATGCTGATGCGCCATTTCATGGTTTCCGATACTAAACGCCATTTGGCCGCATGGGCCGGCGGGGGAATGATGGTTGTTTTTGCGGTGCTGGTGGTATGGCTGGGATTGCCGATCTATCAACGGTATTTTATCGGTCCCCCTCAACAATTGGCGGCCATCGCCGGGTTGAATCTGGGAAAGGAGGACCAATTGATCCAATTCGGACGCAAGCGTCCTTCTCTCGGTTTTTATGCCAAACGCAAGGTCCATTTTCTTGGTCTCCAGGATGCTCGCCTAGAGCAACATCTCTCAACCCCCGGACGAAAGATGGCCATTGTCCAGACCCCCCTTCGTGGGCAACTTCCCGAGGCCATGTCCGATTGGACAGTTGTCCTGGATCATGGCGGCTTTTCTCTCATGTCCAGCGAACCGCTCCTTTAGGGCTTTCCTCAGAACAATCAACAGGGACATTTGGGGTGTATCGGTGTTGCCGGCCGGTTGGCCTTTCTCCGTGTCCACTTTCCCCCTGCTTACCCATGTCGGAAAGTAAAGCTAGGGGGTTTGCCAGTTTCATTTTTCCCAGCCGAGGGTAGGATGAAAACCAATGGACATGAAAAATCACGTGCAGGTTGTACAGTTATAAGATTGTGCAAACGATGATTCAAGCATCATCCAATGGGCAGGCGGGATGCCGAAGGCTGACCGAAAGGCCTGAGGATCCTGCAACGGTGAACCCTGAACAAAGGAGGAAGAGATGTTGAGGACACACATGCGACACTGGCGTATGGCGGATATCGTGAAAATCTTGTGCCTGGCCGCAGTATTGGTGACTCCGGGTCTGGTTTTCGCTGACGACCTCACCGACCATATGTCGGACAAACAACATAAGGAGGCCATTCAGAAAAGCGAAAAGGAAGGATTATCCCCGGGGCATCGTCACATTGAAGGTGTGGTTGAGACCGTGCACGAAGATACTATCCGGGTGAATACGGATGAAACCGGTGGATTGGCTCCCCGGTATCTAAACCTCAACAAGGTAAACAATGACGAGAACATAAAATTGGGCGACACGCTTCAAATCGAAGTCAATGCTCAAAATAAAGTGGTCAAGTACCAAAAAATTCCGTGAGCCAAGCGAATGATAGCACGAGGACATCATGTCTTATCTTATGCATGGTGTCGGCCGGGAACGCCGTCTCGGCGTTCCCGGCAATGCCTCCGATAAATCGGCGTGGTGGAGTATCAGTCGGGGTGCATGGCGCCGGTGTCCGGATTCGGCAGGTCTAGTGCTAAAAGGTGACATGCGCTCCGACCATTTACCTGTACCTCTCACGAGAGTTGATCGATGTGGGTCATCAACTGTCGGCAGGTGGTGGTAATGTCCGGTCCTTCTTGTAAAAGTCCTCCTCCCATAATAAAGACCACCTCAAGGCCATAGCACTCGACAATCTCCATCATCCGATCTGCACTGATTTTTCCCGCGCCGGTTGGGAAAATCGGCGGCAGATGTCCCCAAGGTACGGTGGTTTCCAAGGCAATCCGCCGGCAGTCATCCTTTGACAGGGTGTAGGGCCCGTCGTAAAACGGATGGATGCTGATGTCCGCTCCGGCTAATCGTGGCAATTGTCCGAACACGACAGCCGGTGCCATCCCATGGCCGGGATGCTGATACCAACTGCCCAGTAGCGATGGATGAGTCATGACGGGCAATCCGATGCTCCCTTCCTGTGCGAGAACCTTCACCATTTCAAAGCCCACCAGGCCGGGGCAGAGCAGGAGGCCACCTGCACCGGCATCCTTGGCAAATAGGGATCGCTTATAGATCCCCTTGGCCGATCCGGTGAGGTGTGGAATATACAGGCACGTCCGTCCCGTTTCCCGATTAGCTTGTGCCACGGCCTCGGCGCAACGGGAAACCCGTTCATTAAAGGGGCAGAAGGGTTGATCCCCCAATCCTTGGTCGTCTTTGATGAGATCCACTCCGCCCAGGGCTATCTGATAGGCGCGCGTTGCGAGAGCGGAAGGCGACAAGCCGACCGGCTTTAAAACACCACATACGAGTGGGCGCCGGGGTATACCGAGTAGACGCCGTAGGCCCATCCGTCCCAAACGCGGTCCCGGCCATTGTTGGAGGAAGGCTTCGGAAAAATCCAGATGCGCCACGCGAACGCCGGCTCTCAGGCTGGCAATACCAAAGAGGGTATTGAGAAATTGCGAGAAGTCCTCGCTGACCAAGTCCGCGCAAAAACTCACCGTGGCCGAGAATACGTTGTCGGTCACTTGGTGAAAGTGTTCAATTCGGCCGATGATGTGGTCAAAAATCGGGCCCGGCTCAATCAAGGTCCGAGGCAACTCAACCGTTTGTTCGAAGCACAACGCTTCCGCATGGGCCCTGGCGACAGGCTCCGTTCCCTGGAGATGGTACTCCACAGAAAATCGCAGAGAGGAAAAATGGAGGGGATCAGCGTTCATGGATGGAAAATTGGCATTTAGGAGGATGGGCCTCTTTGTAAAATTTTTTATTTCACCATTTAGTTGTCAGTGGAGGTACAATTGGAAACAAGGGAAGGCACCACCTGGTCTTGTTAGGCCACGCGAAGTATCCCATTGGAGGGGCGAGCCTGCGTAAAGGCATAACCTCTACGATGAGGGTACAGCGCCTTCGCCGTTGGCTTAGGCTGACCTGGATTGGAATGACGTCGCCCCTTAGCCGGTGAATCCGTTTGTTCCCTGCAGGGAATCAATCACTGTCTATCAACTGATAGTGTAGATTTCTACTCTATATTTTATAAGGAAGTGGGAACTGATGGCTATGGGCAAAGCATGAGAAGGCCGTAAACGGGAATGTGGCAGGTGTCGAGACATATTTGAAGGGCACACCTTGAGATGCTTAAAGTCTGATTAAGAGGACAAAAAATTTACTTGACTTGATGCCTAGATTTTTGAATATGTCCGTCCGGTTAGGCGAAAAAGCAAATTACGTCATGGCTTTAAGCCGAAACCATAGGAACCCTATCGAATCCATACTCTAGGTATGGTCCTTGGAATATTGATTACCGGTATTGCCGGACGCTGCCGGGATGTTCGGCGCGGAGGCAGGATCGTTACGGCTATGGAGTTGCCTCTCGCGCGGCTAGCTCGAACCAGGAAATGATTTGGTAGGTATAGGCCTCGCCGTATTTGCGAACGAATTCGAATGTTCGGGGATGGGCGGTGTCCTGCAGTTCGTGCAGCCGGGTTTCGATATAGGCGGCAGTCAGTGGTATGCCGCAACGAATGGTCATGCACTCCCGCCATTGGTGATAGGAGGTTGGAATGGGATCCGGGGCAGCCATTGGTGCCTATGCGTGGGATCAATGTGGGGAGAGGAAGTCCGTTGCCTGCGACCGTAGGCCGTTTGCGACTGGGACAGCGCTGCCATGCCGGCTGGGCTTTTCGTAGGCACCCGCGTTCATGGAGGCAAGGTATCCAGATGAGCCAGGAAAAACAACCTGATTTTCATGAACAGTCATTCCCTGAGGCTAAGGCTGTGATTTGCGAGATGAGCTGTTGGAGGCAAGTAGGGTAAGGGGTTCTTGCCGAGGGATTGTGTGCCTGCCTACAAGCGGGCCCACCCGTGAAGTGCCGATCGGGTCGTGGACAGCGGGTCGACGCGCAGATACCACCGCCCCTCTATGGAGGCCGGCACGATGGGTGAGCGATGCACGATGCCGTGGCTGTTGGTCCCGAATCCCGCATCCCCTTTCAACAAGACGATCTGAAACGGTTGCGCGGCATAGACCGTCGCATCCGGACCAGCGATCTTCCGGTTCTCGCTCCGTCCCAGCGCCTTGCGGTTCACCTGCGCGTTGTCCAGCCACTCGGTGCCCGGTCCGCGCAACGTGCAGATCAGCCTGAC
>JBDIVP010000075.1:0-13642 GCA_039794325.1 Candidatus Inrsubterrania sp.
TTTGGATAAATTACAACTCAACCATGACCAACAGGTCGGGGTGAATATCGTGAAACGGTCCCTGGAAGAGCCTATCCGGCAGATCTCCATCAACGCCGGTTCAGAGGGATCGATTATCGTGGAAAAGGTTCGCTCAGAATCCACGACCCGAGGCTTTAATGCGGCCTCCGGTGAGTTTGTGGACATGGTGGAAGCCGGGGTGATCGACCCCACCAAAGTGGCCCGGTGCGCGTTGCAGAATGCGGCCAGCGTCTCCGGGTTGATGTTGACCACCGAGGTCATGGTCACGGAATTGCCTGAGGAGAAAAAAGAGGCTCCGATGGGTGGTCATGATCACGGCATGGGTGGCATGGGCGGAATGTACTAAAATTTCCGGCCGATTCGTGCAAAAAAACCTGGAGAGTTTATCTCTCCAGGTTTTTTTTTGCTTGATTTTTACTTCATTTTTCTTAAACATGCTAAACCTGTAGAGACTTTCGGTTTTTTACGTAAGTTCGACTCATGAGTCCTTTCGGTTTGGGGTTGCACCAAAGAACGATGAGGGGAGTCCTCCTCCTCCTTTTCTTATTCAATGGAGGATGCGCAACATCGATCGAATGGGTCCCTGACTCTTTATCAACGCCTTCCTGCATTCCGAATCGCCTTCCCCAATGGAGTGACTATGGGATACGAATTCCCCAAAATCATTTGGCTGCCGAAACGGCGGTTCACTTTATCCTTTTTCCGCCACAACGGATCATTCGGGTGGTATTCGATTCGGACAATTCATGGGTAAAGGCCGAGTTGGTCAACCCTCAAAATTCCGCGCAATTGAAAATGTCCGAACGGCTATTAGTCCATGAACAGGTACATTTTATGATCAGTTGTCTGGTGACACGACAAGCCAACCTCTCCCTCCTTCCCGGAGACGACCCCGTTCGGGTTTTGGAAAAGACAAAATCCGAGGCCCAACGGATCAATCTCCAGTATGATGCTGAAACCCGACACGGCACCATTCGGGATCTTCAGCGGATGTGGGAGAAAAAAATCATGGAAAAGTTCAAGGAACAACGGCTGGCGAAACGAAAGCCTAATGTAGAGAATTTTAAAAAATCCCTGAATTTTTGACAGAATGTTTCAACGATGTGCTATAACAAGCAAGCAGGAGGAGAGATAATGAGCTTGTGGAGCCGTCCAGGAAACAATCGACCTACAAAGGGAAAATTATGCTGACCCCGTTTTCATCTTGTTCATCTTGGTCCCACCAATTTATAAATCTTCTGAAGGTTTCCTCGGTGCCCCCCCGGTCCTGGTTGTTCGGTGTGTGTTGTCTAATCGGGTTTCTGTATCCCGCCCAGGTTCTTTCCATGGAATCCCAATCACGAACCGAATCAAACTGTACGATCGGCATGGTGAAGGATGATCCGCAAGCCGAATGTCAGGTGCCGATTCCTCCAGACTGTACGGTCGCCCAATTTCCAGGTTATGAGGAGCCGTGGGCCGATGTATCAAAGGGAGGAGGTACCTCCTGTCAATTTAACGAAAACAAAACGGATTGGAAAACGAAAATTGTGGGAACCTGTGAAACCTGCAAGACGGACCAGTGCACAGGAAGATTTATCGTCATGTTTAATTGCAGCGGGCTTGTGCCCCCAGCCGATCCCGGCTCCCCGCCCCGCCGTTAATCTTCCGCTCTTCTGGGTGTGTTGAATAATTGAGATTTTTCAAGGGCAAATGTGCCCGGTGCTGCGTTGACGAGCAAAGGCTCTTGGGCGGGTCAAAAACGCCTGACCTGAGTTTTCCCGAAGGGTCCGTCCGGTCCTCTATCCAAGGTCGAAGGAAAGGCCTCAGCGATGAACGAAAGAAGAGGAAAGGAAAACGTGAAAAGGAATGGGAAAAGAGGCCAGCTTCGCCGATATGATCCTTGGGAATTCTTACGTTTAACGGCTTTGAAGAACGCCGCTGGCGGCGTTTTTCAACAACCCCCTTCTCTCAAGCCCTGTCTAACTTAAGACTTCTTGCCTATCGGAGATGGCGTTCATGTCCACATTGACCGGTCAAGTCAAAGCTCGGGCACGGGAAATTGGATTTGACGCCGTAGGTATCGTCCGAATTCAACCGTCAACCATACAGCCGGATGACCTGCGGATGGAGGACTCGGCTTCTTCACAGCCGGTTTCCCAACGACTGTGGGAATCTTTAAAAAAATGGCTGGCTGACGGTTTTCATGGAACCATGGCATGGATGGCCCGCGATCCCTATCGACGCAGTCATCCGGAGCAGGTGCTGCCGGGATGCCGGTCCATGATTCTGGTCGGTCTTAACTACTGGCCCAAGGAGGACCTTCCGGACAGGCCGGACATCGGTCGAATCGCCCGTTATGCCTGGGGCAAAGACTACCATGCCGTCATGTTGGAAAAACTTGCTCAACTCGAGGCAAGCCTCAAGACCTGGTCTCCGAAGGGACAAACCCGGTCTTATGTGGATACCGGTCCCGTCATGGAAAAACCCTGGGCGCAGGAGGCGGGTCTGGGATGGATCGGCAAACATACCAACCTGGTGTCCCCGGAATTCGGCTCATGGCTTCTGCTGGGAGAAATTTTAACCACCATTCCCTTGGATGCGGATGAACCCGGAACCGATCTTTGTGGAAGTTGCTCGTTGTGCATTCAAGCCTGCCCGACAGGCGCCATTATTGAACCCTATCGGCTGGACGCGGAACGCTGCATTTCCTACCTCACAATTGAGTACCGGGGGTCAGCTGAAGACATCCCTGCCGATCTCCAAAACGGGATGGGCAATAAAATATTCGGGTGTGATGATTGCCTGGATATTTGTCCGTATAACATACAGGCCAAGCCCGCCCGGGAAAGCGCCTTTCACCCTCAACCGATCACCAGCCGATTGGCCCTCACTCAATTATCCAATCTGAGCCGGCAAGAGTTTACAGCACTGACGCAGGAGAGTCCCCTGGCTCGACCCAAATATGACGGGTTTATGCGCAATGTTCGAATCGGTCTGGAAAACCGGAACAGACAGGGCTCGCCTAGGGCAATTCGATGAACGTCACGCCCTCTCCCCCTTCAGCGGGATCCCCGGCTCGAAATGTGCGAATATAGAGAGAGGTACGACACCATTCCCTGATTCCTCCTTGCAAGGCACCGGTTCCCCTCCCGTGAATCACCTTGAGATAGCGACTGCCACGGGACATGGCCTGATCCAATGCCAGCTCAACCCGTTCAATTGCTTCCCATAAACGAGAACCACGGACATCGACAGTTTCTTCATACCGTTCCGGCCCGGCAGATTCAAAAGAAATCGCAGGACGTGGCGCGGCAGAAACTTTCTGATCGGACGGCCATGGCGAAGACGGCGTTCCGGAAGCCGGCCGTAACCCTGACGGAGCAATTTTAACCGTCCGCCCCCCAACCTGAACTGCAACAACTTTCTTGCCTGCAGGTGGTTCCAGCAACTGTCCCATCGTCCCGAGGGAAACAATTTCCACCCAATCACCGGCCTGCACCACGAGCGGTGAGGGGGCTTCCGGTTGCTCAACCTGCGTCAGCATGTGCCGGTTAAGACCCGACAGGGAATGTTGAGCTTGTTTGACCGTGATTGTCGTTCTGTCTTTCTTGATTTCATCGAGGATCCGATTCAACTCCCGTTGAGCTCCCGAAAATTCCCGTTGCCACTGTTTCCGGTACCGTTGCCGGTCTTCACGCTCCCGTTGTTCCATTTCATGCCTGGCGGCTTGAGTTTCCGCATAAGCGCGCTGGGCTTCATGACGAAAATGCTGCGCCCGTGCCAATTCTTCATCCAATCGCCGTTGTGACTGGTGCAACGCGCGAAAAATCTCCTGCAAATCCTGATCGTTTCGTTGAATCAGCGATTCTGCGTGACGAATAATGTCCGGATCCAGACCTAATCGACCCGCGATTTCCAAGGCGGACGATCCCCCCGGAATCCCATCAAGCAATCGATAGGTCGGGGACAGCGTATCCAGGTTGAATTCCTGACTGGCATTATGAGCCTGCGCATTACGAAGAGCGAGCGTCTTTAAGGAAGGATAATGGGTCGTCACTAAAACCGTGCATCCTTGTTGACTCAAATGGCACAAGACCGCTTCGGCCAGGGCCGCCCCTTCAAGCGGATCCGTCGAACTACCCACCTCATCCAGCAAAACAAGGCTGGCTTTTTTCTCGACCGGCGAGGAAGAACCGATATCTTGCAAGAGTCCAATCAAATTGAGGATATGTCCGGAAAAACTGGAAAGATCCCTTGAAAGATCCTGGGTATCCCCAATATCGGCATACACCCGATGGAACAGGCCTATTTCGGAATCCGGTGAACAGGGAGGCAGCAATCCGACTTTCACCATCAGGGCGAATAACCCGACCATTTTCAAGGAAACCGTTTTCCCTCCGGCATTGGGACCGGAGATGATGAACATCCGCGTATCCCCTTCAATCGTAATTGAATTAGGCACCACGTCATCCTTGGTCAATACCAAAAGAGGGTGTCGTGCCTGCACAAGCCGGATACAAGGCCGAGCCGTCAGCCGAATCGGAACTCCATCAACTTTTTTGCTGAATTTCGCTTTGGCCATCAAACAATCCAGATGGGCCAGCGTCTGAAGATTTCCTTGAATCGCCGAAACCGCTTCAGTTACCAAGCGGGAAAGATCCTGAAGGATCCGCCTGGTTTCCTGGGCAACTTGCAAATCGGCGAATTTTATGGCGTTATTTAATTCGATCAGATGTTTGGGTTCTATAAATACCGTGGCGCCGCTTCCGGAAATATCATGCACAATACCGTCGACCGTATGCTGCCGTTCAGATTTCACCGGAATGACATACCGGCCTTCCCGTTCCGCAAAATACCGTCCCTGCAACTGGTCTTCATATTCCAGGGAAATCAGCAATTGCTCGAGTTTTTTCCGCATAGTCTGACGCAAGGCCTGACTTTTGTGGGTCAGCTCCATCAATTCCGGGCTGGCGGTTTCTCGAATTTCACCATGACGATCAATGCAATGGTCAATGGACTGCCGAATCCAGCTTAAATCCTGCAAGGCTTGACCGTGAGTGGCAATGGCAGGGCAAATATCTTTGTGAAGATGGAGGACCGACTTGGCCATATGTGCCAAATCCAGGACGATCGAAACGTCCCGGAGGTCGGTCCCATCCAAAACTCCATCTTTAGCCGACCGGGTCAACATCTCCCGGATGTCGGGGAAACCAAGCGGTGGAAGAGGATGACGGCTATCCAGGATCGTCAGCATATCCATCGTTTCGGTTTGAAGAACCTGAATATCCTCGACTTCATCCGCGTATGTGAGCGAAAGACATTCAGCCAATCCAAGGGAAGAAGCCGCCTCCTTTCCTAATGCTTCCAGCAATTGGGGCCATTCAAGAACTTGTTCTGTCAATCGATTGATCATGAATTGGGTATTCATCCGGCAAGTATAAAAAGGTTACGGGATAGGGCCAATGCGGTGCGCAGGATTCCGGCGGAACTCTCGAACCGCCGATTGCTGGGACACCCGAATGAGAGGGAGAGAAAAGAAAAAACCGAATCGCAGAACTTACTTTTGCAAGACATCCACCGATTGCTTCAAATCTTCAATGGCTTTTTGAATATTTTCCTTCACGTCCTGCCAGGCGGTTTCACTGTGATCACGCAATTTTTCAATTCTGGGAATAAGTGTATCCCGTTGTTTCTGGAGATATTCCAGCTGGGATTTCAACTTCGCCCGTGTTTTTTCCTGCAGTTCCAGACTTTGTTCACGTAATTTTTGAATTTGGTTTTCCAAGTCGGTGATCTGATCATGAAGAGCATCTGTCGAACCTGTTGAGCCGGATGAACCTCCCGAGGTAGATGAGGCGTTGGCAGTCGGTGCGGCCAAGACTTCTCCATTCAGCGGACCCCACACGCCAACCAGGACTATCAACAGATAACTCAATCGGCAGGTTTTCCAATTCCACGTCGAGGAAACCCTCAAGTTATGCATGTGAGTAACCTTTCCTCCATCAGGAAAACAAAAATCCTTTTTGTGCCTCAACTCTGTGCGTTCAAACTTCATGGATCGGATGCAAGCCTCGACTCCTTCCTTGTATACGATTCTCCCTGCACTTGGAGATAACGAGGACTGGCAGAGGAACCTTTTCCGCTTGAACCCCCATAAGTATTATCATAGAATGCGGCGGGTGTTTTCACAAGCCAGAGGTCTCTATGACAATTGAAGATGCACGAGCCTATCTGAATTACCTCCTTACACTCAATCTACGGCAGGAGGCGGCCTTCGGCCCCCTGGCGTTAGGGTTTATTAAAGATCAGGATTTGAGCCAGCTGGGGCTTTTGCCTGAGGAACAATTTAACCTGTTGATGGCCACGGCCACCGCCTTTTCAGCCGAACCCAAACGGTACGCGGTCAAGCAGGAATTACTCCAAAAAGCCCGGCAATTGTTACCTCACACCCGATATCACGATCCTGAGTTGGCCCGGGATCTTGACCATCTGATGAAAAAGACTCAAAGCGACCTTCAACGATACAGTGAAGCCATGAAGGTTGCACGTCCGCAGAACCTCGATCGTCAAACCTTGATTGTCGAAACGGATTATCCCGAATATTTCCTGGATATTGCCCAACAGCGTGCATCCACCTATTACCAGGATAGGTATCGATTGACGAAGGAAGCTAAAACCGCCCAGCACTTTGGCGCGCCCCCCAAAAAGTTTCAGCCGGACAATACCGCGATCCACAAAGAATTCCCCGGCGCATGTGCTCCCTTCATGAATGCCAGAACCAATGCCTTTCACTTATTATTACCGTTTGATATCAAAATTAGCCGAAGCCCTGAGGACCCTCTTGATGCCGGCATACGAATTTTTTATGGAAAAATGGGATATTCTTACCCGTTACGTTATGAAATGGGCAAATTATGCAGTTATCATGACGGCCAGGTCCTGGATATTGACCTGTTCGATCCTCATCTTCGCTTCGTGTCATTCTCTGCCGTGAAAGATCCCGCCTTTCCGTTGCACCCCTCGCCCACCGATCCTGATATGCCACCGGACTTGACCTATCCTTTGTCGGTACTTGAACAAGTCGGCAGTTTGGGGCCTTTTATTCAAATTAGTTGTAAATTCAAGGTCTGGTTTGATGCGGCTCTTGTCTCGCTTCTGATCCAGGGGGCCCCCGATTTGCCGGAATATGGCTTGCAGGGGGGAGCCGGTCTCATGACAAGGACCTATGCGTCCGATAAAGTGGAATCGTATGTGGAAAACCTCTCACAAGCGTGGCAGGAAGGGTTAAGCTTTAATTTCGTCAACCTTCATCTTCAATTGTCTCCAGGCATTGAGAGCGCGGTCATTCCATTCGGGACCCCGATTTTTTCGGTGTACCCGGTACTCAATCGTCAATGTTATCGATATGTTGATCGCCGAACGATCGACCAAACAGGTTGAGGGAGTTTTTCATGAAAATTCCCTCCCTTTTCCCCTGATCGGCCCTTCGGGCGGTGGCGTAGGGTCTTCTATTCCCCCGGCCATCAATCGGCCAGTCATCGCTCAGAAAGTCCCACCACGCCTCTTCTCGCCCCTTCGGCTTATCCTCTTCACCGCACTAATTTTTTCAGGCTGCATGGGCGGATATCATCGAACCACACCATTTGATGAGGGAAAAGGATTGCAAGGCATCGCGTCCTGGTATGGACCGGGATTCCATGGGAAAACTTCGGCAAGCGGTGAACCGTATGACATGTGGCAGTTGACCGCTGCTCACCGGAGTCTTCCATTTGGAACCACGGTGCGGGTACAAAGTCTGGAAAACGGCAAATCGGTCATCGTACGGATCAATGATCGAGGGCCGTTCATCCGTGGACGGATCATTGATTTATCGTATGCGGCAGCCAGAGAACTGGCTATGATCGGCAAAGGGACGGACAACGTCATTCTGACAATCGTCAGTCCTGAGACTTCGGAAGCGGGTGACCCGAAACCTCCACGATTTTGGGTACAGGCCGGCTCTTTTCAGTCCCTCACTGAGGCCGTCAGTTTTCAGGAACAACTACGCCCTCATTTTTCCAAACTCAGACTGAAAACCGTGAACTTACCTTCCGGGGAATGGCATCGAGTTCAAGTCGGCGATTTTCATACGGCTACCCAGGCACAGAAAGTGGCAACGGAACTTGAACGGCAATTTGCCATTGAACCATTTTTCTTCCAGGATAACTGATTGTTTTTAAACATCAAAAATCTTGATCGGTAAATTTCATTGCCATTAGGCCGAGCCCTATGCTAGCTTTAAAACAACATGATTACGGATGGGTCAAGGTCTCAATCAATTCATGAGTCTTTTGGCCTTAATATGAACCCTTCTCAAAACCTTCTGTCTCTCTTCTTCCACATAACTGGATCCTGCGCCCTGACTGCGAGGAACTTCCCCGCACCCTCCTGCTGCCCGGCTGGAGCACGTTGAATTATCTATGGATTTCATCGGCGTCCTAATTTGCATAGGACTTTCAGCATTTTTTTCCGGTGCAGAGATTGCGTTTTTCTCTATTAATGAAAGTCGCCTGCACACCCTGGCGGAGGAAGGCCGGGCTGGAGCGAAAATGGCTCTCAGGCTTCGGTCCAACCCTCAACGTCTGCTCTCCACGATTTTAATCGGAAATAATCTGGTCAATATCATGGCCGCCTCCTGGGCCACGGTCATTGCGATTCGCATTTGGGGATCCGAAGCGGTAGCCATTGCCACAGGACTCCTCACATTTCTGGTCTTACTTTTCGGGGAAATCGTCCCCAAAACGCTTTGCGTAAAATATGCCGAAATCGCCGTCCAGGTATTTGCCTATCCCATCTATGTCTTGGAACAACTGTTCTTTCCCTTTATTTATCTCCTGGAACCCATCATCTTGAGATTGACCGGTGGAAGAGGCTTGACCGTCCCCTTTATCACCGAAGAGGAACTGAAAATCATGCTGGATGCCGGAGGAAAGGCCGGGGTCCTGGAAACCGACGAAGTTAAAATGATCAAAAACGTCTTCGAGTTCAATGATGTGACGGCCGAAGACGCCATGACCCCCAGAATCTATATGTTTGCCTTGGATGGAAGCCGAACGCTGGATGAAACCAAGGAGGAGCTGTTCAAGTCCAAGTATTCCCGGATTCCGATTTATGAAGGCAACAGCGATAATATCACCGGCATTTTGTACCGCAGTCACGCGCTCATGAAGCTGGCCCAAGGCAATACACAGATCACGCTTAAAGATCTGGCCAAATCTCCTCTTTTCATTCCGGCCTCTAAAACGGCGGATGACTTATTGAGGCAGTTTCAACAGGAAAAGCGGCACATCGCCATTGTAGTGAACGAATTCGGCGGGGTTATGGGCCTGATCACCGTCGAGGACCTGCTGGAAGAAGTGGTGGGCGAAATCCTGGATGAAGGGGATCTCAGTGAAGAATGGATCCGGCGGACAGGAAAAAATCAAATCCTGGTGGATGGTCGAACGGAAGTGCGCCGTATCAACGAATTTTTGAAGGTTGAATTGGATGAAGAACAAAATACCATCAGCGGCCTCATTTTGGAAGAATTAGGGCATATTCCCGCCATAGGAGAAAAAGTTGATACCGATGGGTGCCTGCTTATCGTCCACGACGCAGACGAACGATCCATTAAAAGCGTCCAAATCATCAAGGAAGAACCCGTACCAGCCCCGCCGTCATCGGAACCATCCCCCGTCGGATCTGAGCCTTAACGATTCACCATCCTTCGAAACGTCGTCGAACCATCTTTCCGGAGAACATGAGGGTCTTGACACGGCTCCCAAGTTTTGTTTATCGCTATTTAATCGGGAGACCCATTAAGGCCCAGCCCGCGACCGGGCACAGGCGGTTTTCTCGCTTTTCCTTGGGATTCAGGGGGTATGCGGAGTGAGCTCCAACAATTCTTCAAATGCCTGTTCTTCCAGAATCCGAATCCCCAAAGCTTTGGCTTTTTCGAATTTTGAACCCGGCTCCTTACCAACCACCACATAATCGGTCTGTTGACTGACGCTGGAAGTAACCCGTCCCCCCAATGATTCAATCTTCTGTTTGGCTTCATCACGGGTCAAGCGTTCCAATGATCCGGTCAACACGAAAGTTTTTCCATCCAGGGGGCTGGCAACGGATGCCTTCGTTTTGGTGACGGACTGAACCCGCACTCCCAAGTCTTGCAAACGCTGAATCACGGCAAGATTTCGTTTTTCCTGAAAAAACCCGGCCACGCTGACCGCGATTTCCGGACCAATTGCATGAATGGTTTGAAGATCCTCCACCGTCGCCTGTTGAATGGCCGTGAGGGATCCGTAATGATCAGCCAAAACCTTGGCAATATGGGTACCCACGTGCCGGATGCCCAGGCCGATTAGCAATCTCACCAAGGGCACATCTTTGCTTTTTTCCAATTCCGCCAACAACTGAGAAGCCGATTTTTCGGCGAAACCCTCCAAACCAAGGAGTTGTTCTTTGCGTAAGGTATACAAATCGGCCAGATTCCTGACTAAGCCGGCATCCACGAATTGCGCGATGGTTTTTTTCCCTAGTCCATCAATATTCAGGGCGCTTTTGGACGCAAAATGCTCAAGTGACCCTTTTAATTGAGCCGAACAGACGGTTTGCCCCGTGCAATAGAGAATCGGCCCTTCTTGAATCGTATGGGAAGCACAAACGGGACATTGTTGCGGAGGGCAAAAAGGATCACCCCGAATTTCATCCGGTACGGGCACCCGCTCGACCACATCGGGAATGACATCTCCTGCCCGCTCCACTTTCACGGTATCACCGACACGCACATCTTTGCGGGCGACTTCTTCCACATTATGCAGGGAGGCACGACTGACGGTCACGCCACCGATCTCCACCGGATCCAGCAAAGCAATCGGCGTCAAGGCTCCGGTCCGGCCGACGGAAACGGCGATTTGCCTCACTTTGGTCAGTTCTTTCCGTGGTGGAAATTTAAACGCAATGGCCCACCGTGGACTGCGTGACTTTTCACCGAGGGCCTGTTGCCAATCAAACCGATTTACCTTGATGACGATGCCATCGATTTCGAAGGGAAGCGAGTCCCGTTGCGCGGCCATCACCCGATGAAAATCAATGGCATCATCGATGGTGTCACAATATCGCCGATTCTGGGGAATGGGAAGTCCCCAGGCTTTCAGACAGGTGACGGCTTCGAAATGGGTGGCCGGCCGGCCGGGACCGGAATTCATAAAGTCATAACATGAAATCGTGAGAGGGCGGGTGGCGGTGATGGCCGGATCCAACTGCCGTAAGGTACCGGAGGAGGCATTGCGTGGGTTGGCAAACGTCTCCTCCCCTTGTTCGATCAGCCGTCGATTCAGCTGATGAAAATCCGAGAGCCTCATAAAGACCTCTCCACGGACCACTACATGAGCCGGCCATCCTTTTCCCTGTGCCAATTGGAGAGGAAGCGAACGAATCGTCCGGAGATTTTGAGTGACATCCTCACCGATCAAACCATCTCCACGGGTCGCCCCCCGGACAAACCGGCCGTGATCGTAAGTGAGTTCCACGGACAAACCGTCGAATTTGGGTTCCGTGACATAGGCTACCTGTTCGACTCCCAATTCACGGCGGACACGTTGATCAAAGGCGCGAACCTTGGCCTCGGTTGTTTCCGAATCCAGACTCCGCAGAGGATATTCGTGCGCCACTTTTTGAAATTGAGGAAGCGGGGCCCCGCCGACTCTCTGTGTGGGTGAATCAGGGCTCTTCAATTCGGGGAATTGCGTTTCAAGGTCTTGTAATTCCCGAAATAACTCATCGTATTTCGCATCGGAAATTTCCGGCCGGCCATGGACGTAATATAATTCGTCATGGCGACGAATGATTTCTCGAAGTGTTTCCACTTTTTTCCGGATACCGTTTTCAGCGGAAGCCTCCGCCTCAAGGTTGGAGTTATTCTCGAATAAATCGGGCTGCATAGCTCCGGATTTCATGGCCGTTTAATACATGAAACTGGCGCAGGCGGGCAATGGTTTGCCCCGAAAACCTGTGGAGAGGCAAGGGAACCAATTTACGACCGTACCGTCTGGCAATATGCCGCCAGCCGGCCTTCAACGGAACGGGAGACACCACGGTAACATAGGATTCTTGAGAATGGGCACAGGCTCCGGCTAAGAGGCGTTCTTCCAAAGACCGGGCAAAATCAAATGCGGGATTTTCCCATACATCCGGGATCGGGCGAGGTGGAAAGAGAAACATGGCTCCCCCGTACCGTGCCTGACCGATACCCGGTCCGACCAGATTGGCCGAAAAGGGAGTCGCATAAAAACTCAACGTGGACTCCTCCAGATGCTCGGCATACCAGGTGGTGCGCCATGAATAGATTTGAGGATCGGCCGGCACCTCAAAGAAAAAGACCAGGACCTCGATTGTGCCGCGGGCAGGAGGAATCACCTTTACCTGCAGATCCCACAGCGATCGGGTGGGAGTGGTGGCCCATTTCCGCAGCGTTTCCCGCATATCGATGCCGTCTTCCAATGAGGCATGGAAGGGCTGGACCCTGGCAAGTTCCGCGCCGATCAGGGTCCGGCTCTGTTTGCGCACATGAGCGGCAAACGTTTCGATTCGTTGATCTTCGGGGGGCCAGGAACACTGACGATAGGGATTCCATCGATAGGCCCAGGTGCGTTGTTGCGGAGCCGGGGGCCTGGGGCGTAAAGTCAGATTTCTCCAGACCAGAGGCGCCCCTTCCAACCGGTTGATGGCCTGCACGATATGACCGTCTGGATCCTGCAGTTCCCCAAGGCCCATCGCAATGGTGGCCTGTCCGGCCATGGGACTCATGCCCGACTGAAAAGGATAGGACTTGGCGGTTTCCAATAGCGTTAACGCAAAATCATCCCCCGCCATCTGTTGACCGGCCCGCACTAACGTATATAAATCCGGAGTCAACCGGGATTCCAATAGGGCCAAATTCCTCACATACTGAAGATACCGTTGCAGGAGTTGGGGAGTAACCCAATCAGCCTCTTGAGCGGTTGTCGCCCCTCTGGCTGCCAGCCACCGTTTTCGCGACTCGAGCATCATTTCCTTTATACCATCCACGGAAACATCCCGGTCGGAGCGGGCTTCCTGCCTCCGCTGTTCATACACTCCCGTCACAAATGGCAGTTCGCACAGCACAAAATACAAGGAAGACGGCTCAAGTCTCCACCAAGCCGGAAGAGACGGAGAAGGGTCGGGATTCGTATAGGGCAATCGTTGGGTGTAGGCCAGGCGCAGCCAGGGCCAATCGATCAACGGACAGAGAAAGAGGATCCTGCGATATTCCAGCTCCAATTCATGCAACCGGAAGGCCATCCAGGCAATCCGTGACCAACGGGGAGAATCCACACGAGGAACGGGGAAAAAGGGAAGCGTTGAAGCGGCAAAGGCTTCAATAGATAAGGTGCGGAGCGCATAGGGATCCGGACCCGTCCACGGAACCGGCTCAAAACGTGCCACCTCCTGATCGACAAACACACAAGGCGTGCCCTCGGAACGGGCGGCCCTGATACCCATAATCACAGGTTGACAGGGATCAATGGGCACATAAGAGCACCGCTCCGTTTGATCGTCATCTTCTTCTGTCAGGGCAACGACGCTGATAAGCGGG
>JBDIVP010000076.1:0-13624 GCA_039794325.1 Candidatus Inrsubterrania sp.
CAACCGGCATCCCCAGAAGCCGGCCAATGTGCGGATCAAGGGGCCGATATCGAGATTCAGGGTGGCTCTGACTCCAGGAAAATTTCCGACGATTTCAAATCGCGCGGTATAAGAAAGCTCTAGAGCGGTTTGAAGGATTTCCTCCGGATATCGATAGAACCGATCCACGACGATGACCTGATGGCGGCCCTTTCCAATGTGCATTCGAGTCAACTGATGGTGGGGATTAATAGCGAGAAGGTCGGGATGGATAGAGGGCTTCATCGCATCTACACAGATGGTGGGATACAATACATGAGAGCCTCAGTGGTGCCATGGTGCGCTTGTCCGCGTTCAGAGTCAAGAGGGAAATCTTCCTGAAGCATACAAAAAACATTTCCTGTGGTGTTTGAAGAGGAAAGGCGGGAGGTTGTGCATGGGATCCCCTTATCGAAAAATTTTGGAGTATGTACGTACGGTGTTTCCGCAACCGGTGTCCGATCGGGTCCATGACTCGTATTTTATCCATAGTATTATGCGGGCGGTGGATGCGGTGGATACCCTCAAAAGTGAACGTCCTATTCTAGGCCGGCGAACGGCCTTAGATTATTCGCTGGCACGGGCATGCCGCCTCCCTGAACAGGGATCAACCGTGGAGGCGGTGACCCAGGAATTGGTCGAATATTGTTCCGGGCTAACCCTTTGGGGGCACCCGGCGGCTCAACAGAATGTCGTCCCCCCTGTGACCATTTCTTCTCTGATCGGGGTGCTTTTGGCATCCATGTATAATCCCAATTTGGTGTGGGATGAGTATAGTCATCGTGTGGCGTTTGCTGAAGTGGAAGTGGCATCCATGATGGCCGAGGTTTTGGGATATGACCCGGAAACATCCATGGGACTGTTTACCTTTGGAGGGACCGGTACTACGTTATATGGGGTTAAATTGGGAATCGAAAAAGCCATTCCGGGGGCCATGGAAAAGGGAATTCGGGATGATGTGGTGATCTTGGCCAGCGATGAAAGTCATTACTGCCGGTATAACATTGCGGGTTGGTTGGGGGTGGGAGCAAAACAACTGGTGACGGTCCCCACTACCGCTCAAAACGCCATGGATACCAGGATCTTGCGGGACCTGGCGTTCGAATGCGTCGGGAAGGGCAAAAAAATCGGCGCCATAATTGCTACCATGGGAACGACAGATGCGTTTGGCATTGACGATATTCGACGAATTATTGAAATTCGGGATGAATTGGTGCAGTCATTTAAATTGTCTTATCTTCCTCATGTCCATGCTGATGCTGTGATTGGGTGGGCCTGGTCGGTCTTTAATGATTATTCTTTTGAACGCAACTCATTGGGTTTCCAACCTCGAACGGTGCGTGCTTTGGCAGGGGCTTGTCAGAATATTCGAAATTTGGGCCTGGCGGATTCCATCGGCGTGGACTTTCATAAACCGGGATTCGTGCCCTACATTTCCAGCATGGTCCTTATCAAAAATAAACAGGATCTTGATCTGCTGCGGCGGCCCGCCGACCAAATGCCCTATTTGTATCAGTTCGGGGATTACCGGCCTGGCATGTATACCCTTGAAACTTCCCGGCCTGGGACAGGGGTCTTAGCGGCCTTGGCCAATCTGAGGTTGTTTGGCAAGGAGGGGTTGCGGGTGGTCCTTGGTCATATCGTCGAAATGGCTCACCTGTTGCGCGAACATTTGGAGAGCCATGCATGTACGACCGTATTAAACCGGGAAAATTTCGGAACGGTGACCTTATTCCGGGCTTACCCGGATGATGTGGATACCTTTGAAATTAAGGAACGGGAAATGCACGATTCGTCCTTCCGGGAGATCTTGAAGCAGCATAATCAGTACAATCGGGATATTTTTCGGTTTATTCATCGGGAGGGGATGGCCGGTCGTGGAGTCGTGATCTCATTGACCGATTGTTATCGGTGGACGGACTATGGGGAGCCGATCGTCGCGATGAAGTCCTTCATCATGTCGCCCTTTGTGGATAAGGAAAATGTGGAAATGGTGGTGGAAAAGATATTGGAGGCTAGGGAAAGTCTGGTGATTCAAGGGAAACAGGATGGAAGAGATTAGGACGGATTATCTCGGTTCTGGGGCGGGTTCAAAAAAGCATACCTTGAGTCTTCCGGAAGGGTCCGTCCAGCCCTGCCTGAGTGAAATCGAGGGAAAGGAAAAAGTGAAAATGAATGGGAAAAGAGGCCAGCTTCGCAGATATGGTCCTTTGGACTTCTCACGTTTCACTGCTTCGAAGAACGCCGCCGGCGGCTTTTTTTTAACAGACCCTGGGTATATGGAAGGAGAGGTGGGGACTTTTAGTGAGCTCCCGGGTACGCATCAAAAAACAACGGTGCAAGAACCCGGCTTTCAGCCGTGAGGACTCCTCTTTCCCGAAAGCCATGGTAGGAAATGGTGATTTCCGTTTCTGGCCCTCTCCACGTGTATTGTTGGTTGAGTCCACGCATCATGCCGCCATGGGCCATTTCAATTTTTCCAAATCGTGTTTCCAGGAAGTTAATCAGGGATTCATGTGTGGTTTTCCCCCGATAATGAAAAATGGCCCTCGCGAATTTGCCTTCCAATGTATACAGTTTCATGGATTCCATTGGAATTCCTTGAATTTCCGGAGAATCGTGTTTGAACGTGAAGATTCGTACCATGCTGGTGTTGTCAATTTCATGAAGGTCAGGACGGTCATTGAGAGAATTTCCCCAGGGAATGTCCAAAAACCCATTAGGATCTTGTGCGATCCTGATGGCTGCAAAAACAGAGGTGGCCAACAGAATGGAAATCAGTAAGGTAAGAATTCCTACGTGAAGGCGTGGCATAGGAAACCCCTTCCAATTCATTTCATTGTCATTCAGAAAACCTGAATTGGAAAATACCACTCCTGGGAAGGCAAGGCAATGTTTTTTTGATCGGGAACCTCTTGGAGGGTGGGCTGGTGATGGTACGGCCAGCCCCCTCTCAAGATTCTAAAAATTACATCGTCGAGAAGGCCGGTTGCAAGTCAGGAAGAAATGCGTCTGTTTGGCGCAAAGCCACCGGTTCTGTGATTTCCTCTTTTTTTCTTTCACCTGCATTCAACAGGATCCATTTTTCCGGTTGGTTTTTAATGGCCTGTACCAGTTTGGTGTGAAGCCAATGCCCGGCACATGAGGCTTGAAAATGTCCAATAACCGGAGTGCCTAAAAGTGCCATATCTCCTATTAAATCCAATACTTTATGCCGGACACATTCATCCGGAAATCGCAAGCCTTCTTCATTGAGCAGGTCGGTATCCGAGAACACGACGGTGTTTTGTAAGGATCCGCCAAGTCCAAGCCCATGCGACCACAGGTATTCGACTTCTTTTTGGAAGGCAAATGTACGCGCGGCGGCGATCTGCTTGGAAAATTCCACAGGGGTACAGATATGCTGATATTCCTGTTGTCGAATCATTGGATGATTGGGAAAATCAATTCGATACGAGATTTTTGGCAATGCAGAAGGATGAACCGTCAGTGTGCGGTGACCGTCTCCAACCGAGATAGGTTCAATGATTTTTAAGTAGGTTCGGGTTTGCGGTTGTTGAACGACGCCTGCTTGCTGGAGTAATTCGATGAAAGGGGCGGCGCTACCATCCACGGCAGGTACCTCGCTACCATCGAACTCCAAATAGGCATTGTCGATTTCCTGTCCCCACAGGGCGGCCATAATATGTTCAACGGTTTGGACTTGAAAACCATTAAATTGCAAGGTTGTGCAATGATCGGTATTGCCCAGAAAGTCAATGTTGGCGGGAAAGGATACGATGTGTTCACCTATTTGTTTGACAAAAACAATCCCGGTATTGAGCGGGGCTGGATGAACGGCTAAGGATGCCGGCTTGCCGGAGTGCAGGCCGACTCCGCTTAAGAAAACAGATTTGGAAATTGTTTGTTGATAACGCATAGATCTCACAAGTTTTAGATTGGCAAAATTATGAACGGCAAATGGAGTCTGCAAGATGTGTACTAAATATAAATATTCAAAATATCGGGTATTTTGTGGGTAAATTGAATTTGATCCCGAATATACTGTTGTATGAATGCGACACCTGTTTCATTTCACCAAGGTATCATGAGACTGATTGAAACATCGAAACCTGATCCAATTTTAGTTTTTTGCCTAGGTCTAATTACTATGTTTCTGTGTGCTCTTTTATTATGTGCTTAGGAAGGGAATAAGGCATTTTGAGTTAGGGTCGCAAGCGTTCAATTCCATTTGGTAATCCATTCCATGTGACGGGGGATAAGCTGATGTTTCCAATGTCCAATCTGACTTGTTTTAGGGGGTATGCAGAGTGCCAAAAGCTGACCGCCATTCGATCATAAAGGAAATATCCGGTGTGTAAAAGAACCGATGGCTGATAAGTGGCTTTACCGTAATTGATACTTTCATGATGCCATGATGCGTGATTCAGGGAGATTGGTGCTGAAGTGTGAATGATCAGTTTGAAAAGTTTTTTAGAAATTGCATGGATTCATGGGAGGTGTTGGAGAGCATGGGGTCTTTAGCGAAAGTCAGGATGATTCCCCGGTGTTTCCGGTTCAATCCGGATGAGACGAAAGCCTCCTGAAACATTTCCCACTTCAAGGTCTGATCGTTCGCAATTGTCTGGCATAAGGGTTCAGGCTTGGCTCTTAAGATATTGCTCAAAAGTTGAAGGGCTTTTTCAATACTGTGGTAAGGGGGGGCCAAATGAATGTAGGTATAGAAGTGTTCCAGATGAGACCGGAACTCTTCCCTCATGGCCTGAATCAAATGCTCTGATTGGGACAAATGCAAATCCACGGAATTTGAAAAATCGCCGGCAAGCGGCTTGGGGATTTTATCATAGCCATAAAAGCAATTGTCCTGCAAGCCACATAAGGGCAGGATTGGCGACGGGCAGGCCCCCCGGCCATTGCCATTGGGGGAAGGGAAGTGGAACGGGCTAGGGGAAGGGCCTACTTGATGGCCGATAAGAGATTTTTCATAGCCGGTTCCTTGAGCTTTTGTAGAGCTTTGGCTTCAATTTGCCTGACTCGTTCACGGGTGACGGACATGGTTTGGCCTACTTCCTCCAACGTCCATGGTTCGTCTTGGCCGATACCGAAACGGAGGCGAATGACCATTTGCTCTCTCGGGGTGAGGACCCCAAGAATTTGCTCAACCTGATGGTTGGTTTCCTGACGGGAAACGGGGCCATCAGGGGTCATGGTGCCTTGGTCGGGAATAAAATCCGTTAAAAATGTATCTCCTTCTCCGACGGGTGTTTCCAAAGAAATGGGATCTTGAAAGGCCTGGAGTGTCTCGTGGATTTTTTCGGAGCTGAGGTTGAGCACATCCCCGATATCATCCAGTTCCGGTTGACGTGCGAATTGTTGCATTAACCGTTTGGTGGTCCGTGCGATTTTATTGGAAATCTCGTTTAAGTGTACCGGAACTCGAATCGTGCGGGATTGATCCGCCAAAGCGCGGGTTATCCCTTGTCGAATCCACCAGGTGGCGTACGTACTGAATTTAAATCCTTTCCGGTACTGAAATCGTTCTGCAGCTTTCATCAGCCCGATATTCCCTTCCTGGACCAAATCAAGAAATGCGAGTCCATGACCGGTATAGCGTTTGGCAATATCCGCAACAAGACGAAGGTTTCGCTGGACCAATTCGGATTTGGCCTTTTCGAGTTTCCGCTTGGCTTGAGTGAGTTGGAGTGAGAGACTTTTCAGCGTGGTGCCGGTATCTGGATGGAACATGGCAAATTCGCGAAACACCTGTTGAACCTTTTCAATGGCCGGGGAAGAAAGGCCGGATAAGGAAACGGTATCTTTTAAGACAGCTACTGAGGTGTCCCGGCCAGCATCTTTTGACGTACTCGAGATGATTTGAATGCCTTGTTTCACGATGGAGCGGATAGCTCTGGAGGCTTGGTCGATTTCCTTGGCCAATTCAAGCTCGGAATCTTTGTTTAAGAGGGGCCGGCTCCCGAATGATCGGAAATACAATGACTCCAGAGCCGGGCCACAGCCCTTAACTGAAGCCTTTCCTCCTTCAGTTTCAGCTGGAACCGGTTGAACCTGTTCGGATTCCTCTAAGACGCTTTGGTATTTCATATGATGTTTCCTGTTGTGTGAGGTGTCTGGAGGTAGAGATTGTTCTCTTTTCGGTTAAGTCAAGTTGCCAAAATAATTAAGCAAAAGTTAAGCCAATATTTCTGTAATGGGGCCATTTGCAACATAAATTGTTTCAGATGGGCCTTTGACAGCAGGTTGCAAACGAAGAAGTTTCCGGCCTGATAAGTTTTCGGCATAAAAACACTCGGCTGAACAGGTTAGCAGTACTAAAATTTGAAGAGATATTGGGGAAGGGCGGGGAAATTTGCGGGGATAATTGACAGATCTGTTAACTTTCTTACACTTCATTGCAGAATCGGTCAAGATCTTCCTCGCGGCCGATCATCACGAGAACATCACCTTTTTCTATGACATCATCAGGTTTAGGGGTGAAATTGAAGGTTTCTTCCTTGACCATTCGTCCTTTAACCATTCGGCTTACCTGCTGTTTGATCCCTATGATATTTAAATGGTGTTTGCCGCGTTGCTTGATTTCTTCGAGGCTTAACCCGGACAATTTGTCCGAAACGGACACCTCTTCCACCGAATACCCGGGAGCCAGCTCCAAATATTCAATGACGCTCGGGGAAACCAGTCGATGGGCTAAGCGAATGGCAGCGTCTCGTTCCGGATAGATGACTTCATCGACCCCCAGATTTTTGAGTATTTTCCCCTGTATGGCGGCGACGGCCTTGGCGATAATAGATTTCACCCCCATCTCCTTCAGGGTTTGAACGATCAAAATGCTGGCTTCGATATTCTCCCCGATACTGACCACTGCGACGTCCACGTTCTGTGCGCTGACGGCTTTTAAGGCTCGTTCGTCCGTCGCATCACACTGGACGGCAAATGTCGCAATGTCGCTGATAGCCTGAATTTTTTCCTCATCCCTGTCGATAGCCAGGACTTCACACCCCTTGGCCACCAATGTTTGAGCCACGCTATAACCAAACCGTCCCAGACCGATTACTGCAAATAAACGTTTCATTCGATGTCATTTCTCCTTGGGCGGCTACACACAGGTGTTGTGGGACCCCGTTGGGTGCCTATGGGCTTATCGTAGCATGTTCTGAGGGGAAAAACGGGATGGGCTGATTCCTGACCAGGGTGCCCGTTTTTCGAGAATATCGATGATAATCCAAACCCTCAGCAATTAAAATCGGTTCATCATAACTTCATGGGGATTTGGGGGAAATAATGACGATCAGCCTACGTCCTCTTCGCGGGACCGCTGCGTGGGAAGCATAAGGACTGTAGCAAATCTCGAGCGAGCTCATGATAGGGGGGGACCGATGGTCTGTCAAGAAAAAGGGGCTGTCGGCGTGCCGGCTGCACGTCCCAATTTTTTCTGCGATTCCCCCCTTTGATGGGTGTGAATGACCAGGGCTCCTTGCTAGAATGCGCGGGCTTTATGAAAACCTTCCTTTCGGGACAGAGGATTCATCTCATCGATAAAAAAGGGCGGCACTATGCGCTGACCCTGAAAAGCGGCGAGACGTTTCAGCATAGCGGAGATCATATCCCTCATGACGCCATTATCGGGAAGCCTGACGGAACGCCCGTCACCTTCCCGAGTGGGAAAAAGATGATCGCTCTTCACCCCACCCTGGCCGAGTATACGCTGAAGATGCCCAGGGGGGCCCAGGTCATTTACCCGAAAGATTTAGCTATGATCACCACTTGGGCGGATATTTACCCGGGCGCGCGGGTATTGGAAGCCGGGGTTGGATCCGGTTCATTGACCATGGCGTTGCTTCGAGCGGTGGGAGAGCATGGCTGTGTGGTGAGCTATGAGGTGCGCGAAGATTTTGCGGCCACCGCCCAAAAAAATATTGAACGGTATATGGGAAAGACCCCGAATTTTACCCTGAAAATTCGAAGTGCGTATGAGGGGATTGACGTGGAAAGCGATGAGGGAGAGAGGATGTTTGATCGACTGGTGTTGGACCTTCCGGAGCCATGGAGAGTGGTCCCGCATGCTGTCAGGGCGTTACGGCCGGGAGGCATTTACTTGAGTTATGTGCCTACCGTTCCTCAGGTTGTCCAGACGGTTCAAGCGTTGGAGCAGAGTCGTACATTCATTCTGATGGAAACCTTCGAAACTCTCCTGCGTACCTGGAATATTCAAGGGCGTAGTGTGCGCCCGGATCATCGGATGGTTGCACATTCCGGATTCATTACCGTCGCGAGAAAAATCGACAATACCTTGTTCCTGGAGGAACAAGAGGGTAGGTGGGACGCGTTTTCCGCCGAGACCCCGGATTTAATCAAGGAGGATGATGAGACGATAAGTAACGTACCTCGGCCGTAAATTTTTCCAGGCCGGGTCTCCGAAAGGATCCGTATGACCGTTCGCGGGAAAACCATTCTCATCGCTGATGATGAGGAAGACCTTCGGTTATTGGTTCAGGTCACTCTTGAGCATCCTTCCTATGAAATTCTGACTGCAGTTGATGGTCCCTCCGCTCTGCAGGCCATTCAAAACCGGCAACCGGATTTAGTCATTTTAGATTGGATGATGCCCGGCCTCAATGGATGTCAGGTGGTGGATGCCCTGCGACAGAATCCCGGAACGGCCATGATTCCCGTGGTCATGCTGACGGCTAAGGACGGAATTCTGGATGGCGAATCACTGCCTCGATTGAATTTGGCAGGGTTTTTGGTCAAGCCCTTTAGTCCGTTGGAATTGATTCAAACGGTGCGAAAGGTGTTGGCGTGAACAGGAATTCCGGCGGGGGTAGAGGGCAAAACCATCGGCCATCAGGTCGGAAGGACTTTGCCTCGGTGCAAAGGCAATTAGATGCGACCCGCAAACAACTGCTGGTCTTTGCGGAAGACTTTAAGCAGATGCTCAGCCGGGAGGAGCAAAAAACTGAAAAATTGCAACGGGCACATGTGCAGCTGATCGCCTATGCGAAAGATTTACGACATGCTCTGGAGGCCGAACAAAGAAAAAATGCCGAGTTGGAACAAGCCTATACCGATACCATTCTCCGGTTAGCCCGGGCTTCGCGATATAAGGATGAAGAAACCGGCGCCCACATCGATCGCCTCAGTCATTATGCCCGAGCCATGGCGTTGTATATAGGGTGGGAGGTTCCTCGGGCTCAACGGCTGTTTGCGGTTGCGCCGATGCATGATGTGGGGAAAATCGGCGTGCCGGATGCGGTGCTGGGAAAGCAAGGGCCTTTGACCGAAGAAGAATGGCAAACAATCAGGCAGCATCCGCAGCTGGGGGCGGATTTATTGGAAGGGTCGGCCTCCCCCTTGTTGGAAATGGCCCGGGAAGTGGCCCTGACCCATCACGAACGCTGGGATGGAAGCGGATACCCTCACGGCTTGCAAGGTGACCAGATTCCCATCGCAGGGCGAATTGTCATGCTCTGCGATCTTTATGATGCATTGCGAAGCCAACGGCCGTATAAACCTTCGTACACTCATCGAAAAACGTGCGATATCATGCTGAACGGAAATGATCGCACCAAACCCACCCATTTTGACCCCGCTTTGCTGGAAGCCTTTCGGGAAATGCATCATGAATTTGACGGGATTTATTCACGGGTCCGGGAACAGGACCCGACTCCGCCCGATTGAGCCGGCATGATTCGACCTGTTATCGGGGATATTGAATGGGAAATCCCGCATCCTCCCAGGCGCTCATACTGCCTGCCACGTTATAGACGTGTTGATACCCCAGCTTGATAAGGGTTTCTGCCGCAATATTGCTGCGGTGGCCCGTCTGACAATACACCACAATATGGTCTTCAGGGGTGGCCCGGAGCTCTTGATGCCGGCCTTGGATTTCCCGAAAGTCGATGTTGGTGTCCGTGCCGGGAATGAACCCGTCTTGGTGTTCTTGCGGAGTTCGCACGTCGATCAGCAAAAACCCTTTTTGCCCGGGATTGGCCGCTTTGTCCAAGCCGGCTTTCAGTTGTTGGACGGTCAACAGATACGGTTCATTGGCGGCCCACAGACAGTCAGGCATCTGTACAAGAACAAAACCGAAGAGGACCATTGCTAGGAAGCGCCTCATAAGACCACCTCGCTTGAGCTTGAGAAAGTAAATGTCAACCGCATGTTCACCCTCTTCTCTGGCATTGTTCACATCGATCCGAAGAATAGACGGCTGGAATGCCCACGCCTTCTCTCTTTTAGAAAATTGTAGGCCCCGGGCAAAGATATGGTCAAGCAAGATATTGAGCGGGGCGGGCCGGGCGGGAAGTCGATGACGGCCGGGAAAAGAAACCAACGGTTTCCTGGATCGGCCGGGGGATGAAAGGCACCTGTATGCCTTTCATGTGGATCAGGGGGTGGGGACGTTTTGCGTGAGGTCTTGAAGACGCAGGATGGGGAGCAGTTGAATGCCCATCCGAGACAGGTTTTCCCGTCCCTCGGCTTCGGAGCGGTCGACGACGACCAATCCGTGGGAGACGACAAGCCCCTGAGCCCTGGCTGCCTCCGCAGCCTTCAAAATGGATCCGCCTGTGGTCAGCACGTCATCCACAACCAGGGCCCGGTCCCCCGGCCGGATCAGTCCCTCGATGAGTTTGCCTAGGCCATGGTCCTTGGGTTGTTTTCGCACCACGAACGTTTGCCATTCCTTGGAGGGGCTGGCGGTATAGCCATAATCTGATATGCAGGTGGCCAGGGGGATGGCTCCAATCTCCAGCCCGCCGATTAAGGCGAAGTCGATGTCCTTCAGGATGTCATAGGCCAGTTGTGCCACGAGAAGGCGCGATCGTGGATGAGCCAGGATCAGGCGGCAGTCGACATAATAGGGACTGATGGCTCCCGAGGCCAGCCGGAATCCTTCGCGGGTATTCCATTGAAAGGCCTTCAAATCATGAAAGGCCTGGATCAGATCATTTTTTGGGGGCATGTCACAGGTATCCACGTTCAAGGGTTGACTCGGGAAACGGGTGACCCTTCTACCATTCCCGTCGGCAAATGTGCAACAGTCATCCGACACGGTCGGGAGCGGATGACTGTGCATGAGTATGTGAAAATCTGGTACAAAGGACCCTTGTCCGGTTATCGGGAGGAAGGAGTCGAATATGTTCAAGCTCAAGAAACGCCCGTTGAAAAAAGAAAAGTCTCCGGTGTTGTACGACATTCTGGAAAATTATACGGATTATGATCCCCCGGGGAATGTCATGGTTTGCGCGATGACCGAACCGGAAGACCTCTCGCTCCATGCCCGGGTCTTGTCTGAAAGTTACGACGTTCCCTTGGAAACCATGGAAACCTTACTAAAGGAAGGCGGTCTGTATGTTTTTCCTCAAGATGGCCTGTTGGTCACCAAGGGAGCCTTTGTCTGCCGGGTTGATCAGGAAGGCAAGGCTCCGAAACAGACATGGCTCTTGGACCTTGAGCAGTATGCCGCCGCGGAACGTCTGCGAACGGGTTACGGCCTGCCCCTGGAAGAAGCCGCTGAACGGGTGTTTTACCGTGGGCTTCCGCAGGAGTTACAGGATCGGTTGAAAAGACCGAATTTAGGGCTGACCGAAACCTCCCTCGCATCCACTTCATCCGCCACGGGATCCATTCAGTATATCGATTTTCGAAAAGACTGGTCTCCTCACTTCAAACGAAAATGCGTGATGCCGGATGGGCAATTGATTGAAACGAGCGGTCTTGATGATTTTGCCCATCTTCATGGCATCTCGCTCAAGGAAGCCGGGCGGTTAGTGGATCACGGTGGGACGCTGGAATTGAAGGACGGAGGCGTGTTGGCCTGTCAAATCATTAACGGGCAACCCTCGGTGGCGCGGTTTAACGCCCGTCAATATGCCAAGGCCAAGGCGATCATGAAAGAGAAAACCGTCCATGTGTTGGATGCCTTAAGCGAGGTGGCTTACAAGGATCCGGTCTTGATGAAGGCCCTTCGGCGGGTGGAACATTCTTCCTAACCCTCAAGTGGACATCGGTACTTGCAAAAGAGTCATTCCCACCCGATGGTTTCGTAACCACGTTCCTTCAGACATCGAACGACAAAGGCTTTTTGCGCAGGAGGAGGTTCTGAGGCTTGAAATAAGCCTCGAATGAACCCATACGTTGCTCCCATGGCGGCACCGACGGCCGCCCAGATTCCGATTCCACCCCTGATAGCCCCGCCCGCCGCGCCTGTCGCTCCCCCGACGGCAGCCCCCACGGCCGTGCTGCCGGCAACCGTTGCGGATGGATTTGCGGCAATATACTGTTCCGCAAGTTGCACGCAAAGTTCGATGTCTCTTTCCGCCTGAGCTGATCCGACATTCTGGAAATGCTCATTGGGGTAGAGGATGGGTTTGGGACCGGCACAGCCTCCCAACGTTATAATTAATAATCCGATCAGACTTTGCCTGAACCTTCCTTCCGAAGGACGAATCATGAAAATCCTCCTAATTTGAGGGAGTTGGGGGTTTTACAACCTTCTGAGCCGACCACATGAGGACTTTTCGAGGAAGCCATCTGGACGCCCAATAGGCGACACGACCCTGCCATCCGATGGCGACGACAGCCTTTCGTGAATCGAGAGCCCTTAATGATGTTTCCGCTACCTGCTCGGCCGATTGAGAGGACCACATATGCCTGGGGCGATGGCCTGCGGCGGTATGAAATTCGGTATCGGTATAACCTGGACAACAGGCCTGAACCGTAACACCTGAGGATCGAACTTCCCACGAAACAGCTTCGGAGAACGCGATGAGGTAGGCTTTGGTGGCGGCGTATTCAGCCATATATGGAATAGGAAGAAACCCGGCGGTCGAAGCCACATTAATGATGGCTCCTTTGCCTTGGCGCATCATCGGGGGAAGGAAAAGCCTGGTACTTTCGGTCACATGGTGCATGTGCAAGTCTATCATGTCTGCTATTTGTGATGGAGGCATATGCGTAAACGGTCCATACAAGCCGAACCCCGCATTGTGAATGACCAGGGTCACCGGGCGGCCCAAGGCCATGGCTTTATTGAAGAGAGTCCGACCGGATCCGGATTCGGCCAAATTCATCTGTTCTTGGACGACAACGATATCAAACGTCCGTTCCAATTCACGAGCAACCTGCCCCAGGCACTCCTTGTTCCTCGCCACTAGCAGCAAATCATACCCTTTTTGCGCCAACGCCCTGGCATAGGCCGCACCAATGCCTCGAGAGGCTCCGGTGATGACGGCTAAAGGTGGGTGATGTTTCATCAGACTCGAGTCGGCACAGGGGTACTCACCTTAAGCATCCATGTCGGTCTGGTCAATCGGAGTGTGGTTTTTTATGGTGAATGAACCTGGATGATTAAGGAAACCCCGATTCCTGCCGAATGAACAGCTAGGCGCCAACCATACCCGGAAAGGGAATTCCGTCGGTATGCATTTCCTTGCTGCCCATGATCTGATCAACCGTAATGTTTGGTCTGTATGAGTTCTGAACGCTTCGAACCGACGGGGAAGTCGTGCGGTATGCACGGCACGGGTGTTATGGATTCATCGCGCCCCCAGGACTTCCCCAGGGATATTCCCAAAGCCGCCAGTTT
>JBDIVP010000077.1:0-13601 GCA_039794325.1 Candidatus Inrsubterrania sp.
CCACTTTACCCTCACCGCGCCGATCCCGTCGTTTCACAATGGACAACCACTGTCATCCCGGGACATCAAAGCCACCTATGACTCCATCCTGGATCTTCACAGCCTGTCCCCTCATCGAGGAATTTTAGGGTTGATCGACCGTATCGAAACTCCTTCCGAACATGAAATCACGTTTTTTCTGAACCGGCAGGATCCGCACTTCCCCGGCTATTTAGTTATCGGCATTCTCCCTGCAAACCTTATCGCCGGCGGACATCCTTTTCATGACCGGCCCATCGGAAGCGGGCCCTTTCGATTCCTCGAACGGACGGATGATTCCCGCCTTCGTCTGGTGCGCCAATCCGATGGACAAGAAGTGGAAATCCTCCGGATCCCGGATCCGACCGTTCGCGCCCTGAAACTCCTTGCCGGAGAAATTCAGCTGATCCAAAACGATCTGCCCCCTGAATTGGTCACCTACCTTGCGGAAAATCCCGATCTTCGGCTCCATCACCATCGAGGCTCCAACTTTTCCTATTTAGGGTTTCATCACCAAGACCCATTGGCCGGGAACCTTCTCGTTCGTCAAGCCGTTGCCCACGCGATCAACCGCCCGGAGATCATTCATTACGTGTTCGGTGACCGCGCGCGGGAAGCTCAGGCCATCTTTCCTCCGGATCATTGGGCCGGACCGCCCAAACTCCATGGTTATGACTACAATCCGGACCGTGCCAGAGCCTTGCTTCGGAAAGCCGGCTTCGATGCCGGACACCCACCCACACTGACGTATAAAACCTCAACCGATCCCTTCCGCCTGAGGTTGGCGACCATCATTCAAGATCAACTTGGCCAGGTCGGTATACGGGTGATTATTCAGAGCCACGATTGGGGAACATTTTATGGCGATATCAAGGCCGGACGGTTTCAGATGTACAGTCTGGCATGGGTGGGGGTCAAAACACCGGACATTTTTCGTTATGCCTTTCACAGTGAAGCCCTTCCCCCTCTTGGAGCCAATCGGGGGTACTTCGTCAGTCCCGTCGCGGACCGGTTGATCATGCAAGCCGAGCAGATCGCCGATCGAGGGGAACAGCAACGGCTGTATCGCCTCCTGCAGGAACATTTCCTGCACACTCTTCCCTATGTTCCGTTATGGTTCGAGGATCATGTCGGTTTTGCCTCAACCGATATCACCGGGTATCACCTGGGGATAGAAGGCAATTTCGACGGCCTCCTCGACGTCACATGGAAAAATTCTCAGGAGAGAATCCAAACGGCTGTCGTTGCGGACAGGACACGCATGATTCCTGAGTTGAACGTCACCATGAAACGGCCCTTCAGCACCCCCATTCAACCCGTCGAATGATCACCTTTCTCCTTGGCAGATTCCTCAGCGGAGCCGTCGGTCTTTTTGGCGTGTTGTGCATCGTCTTTTTTCTGATCCACTTGATTCCCGGTGACCCTGTGGAAGTCATGCTGGGAGAATCCGCGTTACAGGCGGACAAGGAAGCACTCCGCCGGCAGCTCGGCCTGGATCTTCCGCTCTTGCAACAATGGCGGCACTACCTGGGGAACATGGTTCGCCTGGAATTCGGACATTCTCTTTTCTCCGGCCGCCCGATCCTGGACCTTCTCTTGGGCCGGATTCCCGCCACTTTGTACCTCAGCGGCATCTCACTGGCCGTAGCCGTCGCCCTGGCACTTCCACTGGGCATGATGGCCGCGACGCACAAACATCGTCCCTGGGATTTCGGTGCCATGGGCTTTGCCCTGTTGGGCATTTCCATTCCCAATTTTTGGCTGGGGCCGCTGTTGATTCTGGTCGGGTCGGTATGGTTAGGCTGGTTTCCGGTCGGGGGACGGGAGGGTTGGCAGGCTGTGATCCTCCCGGCCATGACTCTCGGCACCGCCATGGCCGCTATTCTGGCCAGAATGGTGAGAAGCAGTGTTTTGGAAATTCTGGGCGAGGATTTCCTACGGACGGCCAGAGCCAAAGGCCTCTCGCCGATCCGGATTCTTATTTATCATGTGTTACCCAATGCCCTCTTACCGATTCTGACTCTCCTGGGACTTCAACTCGGCGGATTACTAGGTGGAGCCGTCATCACTGAAACCGTGTTTGCCTGGCCCGGGTTGGGGTTGCTGATCGTCGAGGCCATCCAACAACGGGATTACCCGGTCGTCCAAGCGGCCGTCTTATGCATCAGTGTAACCTATATCCTCATTAACCTTTTGACCGATATCGTATATGCCTGGGTGGATCCCCGGATTCATTTAACCCGTCACTAACCATGCGCCTGTGGCTTCCAGCATCGTTGCTGCTCACCTGGGGACTCCTGGTCCTGATCAGTCCATTCCTCCCCTTGACTCCGGACACCATCAATCTCTCTAAAATTTTGGCTCCCCCTGAGACCCAATCCTGGCTGGGCTACGATGATCTTGGCCGGCCTCTTGCCGATCGGGTCATGAGCGGAGCCAGAACCTCATTAGTCGTGGCCCTCTCGGTCGTGACGTTGGGTCTCCTGGTAGGTGGAATACTGGGAATCACCAGCGGATATATCAGCGGATGGGTGGATCACCTCTTCGTCCGGGCGGTGGACATTCTGCTGGCTTTTCCGGGCTTGCTCCTGGCTATCGCTTTGGCCGGAGTCCTGGGGCCCGGCATTGAGAATGTCATTCTGGCGTTAGGGCTCACCGGATGGGTGGGGTATGCCCGATTGGCCAGGTCTCAGGTCCTCTCGCTTAAACAGGCCGACCATGTCATAGCCGCCCATGCCATCGGCGCATCTACCTGGCGGATCATGACCAGGCATTTGCTGCCCCTTGTCACCGCCCCTCTGATTGTGGAAGCCAGTTTCGGTGTGGCCGGGGCCATTGTGGCGGAGGCCGGCTTGTCTTTTCTCGGCCTTGGGGTACAACCTCCGGCAGCGTCCTGGGGCAGTATGATCCGGGACGGAACCCGATATATGCTGGTGGCCCCGCATGTGGTGATTGTTCCGGGCCTGGCCCTGATGCTGGTCGTGTTGGCCGCCAACCTGTTTGGAGATTGGCTGAGAGATTGGCTGGACGTCAAAGACCGGTCGGAACGATAAAACCCTCAAGAGCCATGAAGCCGGCGGGTCGCCCGGGATGGTGGGGAGTCACCACCCCCAACCGCCCCGGATACTTCCCCCTGAGCCTTCACCCCACCCTAGGGAACCTGTTTTTCCACAATGGGCTCGATAGTCGCATCGCCCAGTAATTCCAGCCCAAACCGAGTATGCTCCTCCACCACATTGGCATATAACCTCCCCTTGGGGGCCTCAAACCGGATATCCAACGTCGTTGTACGATCCGCTTCTATGGTTACCGTGAATTCCTGATTGACCATGGGATGCCAGGCGGACACCGTATACGTTCCCGGAGGGATGTCCGAAAGGTGAAACCTCCCATCCGGCCCGCTCAAGGCATAATAGGGATGATCCACCGCCAACCCCCAGCTTTCCATATAGGCATGAAATCCGCATTGCATCACAAAGATATTACGGCCTTTCCGCATTTTGATAGGCTGAGTCATGACTTTTCCGGCTCGATTTTTTACGGTCACCTTTTTGAGCAGCTCACTTTTACTCAACCGTTCACTCATGGGAAGCGGAACATTAAACAAGACACGAGCCCCCAGATCGGACGTTTCATAAGCCTGAATGTCGTGCATGACGGGATCCATATTCACAACTTCCACGGTGTGTCGATCACGCACGATGGTGATATAGGGCTCGAATTTACAGTCAATCGCCTCGATACGGGGCGGTGTATCATCGATAAACTTTTTTCCCTTTTTGATATCCGTCAACACTACCACAACATTTTCAAAGCTCCCATCGGATGCGACCGTAAAGGGCTGCAATAATCGCCAGCCGTTGCCGGTTGAAATTCGCCCACAAAAGACAGGATCCGGAAAGGTTACCAGATTATAACCCTTGGGCTCAGGAACCTCCCCCTGGAGCACCACTCTCCCAGACAATTCACCCCCGTTCGAAACCATGATTTCCTCATAGGCATAGAGAGGTCCCTGGCCCACCACAGTCAACAAAACCGCAAGGCTCATCACTTTCCACACACTCATGTCATCCTCCTTCTTCACTACCCTGATCTCAACACTCTCCCACAGGGAAAAAACCCGCAACTCAAGGTCGGCCCTGTGACGTTTAATGCGATTCCACGTATTTCCGGACCCACAGGGAACACGCTGTCTCAATCCAATGGAAAAGAAATTATTATCCCTCCCATCACATCACCGACTTTCCGATCCCGCTTGGCACTCAAAATATGAGTATTGTGGCAATTCACACAGGCATTTGACACTGCTCGGTCGGCATAAATAGCCTTAAAGTATTGTTTATCGCCCCGAGTAATCACTCCCGTAAACGGCTTACCGGGATCTTGTTCCACGGCGGCCAACCCCTCACGCTCAAAATCGGTGGTTGGGCCGTTCCGTTCGTAAATAGGAAATAAACTGGCCAGCCGGTACTGTAATCCCAGCCCTGCCTCACCCACTTTCAGCCCGGAGAGTAATAACATCTGGGCAGGGAGCGGTAAGGCATTCCGCCGTTTCCAGCCTTCCGTTGCGATGACGGTCCCTGTCTCCTGCATGCGATCGACGACATGGGTCGTGTAGAGCGTGCGATCCGCCTCAATGACGGCATGGATGTAATCGGCTACCAGTTCCGGCCGAATGCCTTGTGACGTTCCCTCACCTTCGGCCGCTTGTGACCATCCGGCCCCCGAAGACAGTCCAACCAGCAATCCTACTACCATGACACAACCAGTTGATACCGATCCCGCTTTGCATCTCGACATCATACACCTCCTCTTTTAACAATAGACCATCTGATTGTCGATCGTATCTTTTTTTATTGTACTTAACGACACCCATTCTTCCCAAAAAAAGAAGGAAGTTTGTCCGCGGACGGTTCTCCTGGTTTCCGGCCGCTCTTCTCCCGCGCAGATTTGGCAAAAAAAAACGGAGAAGCCGCCAGACTTCTCCGCTTTGTTTCGCCCGGTGAATACCCGGCGCGTGCAGCCGGTTATTCACCACTCCGTTTGGCAACAGTCGAAAGTCGTGCGGCATCATTGCCCGATGACTCCGCCGTGTCCTGCACATCCTGGGCACAACGAAATCCCAGCCAGTTGATGCTGGTGTTGGGGTCGGTGCCATTTCGTTGCGCAGACCGGGCGGTCGTGGTACTGTCGATCCACCCTCCACCCCGGAATCCTTTCTGGGTTCCTTCCTCAGGCCCTTTGGGATTACGATCAGGCGCCGTTTTGTAATAATCCGGGTAATACCAATCCGCCACCCACTCGGCAACATTGCCGATCATCTGATGCACGCCATAGGGACTGGCCCCGTTTTCATACTTATCCACGGATATGATAGGAGGATAGAGCAGGAGACGCTCCGGCCGGTCGCGAACAGGCCCGGAAAGCCCCGACCGCCCGAAGTTGGCACGGCTCAACCCGGCAATTTGGTTGCCCCAAGGATACAAGCGCCCGTCTTCCCCCCGTGCGGCCTTTTCCCACTCGGCCTCTGTCGGGAGCCGCTTCCCCGCCCACCGGCAATAGGCATCGGCTTCATGCCAATTCACATGCATCACCGGGTGATGGGCCATACTTTCCTGGAAATTGCCCCCGTCATACCGCCAATCGACAAGTGGATTTCTCCCGGTGTCAAGGACAAACTTCAGGTATTCAAGGGCCGTGACCTCATATTTGTCGATCCGATAGGCATCCAAATACACGCGGCGTTGAGGAAATTCAAATCGATAGGCATTTCGATCGGTTTTCTTGGTACTGCCCATAATAAACCACCCCGCCGGCACTCGAACCATTTCCGATTTCGTCGGCATCGTCACCACACGTTCCTGGGCCAAGGCTTTTCCTTCCGGCGTCCATTCAACGGTAATATCTTGGGTATCGAGTCCCCAAGCCGATGAACCCAAAAGCACCAGTGCGGCTCCAAACGTTACCATCCCTCCCGTCAACCGTTTCCCTGTCCCTGACATGGATTGCTGCAGTATTGTGTTATTCATCATGAACCTCCATAATTTTGAGGCCCAGCCGGCCTGTCCTTGAATTTCTATCACACCATCAGCTTACCCGGACAATCCTTGTTTTTTTTATCGCCGTTATTCATAGGTTTGCTTTTTTAAGGTCGGAACAATCTGGCTTATGGCCTCCGTCGTCAACCCATAACGCATATAGGGACTCTCAACCATTTGGTTGGCATACAGCCGTCCGGTAGGAGCCTTCACCGTCAAAGCCACATCCGCATGACCGTTCGCGGCAACCGTTACGACCTGCTCAATGGTTTCCTGAACGTAGGGATGCCACAGCTTGATCGTATACGTTCCCGGCGGCACATCGGTCAATTCAAAGCGGCCATTGCCGTCGGTAATCGCATAATACGGATGAGGGGTCGCCAATGCCCAACTTTCCATATAGGCATGAAACCCGCACTGCATGACAAAGACCTGCCGTCCCCGGGTCATTTTTACCGTGGCCCGCACAGGGGTTCCTTCATAATGCTTGTGATATGTCGCACTCAATCCGGCCTGCTGAGGATAGCGCTCACTGATGGGCAAAGGGAGATTGAAGAGCACGCGCGGTCCCCGATTAGACGTTTCGTAAGCTTGAATATCGTGCATGGCCGGATCCATATTCACCACCACCACATCCTCCCCGTCACGCACAAGTGTCATAAACGGGAGGAATCGGCAGTCAATGGCCTCGATCCGCGGGGGGGAGAACACCTCGAACGGTTTCCCTTGATCAATGGCATCAATAAAGACAATGACCTCCTGAAAGGCATTATTGTCCCCGGTTTTAAAGGGTTGAAGCAGCCTCCACCCCTGACCGTCTGAAATGCGCCCGCAATACACGGCATCGGGAAGTGTCGTCAGGTTATACCCCTTGGGTGTGGGCACTTTTCCCAACAGAGTCACCGTCCCGGAGATCGTCCCTCCATCCCGAACGGTCACCTCTTCATAGGCATGAAGCGGCCCTCCGGCCAGATGCAGGGCAAACAGCCCAAGGCTGGCCATGCGCCACACGAACGTTCGATTCAGAATTCCAGGCATTCCGGCCTCCTTTTCCCTGAATAATGAAGATTGATTCTCGGACTAAAGCAAGTGGGGGAGCCGGCTTTGGCCAGGCTCCCCCACCATGACTACCCGCCACCTACCATGAGACAGTTACTTCATCTTGGTAGGAATCGCTTGTGGCTCAGGTTGTCCGTCCACGTGCCGGGCCCCCGGTGCGGCGGCTTCCAACGGTTGTATCCGTTGATCGCCGGCCGGCAGCACACGCAGATACCCCCACTGACCGGCCTGTTGATAGTTCAGGCGTGCATTCGCCCAAATATAATCACCAGGAACGCGGTAGGGTCCTCCGGCCCCGCCTCGCAGGAACACGTCCAGCGTTTCGGAACCGGCAAACTCCACCACACTAATCATATCGGCTCCCGGCATGTACGGTTCGATGGGCCACTCATGACCTTCGACCTGGAACATCCCGTTCTGCTCGCTGTTTGCACCGATCACATGGATGCGCACTGGATCACCGGCATGCGCTTCGATCAGCGGCGTGACCGGATCTTCCGGATTATCGACGACGCACGGTTGGAAAATTTTATCCAGCGTGCATCCCTGTTCCTCCCGGAACCGTTCCGGATCAGCGCGATAATTGACGGCTGTCAGCCCCGCCACCGATTGCACATAGGGCATGAAGCTCGTCCCGATGATGTTGTCCTCATCCTGGAAGAACAAGGCCACATCCCGGTAGTTACGCTTCCCGGCGTTTTCCGGCAGGGACTGGTCGATAATGACATCCGCCCTCCACGAGTTCTTTTGGGAAATATCCTCGCCGGTCACAGGATCCCGGTATTGAGAGCCCTTCGGTCCGACGATCACAGCCCCATACAACCCGTTCCGTGGATTCACCACGATGTTTCCGCCATCCCACACCAATGACGTGGTTTCCTTGTTGTCGGGATGGGCATAGTAGGTATACACACGACTCTTGCCCGGGGCAATAGTCTGGTCGCCGGGATTATTCCCGACATTGAGCCCCTGCGAATCGCGAGGATCGAAGGCCAAGCCCGGCGCAAAGAAGGACGCCCGGCTCTGAGCCATCTTGTTCTTGAGATTGACTTTAATGCAATCACCCACATTGACCCGAAGCGTCAGGGGATTGGGCATGACATTGCCCGCCACCTTGGTCGCCTCTTCTTCCAGGGCAAAGATTTTCCCCTCTGGAACGGTCATTTCCATATTCCGCTCAAAGTCCACTTCGATCACATCCGGCGCATTCGGATTCAACTTCAAGGGGCGGTCCATCGCCACCACATTGAAGGTTTTCACCGGTGCATCGGCGGGACACACGGACTTCGGGGTTGCCGGAATGCCCAAGGGATTCGTACCCTTCGGAAGCGGTTTCAAATCCGGCACTTCCTTCTCCAGCACACGAATGATTCCCCACCCGCCTTCGGCGAAGTGCGAACTCCGGCCGTTGAAGTGGATGTAATCACCCGGCATGCCCTGGAAACCTCCGGCTTTGGTCACCAGATCATACCGTTCGGCAATACCGACATGGATGGAATATTTGCGATTCGCATCCGCGGCATACCGTTCGGTCAGGAAGGTGTGGCCGGCCAGCGTCCAGACATGCGACTCGTTCATCAATTGATGCAACAGGCGGAACACGATGGTGTCACCGGTGTAGGCCCGCAACAAGGGCGTATCCGGATCACCATGGATCGCGCTGCTGAACAATTTCGAGGTGTCGGGATTATTCACGAGCCGTTGCGCAAACGGTTCGGCCCGAAAATTAAATCCGCTGCCCGTGGTATGTGTCCCCCCATTCAGGTAGGGGTTCGGAGTGTTCAGAATTCGCTCCGGCATCTGGAAGGAAATCGTCTTCCCGGCTTCCAGGGCCACCTCGATCGGCTGCCCGGGAGGATTGCCGGCCTGAATCACATTCACCGTATGCGGCACCGTGTCATGAATCGACACCATCAACTCACGGAAACTTCCGTGAACGCCGGCGCCGACCGGTTCATTGGTGTGAATATCCGCGACCGGACCGCTGTACACCAGCTTGCCATTCACCGGATCGTGATAGGTGGACCCGTAGGGCTCCACAATCGTCGCTCCGAAACCGCCATGCGGCCACGTCGTGGCACCGAACGCATGGTCATGCCAAAACACGGTTCCATAATCGGCATCCACCCAATACCGATACCGCACAAACTCCGGGGTGACGATATCGCCGACCGGATGATTGTTTTTCAAGGGGGTGACAAAGGTAATGGTATTACCTTTGATTTCCTTGATCCGGACAATTTCCGAACAGCTCCGGTCCCGTTTCAAGGACGCGGTGGGATCGTTATCCGGCTCCAGACAATCCGCTCCGACCATCAACTCCGTATTCGGATGATACTTGGTCGCACCTTCGGCCATTTTGATTTTTATGCTCTTAGCCCCGGCTTTCACGGCTTCGGTCAACTTGCTGTTCATCGGAACCGGCAAGCCTTTATCCTGGGGCTTGGAGAACATGGTGAAGGGACGAACCGACATTTCCCATTCGAAGCCGGAAATCACACCATCCGAGGCTCCGGTATCGAATTGGAAGAAATGAGGATGGATATTGATCTTGGACGATTGGAAATTGGTGTAATCATCATCTTCCCATTCGCTGGTCAAGATCGTGTTCACACAATCGTACACATTGGCCCGAAGGACCGCAGGAAGCTTGAGGTCATCATTCTCCCTGGTCAACCGCTCCTCTTCGTGCAACACATAGATCAAGCCGTCCGGGTCGACAATGGCCGGCTCACTCCCCTGCGCCTTGGACAAGGTAATCGGCAGGCGAATAAAGTGAATATTATTGGTTCGCGGCACATTGGCATTGTCAGGGCACAAACTCCAACGGCCGTTTTCACCGGGACGCGCCGGATCGGACGTCCGTTCGCCGGTCACCGGATCCTGATGAATCGGTTCCAACCAGGGAGCCCCACTGTGATTCGGGGAAAAGGGCACCCGTTTTCCAAAATGAGGCTTCAGAACCGGCCAGGATAAACGTCCCGTCGTGGGATCGAACAAAATATCCGGCCTGGTACTGTCATCCCATTTGGCGGCAGAAGGATATTTAGGATTGGCCGTCGTACTCTCCCGTTCACCTTTGGCCACGTTTCCTTTCCAGATCCAATCCCACACCGTCGCATCATACGCCATGATTTGGCCTTTTTCGTCATCCGCGTGGCCGGGCTTCCCGGGAGTCGGAATCCACATTTCCACCCAATCTTTGATGTTGACGATCTTGGGATTGGCATTCCAATCGCTCTTTTGCTTTTTGTCCGCGATTTTAAAGGTGGTTCCAAACCAATCCACGGTTTTCCCGATCAATTTGTCAGAGGAGACCCCTTGCTTCATTCTGCCCTGACGATCCGGGAGTTCCCGCAAATCCGGCATGATGTCCGTCCGGACATCGCCGACCTGAAGCGTGTTATACACGCGGGCATATCCCCACATTCCGGCCACATAATGATGGGCCACATGGCAATGGAACAAGAAGTCGCCGGCCAGATGCTGACATCCTCCGCTTCCACATTCCGGTTCAAGGTCAAGGGCTTCGGACGGCCCGATCACTTCGACATCCACCCGATCGGATTTCGTTCGAACCACCGGAAATTTGACCGGTCCATGCTGTCCGGCGGCCCACAATTGATTGGGCTCCGTCTCCGGACTCCGCTGCCAACGAATCGATCCGCTATGAGGATGATGGGAATGAAATACTTCCGACCCGCCATGCACCAGTCGATATTTGGTTGGATCGCCAAGATACGCCCGGGGAATCGTCGTCGGTACATCACCGAACGTATAGGCGCTATACCCCATCGACTCATCTTCAAATCCAAAATATTCATGTTGCAGGTGCATTTGGTCGATGCCGAACGGTTCACTGCGATAATTGATCGCGCGCCCGCCCGGCCGATAGGCATCGGTCAACGGATCGCGCTGCGGCAGAAAATCTCCCTTTTTATTGACCGGTCGAAAGGCCTCATCCCCGATTTCGTGATAGAAAATCACAAATTCCCTAAAAGCGGGGCCGGTCCCATTGTCGATCATCGCCTGCCATCCGCTTTTCATTTCCGGAGCGGGGCCGGTCCCAAGAGGATCCAAATATTTGGACCCTTGAGGTTCCACCACCAACGCACCGAACAGCCCCATGACCGTCAACTCACGGGCATTACTGAATGAGTGAAACCGCCTGACCCCCTCCTGGGTCTTGGGATGGATATACCACTCCATCTCCACGCTTTTTCCGGGCGCCACGATCGCTTCCGGATTCGTGGAAGTGGCGGCTTTTCCGGTAGCCGACATCACCATACTGCCACCGTTGACATGTAAGCTCCCGCTTTCGAAATCCATGGCATTCCGAAGGGTGATCCGCAGACAGTCCCCCTGATTGGCTCGGAGAACCAGCGGCTGGATGTAGTCTCCTTGAATCCCCGTGGTCACCGCTCCCGCATCGAAATCATCCTTTTCCCGGGCCGCGGCATTCTTCGCTTCTTCTTCACGGACCTTTTCAATATTTTCCGTCAGCACATACATGTAGCCCGGATAGTAATCCAGCCACCGGTTCAGGGTAATCTCCGCGTCAATCATGGACACGTCAAAACTTTTGGTCGGAACTCCCGCCGGGCATTTTGCCCCCGGCTGGTTGGACAGACTGGCTTCAGCATCCACCGCCAACAACCAACTCGATCCATCCTGCCCCATGTACTGATGCATCATCGACATGTTGTTGAACCCGCCAGACGTCGCCTGAACCTGAGCATCCTTCCTGGCCTGCTCTTCGAGTCGGCGCATAATCCGATGATGCTGCATTTCGACTTTCTCGGAAAGGCCCGCACGACCTTCCAAGGCATCCTCCACCAGGGTTTGCCCCTTGAGTTGCTGCTGCCAACCTGTGGATCCCTGATGCGTCATCCCCGCCTGATGCACATGCGGAGAAGACTGGCTTTCGGCCCCGACGGAAGACGGGACAGCCCAAAATCCTGTCCCTCCCATCAGCGCCAAAAACACCGAAACCGTAAGAAACCTGTTTTTGCCGTGATACATTCTCCGGCCTCCTTACGTAAGGTATAGGGTTAATAATAAGTCCAGGTTTAAGACTTGAGTTCCCACCATGCACACCGCCTTTCACACGCCTACTGGCTTTTTAAACGTAAACCGGCCATTCATGAAAATAGTGCCGACACCAGGTGCCCTCATTTCGGAGGTCGGGCATTCCGGAGGCCGGTCCATCACACCCAACCCAGTGTCGGCATCTGTCAAGAAAAGCAACAACAATGCCATGCCGTCCTGGTTCCACCGATGTAGCATGGATAGGCAATAATGGGTGGAATATGAATGGTACGGGCCGGGGAAGTTCATTCATGCCGCCTCGCGCAAAAATCTACCATCTTGGACAACCATATGAGGCGCACCGTCAAACACCATGTCATTCAATAGCTTGCATGTCCAAATTTATGGACAGCGCATGGTTGCCATTGCGTCTTTTTGGGACTTTTGAGGGCTAAAAATCAGGAGAGATGATAATCGCGAAGTTTGTTATAGAGGCTGGAACGGCTGATTTTGAGCATTCTTGCTGCTTTGGTGCGGTCGCCCTTGGCTTCACGAAGGGCTTCAACAATACGAAGTCGTTCGGCTTCCTGCCGTGCACTTTTTCCAATCATCGTTAAATTCCATGAGTTTTTTTGATCTTCACCAGTTTGAGGGAATATATCCTCGGATTGAATGATCGGGCCGGGACAGGTGACCACCACCCGTTCAAGCAAATTTTCCAATTCACGAACATTGCCCGGCCATTCATGCAAAATCAAGGCTTTTTCCGCTTCGGAACTGATCCGCAAAGACAACCGGTTATGCTTCGAAGCCGATTGCGTGAGGAAATGATTCACCAGCAGAGGAATATCCTCTCTCCGTTCCCGTAACGGCGGAACCGTTAAGGGAAGCACGGCTAAGCGATAGTACAGGTCCGCCCGGAAGGACTTTGCCCTGACCAGATCTTCAATCGGCTTATTCCCGGCGGAAATAACCCGGACATCGACCTTAATCGAGCGATTGCTTCCTACCGGACGTATTTCCCCCTCCTGGAGCACCCGCAAAAGCCTGGCTTGAAAAGCCGGACTGGTATCGGCAATTTCATCCAGAAAAATCGTCCCCCCTTCGGCTTCTTCAAAGAGGCCTTTTCTATCGGACACCGCACCGGTAAATGCTCCACGGACATGACCGAACAATTCACTTTCCAACAGTGTTTCAGGAAGGGCGCTGCACTCCACCACCACAAAGGGCCGCGACTGCCGACGACTCAAGGCATGAATAGTCTTGGCAACTAATTCTTTCCCTGTTCCGCTTTCACCTTGAATGAGAACCGTCGCCTCACTAGCCGAAACCAATTGAATCATTTCAATTAAATACTGAATGGGCGGACTTTCTCCGATAAGTGGCAATACCTTGACCGTTCCCGCTTGCGGAATTTTGTCTAATGGCTGCCGGGAACGCGGGTCGGTGGGAAGAACG
>JBDIVP010000078.1:0-13515 GCA_039794325.1 Candidatus Inrsubterrania sp.
AGCCTCACGGGTCGCTTCCTCCCGGCCGAAATAGCCCCGCATGACGTGATATCCCCGGAAACACACTTCACCCTGCTGATGGATCGGCACCACGCGGCCGGTCTGCACATCAATGATCTTGACCTCCTGGTAGGGCAGATTGGTGCCGACGGTTTCAACACGCCGGTGAAAGGGATCTTCAGGACGAGTCAGATGCGTAATCGGAGAGGCTTCGGTCTGGCCGTAGCCGATCAAAATTTCCCGGCACCCCATCTCTTTGATCACCCGGCGAACCAGTTCCGGCGGACAGGGAGCCCCGGCCATGATTCCGGTGCGCAAGGACGAAAGGTCGAACCGATGAAAGTCCGGATGCTCCAGCTCGGCGATGAACATCGTCGGCACCCCATGGATGGCCGTGCAACGTTCCTTTTCAATCGCAGCTAAGACGGCACCGGGATTGAAATGTTCCGAGGCGATCACGAGGGCGGCCCCGGATGTCAGACAGGCCAGATTGGCAACCACCATGCCGAAACAGTGATAAAAAGGCACCGGCACGCAAAGCCGGTCCCGCGGACCGAACTGCATCACCCTGGCGGTGAAATAGCCGTTATTGAGAATATTATGGTGGGTCAGCAACACCGCTTTGGGAAAGCCGGTGGTTCCGGAGGTAAATTGAATGTTGACAGGATCATCGGGATCCACCTCGGCAGTCCGGGCGGAGAGCACGTCATCCGATACCTCCTTGCCCCTGTCGATGACTTCCTTCCAGATCAGAAATCCTTTTTGGAGGCGCCTGGTTTGGTCGGAATCCACCGGATCGAACAGCACCAAATGGCGCAAATTCGGAAGGCCGGGACAGGTCCAGCTACCGGGAGCTGCGTCTTTTACGTTCGGACACAGTTCAGACACCATTTCCGCATACTGTGACCGCCTGAAGGAGGGAATCAAGAATAAGACCTGCACACGGGCGCACGCCAGGGCATGCTGCAACTCCTCACCAGGATACGCGGGATTGATGTTCACCAGAATCGCCCCGATTCTGGCGGCAGCCATTTGCAACAGGACCCACTCAAGATTATTGGTGGACCAGATGCCGATACGGTCTCCACGAACCACGTGTAGGGCCACCAAGCCCTTGGCCAGTTTCGTAGCTCCTTCCTGCAGGCCGGCGTAAGTCAATCGTTTGTGCTGTGCAAGGGAAACCACCGCTTCCCGTTCCGGACCTTCCGCCGCCATATTCTCGAAAAACCGCCAAATCGTCACACCCAGCAGCGGAACATCTCCTCCCCGGTGCACATATGAAAGTTGGTGATGGTTTGGGATCATCCTTGTTTATTTTATCAAATATCCCGCACTCCCCCTTCTTCATCTCATTTTCACCGAGGCCTTATTCAGGCCCCATAGCTTACACTCAACCCCATCCATTTATCACCTGCTTCCTCGTCCTCGGACAGAAGGAGGGTAGCTGAAACTGGAACAGACCCTTTCAACACAGGGCGCATGGGAACTTAGGTGAAGGATGGCGGATCTTCATGGTCTTCTCCCGTCAGAGCTTCCGCTTCCACTTTTTCCATATTCTCCAGTTCAATTAAAATGGCGTGCAGTAACTGCCTTCGCTGTTGGATGGCTTTCCGGGGAAGGTCTTCGCTGAGGAATTCTTGGGCCGATTCGGGCAGATTGACCAAAGCCTCCGCCTCGCCCAGTGTGGCATATTTATAGGTTTCCATGTACGCATGAGTCGCCCCGAAGGTTTGGGACAATAGCTTTTCTGTTTCAGCGTCAAATTTAGCCCAGGCTTTTTCATCAGCTTGCGCATGCCCCAGTTCCTCCAGTTTTTGAATGCGCTCCCGGAAATGATCGGACCGCTTCTCCGGTAAAAATGTCGGATTAATGTTTGCCATACTCTTCGCTCCCTTTCCGGCTTGGTAAATGAATATTGCGGTCAAAGATCGGAGGACCCTTCCTTTTCTTGTATTTTTTCCTCTCACAAGAAACAACGCAAAGGTTATGCCTTTCAGACAGGTTCTGATGATTTTTCATCAGTCAACCCTATGCTATCGATGAAAAGGTGAAAGGCTTTAAAGATTTTTTCTGAAAAAATAGGCTTAATTTGAAGAAATGGCGGGCCGGATTTCCTGGAATTTTTTTGTTCCTCTGAAATACTTGGCGGGAGCTTAGCTCAAAAGATTCAGCATTCTGATGCAATTTGCGACATAAGGGTTTCTTAGTAATTTCACTTCTGGTGCAGAGGATCAGACCTTAGAAACAAGAAAACACGGGAAGCATCAGAATTATGGTTTTGATCAGGGAGATCACCATGTTTAAAAAGGGTTGCCGGTGACATTAACGAGGGAGATACAGAGGGGGTAGAGAAGGGAAAAGGCACGTGATAAAAGAACCGGTCTCACTCAGAACCCGACACCGACACCACCTCCCACCCGCCCCCGCGAAGTCCCTCCCCCGAAACCTCCATACCAGCCCCTTGAACTCCGCGGGATATCGTCGAGAGTTTCCTGCCAGACGTGAAGATGCTTGATGGCTAGCGTGGGATACTGATAAGACATTTCATTCAGTTGAGCGGTCATGGCCCCCGTCAGCTCACCAACGATGGTCACGCGCGTGTTGGGGGGGAGGGTGGCAGGATCGAGAAAGGTTGTTTCAAAGGCCAGAAATCGGCCCAGTGAATCGGTTTTGATGAATGACGGCCGATGGGAATCATCCAGGGGCAGCTGCAGCACTTCCAATTGGGTCGCATCTTTCAATCGTTTGGCGGATAACACTTCACCCCCCAGGACGACGATTCTTCCTTGGTACTGATTGGGATCGGCCAGAATTTGCTGAAAGGATATCTCCGTGTGCACCTGCGGCTTCAACTGGTCAGGTACTACATCGGGACCGGATACACATCCGGCCATCATCACAAGAGGAAAGAACAGGATTTGCCACCAGAATTGACCGGGCGAGCGTTCCATCATCATTCAGTCTAACATAATTAGGGTGGAGGTAGCTCCCGTATGAAAGCCAAGGTGGGATCCGACCGATAACCACATCCCTTGAGTCGGCTATGCCGGATCACATCAAGATGGAGGGTTGAGAGAGGGGGGCAGAATTTGAAATGCCCCCGGACAGGCAAGCCTGATCGGTCGGCTAGTAGAGAGGGGGCTGGGGGCCCGGTCGTATCCCGATCAAATCGGGGTCTTCTCCGGCGAGCGCGGCAGAGCCTCTGGGTTCTTGGGATCTCCGCTCCTGTCGGCGGGATTCCTTTTCCTGTTGTTTGACTTTTTTCGCCATTTCCCGGTTTCGTTTTCCCTGTGTCACTTTACTGGATCTACCCATTGCGTATCCTTTTTCTGCCTCAAGACCAGCTCAACAAGACCATCGCCTTGCAGCCTCAAGGCTCTAGTTGGTGGATTCCTTGGCTCTTCGCTTGTGTTTACCGGGGGTTTTTTCCGCCTTGGGCAGGTTGCCTTTAATGGGTAGCTCTTCCTCGGGGTGACTTCCTGCCCCCAGTCCCAGTCCACAACTCGAAATACTTTGAACTTGTTGTCTGATTTCTTCAATGGAATTCGGAGTTGACACTTTCCGAGGGTCGGGAATCCCTAATAAATCCCATCGGACCTTTGGCGGGGTTTTGCATGTTTTCGGTTTTTGATTTTTTCCGCCCCATTTCATGCTCAATTTCATTGTCGCCTCCGTTCTCCTACAACCACAGCCTGTTATCTTTCCACCGTGTACCGAACTGCCATAATTGAACCGGTTTACATAGGTTCCCCCTCGATGAACATAAACCCGTAGCCCCCTGGGCCGGACAGGTCTCCTCCACCGTAACTTGAAACAACATGCGGGGACTCCACCTGACCATGGACATCCCCCGATTGGAGATGCAAAAAAAAAGGAAAGGCAGCGGATCCCTGTGTAAGACGGACGAAATGGACGGGAAAGAAAACAGACAGAAAAGCCGCTCGGCGCAGGGGCCGATTTTCGGCACAAGCACCTTCTCACACCCTAGCAGCCTATCCGGTGGGAGTCAAACTTATAGGGCCACTTCCTCCCCACGCGGCCTCCAGGCGTCGGCCAGTGCCTTCGCCTCTTCGATTTGTTTGGGAGTCAGCTCCTGCTCCAACATATCCACAGCCTGCAACGCGGGATCCAGGCCCTGTTGAGCGGCAAGATGGGCCCATTTGTAGGCGAGCACTTTGTCCGGCTCCACCCCCTCTCCCTTGTAATACATGAGTCCCAGATGGTTCTGCGCGCCCCCGTTCCCTTGGGCGGCCGCCCGCTCAAACCAATACAAGGCCTCTTTAAAATTCGGTTTTCCGCCTAATCCAAGGCGGTACATGACTCCCAAATTATTCTGGGCGGTGGCATTCCCCTGGTCCGCGGCTTTTCGATACCATCGCCTGGCCAGGTCATAATCAGGCTCGACGCCCTCCCCGAACCGGTACATAAATCCCAACATATTTTGAGCTTCGGCATGCCCTTGTTCCGCCAACGGCCTCCACACCTCCAAGGCCGTCTGAAAATCCCCTTGGAAATAGGCTTCTTCCCCTTCTTCATACCCGGCCCAAACGATGCCTCCCAGGAAAACCATCCCGATCAGACATATCATGGTCTGGAATAATGATCGCATGCATTCCCTCCTCCCTCCGTTCTCTCTCCAACGGTTGAGCAGTGTCTGAACCGACCAAATGTATCGCCTGCCACACGGGGACGGCTCATTCGTTAACCGGAACCCGTCCCCTGACGCCTGGTTTCCAACTCCGCCCAACGGGCATAGAGTGTTTCCACCTCGTGTTCGGCCTCCTTTACCTCCTCCAACGCGGCTTGTAATTCCACATGCCGGCTGGTAATGGACGGATCGGTTAGTTTGTTCCGGACCCCCTCCAACCGGGTTTCGGCTTCAAGAATTCGTTTTTCCATCGTATCGTATTCCTGCTGTTCCCGGTAGGACAGTTTTTTGGATCCTCCACGCCGGGGCCGCACACCTTCACGTTCTTCCTCCCGAGGGATCGACGGATCCGGGCGTTCACGCTTCCGCAGCCACGCCTCCCATTGTTGATATTCGGCAAAAAATGCATGCCCCCCACGGCCATCCAACCCCAGAAACTGATTGCAAACCTCCTGAAGCATATATCGGTCATGGGTTACCAGAACCAACGCACCCGGAAATTCCTTCAGGCTCTCCTCCAATACTTCACGGGTTGGAATATCCAAATCATTGGTTGGTTCATCCACGATCAGCACATCGGCAGGTTGCAGCATTAGACGGGCCATGAGTGCCCGGGCCTGCTCTCCCCCGGACAGCAGATCCACACGAACATCCAACTGCTCAGGCTGAAACCGGAACCGTTTGGCCCAGGCGGCCACATGCATGGTTTTATCCCGGTAGGTCACGGAATGCCCGGTCTCCGATACGATTTGCCGTAAGGTTAATTGCAGGTCGAGTTGCTCCCGATGTTGGTCGAAGTAGACAACCTTCAGCCGATCGGCATAGGTCACCTCCCCGTCATCCGGATCAAGGACTTTGGCCAGGATTTTCAGCAACGTCGATTTCCCGGAACCGTTAAATCCCAACACCCCCAATGCCATGCCGGGTGACAACACCACATCAAGCTTTTCAAAAAGGGTTCCATGCCCAAACGTCTTTTTCAACCCTTCCCCCACGACCAGGCGTTTGGTTTTTCGCCCGGATCCGACAAAGTCCAGGTTGGTAGTCTCCTGCCGGAGTCGCGACGTGACCTCGGCCAGTTGCTCCTGAAGAGCATAGGCGGAATCCACACGGAATTTGGCTTTGGTCGTCCGGGCTTTCGGACCCCGCCTGAGCCACGCCTCTTCCCTGCGAACTTTGCCGGCCAGAGCCTGCGCCTGTTGGTCCTGTGCCTCCTGGAAGGCCTCCCGCTTCTCCAAAAAATCGGTGTACGACCCATCAAAAGCCAATATGCCGTCCACATAGCGGCTGTTCAACTCAGCCACCCGATTTACCGTCCGATCTAAAAACCACCGGTCATGGCTGATCAGCACCCACGCCCAAGGAGCCTGGAGCATGAGCTGCTCCAGCCACTGGAACCCTTCAAAATCCAAATGATTCGTCGGTTCATCCAATAACATGATGTCGGGGTCCTGCATGAGCCCGCAGGCAATGGTTACACGTTTTTTCCACCCTCCCGACAAGGACGATACACGTTGAGACGGATCTTCCAATCCGACCCGGCCAATAATTTCATAGACCCGGCCGATATCTTCCCCATGTGACAACCCGGCTTGAGCGGCGGCTTGATGGAGGAGATCCCCAACCGTGACGCCCGATGGATAATCGGTTTGCTGGGGAACATAGGCCAGCCGAAGGCCTTGTCGTTGGGTTATCGTCCCACCGTCAGGTTTCTCCATTCCGGCCAGGATTTTGAGCAAGGTGGATTTGCCGGACCCATTGGGTCCGATTATCCCGACCCGGTCCTTCTCCCCCACCCCGAAGGTGACCTCCCGGAACAAGGGTTGGGCACCAAAGGCTTTCGTCAGTTTATGTGCGTAAATCAAAGCAGACATGATGCAGCCCTTCTGTTTCTACTCATCCAAAAAAAAAGACGGACCGATACGATATTTTCCGTCTTCACTTTCCCCCCTCTGATTCCTGTAAAATATACCCATCCCACCACCGGAGCATGTTCGATCATGGGTATTCTGCGCTCGGAGGGCACGTCACTCTTTCATGTCCCCTACGGCCCCTCTCTCAAAGACGGAAATTGGGAAGCCAGCTTTATCGACCTCAAAACCCATCCCGATTTGATTTCCGTTCTACCCCCGTGTGTCGGTTGGCCGGAAACCCAGGCACTCTTGCAACAGATGAACGCCAAAACCTCCCCGTTTATGTCCCTGGCAGCCGATCAGAGTTTTGCCAAGGGTCCTGATCCTGCCCGTCCGGTCATCCTGGTTTCCTTTGTCACCTTCTGCTTTGCCGAAATCTCTCATAATACCAAAGATCTGTTGAGCGATTTGACGCAATTTCTTCAAACACAAATGGACGACTTGCTGCAAGAGATCGCCAATGCGTTGGGCAAACCGATTGAGATGGAGATCGTCCTGGACCTTCAACCCACCCGCTATCACTATGAACGCCTCCAGGGTTGGAGCGTCACCGTCATGACCATCGTTTCCGGCCACGACTATCAAGCTGTACGGGGAACCTGGGGTTGGGGCATTCAGGCGTTCATGGATGCCTTGAAGGCGTATGCTCCCGAAGAGGAGGGTCCTCTCTTTTTCCCGCCGTAACAGTGCCCATCATGAACGTCCTCCCTGCGTCCCCGGACCATGGCCCGTATGGATCAATGCCCGGCGAAAGGCCCCATCAGCCGGCGGGTGATTCGTTTCCATAGACTTTGATAGGTCTCTCCCCCCTGCAGCACTTCACAATACCGCCATAAGACACGTTGGTAGGCATGAGGGAATACCCGCCCGGCCCAACGATGCCACGAGCGAGGCACCCCATAGATAATCCGATGCATTTTGGCGGCCACGCAAAACTCCGGACCGAATTCCCGAGCAATATGTTCTTCATAATGGTCCAGCCGGTACTCGGGATTCCGCATGATCGCCACCAGATTTTTGGCCGCCAGTTGTCCGGATCGAACGGCATAATAGATGCCTTCGCCCAACAATGGATCGACCAGATGACCGGCATCCCCCACCAGGACGGCCCGCTCACGCACCAGATGCCCCTTCCACACCTGGGCACCGTTCTTGCTTGGTTGATGGGCAATCGGCAAGAGATGGCCCATCGGAGGGGGAATGGTCAGACCGGCCAGGCTTGCCTCACCCCGCACAAACGCTTCAAAACTTTGTTTCGGACGATTGGCCCCATGCACAAATTCTCCAATCCCCAATGAAAATCCATCACGTTTGGGAAAGATCCACCCGTATCCTTTCTCCGCGGCACTCAGACTGATCAAAGCGGTAGGAATTTCTCTTTTCGAGGGTTCGGCATAGGGCCGGGGACATTCGCTTTCGAGGGCAGGAATTTTCCGAAATCGCTTTTCCGGAAAGACCCGTTGCGCCACCACACTCATGGCCCCGTCCGCCCCCACTACAAACCGGCTCCGATAGCGGCCCCGATCGGTCCGGACTTCCACTCCCGAATCGTGGCAGGAAAGATCCAGCACGGATTCCCCTTCACGAATGTCGGCCCCCGCCTTCCGGGCCTTCTCCACCAACCACCGATCAAAATTGGCACGCATGACCATATAGGCGACAGGCCGGGAAAAATCGAGGACAAATGACTCCTTCTCTCCATAAGTAAATTGCACACGGTGGACGACCTCTTCCACGACGGACTGAAAATCATCCGGCAAAATTCGTTCGATTCTGGCGCTCACCCCCCCGCCACAAACCTTGTAACGTGGGTGGGCCTGCTTATCAAAGGCCAAGACGGAAAACCCGCAACGAGATAATTCAAGGGCCGCGGAGGCTCCGGCCGGCCCCATACCCACCACGATGACATCAACGCAAGACGGGCTCCCGGAAACATGCTGTGACAGGGAAGGGATATGATTCACCATATGATCCCGGAAGAATGAACAAGCCGGCCGGACTTATGATCCCCCCAACACCACCGGAATTTCCTGGGGCTGTTCATCCCGAAGCACTAAAACGGCGACGGTCTCGCCGGGTTCGGTTTGTTCAATCAGATAATTTTTTAGTTGGGCGGAACTGTGAATGGGCACGCCGTTGATCCCCACGACCAGATCGCCCTTTCGAAAACCCGCATGGCGTGAGGGTCCCGATACCTTGGTAATCCGCAGGGCCCGCCTCCCTTCATGACTGACCATATCCAAATGAAGGCCTAAGAGGGAAAACGAGGGCGTTTGACCATCGATTAACGCCGTGGCCACCCGTTTAACCAATAGCCCGGGCAAAGCAAACGCAAATCGGCTGCACCGGCGATCTTCCTGTTCCATTTCGGTTTGAATGATGGCATGAACGAGGCCGACCAGTCGGCCCTGGTGGTTCATCACTCCCCCACCGGAATTGCCCCGGCAAACGGACATGTCCACCTGGATCAACCGGCTTTGAACCGTAGGCAAAAACGTATTGGGATTTCCCACGATTCCATAACTGATGGCAGGCCCCCATCCTAACGGATATCCCACCGTGAAGACCGCATCGCCATAAGTGGCTGGATCCTCCGCCAAAGCCACACTGGACGGGGGCCACTCCGCTTCCCCTACGGACAGTTGATACAAGGCCACATCAAGAAAGGCGCTGGCTCCCTTTCGAACAGCCGGCAATTCGCGAAGATCGTCGGTCAACACCTGGATCACTTCGGGCACGACGTGCTTGCCTCCCTGTACGCGCTCCACCGCATGTCTGACCGTCAGGATCAACCCTTGGCCGATATGAATGCCAGTTCCGCGAATGGATACCGGTACGCCGAAATCGTCTTTTTGTTCTTCGAATCCATCACCTTTCAGCACCCCGACGGTCGCCCGCTTCGCTTGCTCAATGAGTTCAGGACCATGCCCGGCTGCGTCCAGAGCCAATGAGGTCCCTTCGGAACCCAATCCGATGATTGCGGCTGCCATCAGAACCACACCTGACCGGAAAACCATCCGGCACCATTTTTTGCAATCATTCGTCACGTAGTCCATGACTCTCCTTTATGTCATCGTTTAATGACTTATCCGCAGAATCAATGGTGGATATCTGACATACGAGGCACATCCTCCCCGGTTCTGTTCGACATCCCGGCGATGTGAAATCCCGGCCATCATCTCACGACATCACGACAGATATCCCACGACCAACTTCCTCACAGCATGCCGGAAGGAGGGTTTCCAAGTCATCCAGAAGGTGAAACGGTTCAAAGGGTCGTGATTAGTATTCGGCAGCCGTCAACTGCTTCAGCCTTTTAAATAATTGAAGCATTTCCGGATACGGGTAATGGGCATTTCGTCCACTCGGGTTGGGCAGTACAAAAACAGGGGTCCCGGAAAGACGAACGGACTGCAGACCAGGCTGTATTTGGGTGGCACCCCGCCGTCCGCCGGACATGTGGCTGTTCGTGGGGGGAAGCAGGTATTTGGCAATAGTAATTCCCAGGAGTGCCACCAGAACCGGGCGATACCGTCGGATTTTTTGGAGGAGGGCCGTTCGTCCCGCGTAAAAATCATTGCGACAGAGATGATGCATCCCCGCCGTCGGACGGGCGACAAGATTCGTCAATCCAAGGCCCCATTCCGGCAGGCGCCAATCGTCTCGAAAATTCAACGGGGTGGACAACAGTTTGGAATCCGACAATAATTTCCAAAACCGGTTGGAGGGACCGGCAAAATGATGCCCCACCCGCGCGGAGTGTAAGCCGGGATTAATTCCCACAAACAGTATCCGTAATCCCGGCGCCAGGTAATCAGGCAAACCGGACGGAGCCGTCTTGGTCATCAGGGCAATCGCTCTTCCATATTTCTGCCATGGTAGAAATGATGAGAGACCAATCCAGCCGAATCGCTCTATCGGGACGCCATGGTTGCCCGAATGCCGTCCAAAAGCTCCTTCGCTTCAGGGAGCAAATCAAGTTGTTGGCGCTCCTGCGCCAATCGGTGGGCCTCTTCGGCATAGCGCAGCGCTTTTGAATGATCGCCTCTCTCCACATACAACCGTGCCAGACCGATTCTCGCATTAATGGCCGTCGGCTCCTCTTTAATGACCCGCTTGAGCAGAACCTCACCCTTATCCGCGTCTCCACCCATAATCCAGGGAAGCCTGATCAAGATCATTCCCTTGGCTGAAATGGCATCCAAATAATCCGGATCCAAATCCAACGCCTTATCCAGGGCATCCATGAGGTGACCATAATCCAGCACAGCCGATAAGGATTCTCCATCCACTCGCATGCGCTCACCTAAGTTACAGAAAAGTGCAAAATGGGCCTTGGGATTTTGTTGGTCAAGTTGGATCGCCTCTTTGGCCAGTTTTTTCCCCTGCTCAAAATATCCCACGCGGACCTCACGTTCCGTGGCAATCCGACCTTTTTGACATTCTTTCAAAGCCTCCCGACTTAACTCAACCGAAGACTCTTGAGCCAGTACAAGGTTGGCAACCAAGATCCCCCCCCCAATCGCACAAAAAAGCCCTATCCATTTTGCAACCATCACTGCACACTCTCATTCAAATGTGTTTGGGATTAGACGAACCAGTGGAACTCATTGGAAACCATAACATTCGTCGGGTTATACCATATGTTTTCTTTTAATTTCAAAAGCATCACGTACTGCTGCCGGAGCGGAGCCCTCCTGCGGTTCCTTTTTTGTCGGCCACATTTGTAGGCGGACTTTAGGCCATCCCCGGCACCTAAATCATTAATTCCCGACTTCAATCATCCGATAATAGGAACAAGCCATAATCATGTCACCAACAAACAAAACCATTAGGATTCAGAACCGGTTCGTTCTTGAATAAAAGGTTCACATACAACTTATGGATACCGAAGAAATTCGTCAGCTCTGGGCGGAAGGCGTGGATTGGGTGATTAAACGACACAACCGGCAATATTTTTTCCGAACCGAGGGGAAACCCGGGGCCTGGGAAACCGGACTCCCACCGGGAGTCTTTCTCCCCGACGTGGAAATGCTGTTTGAAGATACTTGATAAAAATTAAGGTCAGGGCAAACGTGCCACATCATCTCTTACCAATCCCCGTTTTTGACATCGTCCATCCGACAATTTACCCTTATGGTTTGATCCAACCTTAAATCGGACATCGCTTTTGAACATGAGTTGTAGGCGACTGCCGGGCAGAGTCATCGGGTTACTCAAAGAATACATGCATGACTTGGTCGAACAGGCCAAACAGGAGGAAGCCGCCCATGCGACCTTCGGATTTGCCTCCCAACCCTACCGATCGGATCAGGCTATTTCCGACCTCCTGGCCATCCTGGACGATCGCATCGAGTCGGAAGGGGTTCAGGTCGGCCTGGCAGTGGAATTCCTTCATCAGATGTGGACTCTGTGCAATGAGGCAGATTCCACCATTGCGGAAACGGTGTGGCTCAGGAAAAACCTGGAAGGGGGCAGCGGATCAAAATCCGAAATTCGTCATCATACCTATCAAGCCCTCATCGCCTATTTGGAATCCCTGCCTGAAGAACCCGACAGTTAGGATGGCGAAACCAAGTGAAGGGCAATCCACTCGCCACGCCGTGTTGTCGAATGATGCATCCATCCGGCCTGTTGGAAGTGGCTGATCATGGCCTGTTCGTCTTCATCCAATAACCCGGAAACCAACAGTTGCGTTGCGGAGGACCGCCTCCCCGCGAGTGGCTCACAGAGTGAAACAAGCGTCCTCCTATCTAAATTGGCCAGAATCACGTGAAACTCCTGCGTGGGCACTTCCTCAAGCCGGCACACACGGAATTCCAATTCCTCCTGAAAATGATTCACGAAGGCATATTCCCTGGCGCACTCAATGGCGGTTTGGTCGATATCAATTCCCAAGGCATAGGAAGCCCCCAACCGTAAGGCCGCCATGCTCAAAATTCCGCTTCCGGTGCCCACATCCAACACCCGGGATCCCGGCGGCCAGGTCATGTCTTCCAAACGTTCAAGCATCAGTTGTGTGGTCGCATGATGGCCCGTTCCGAAGGCTTGCCTGGGATCAATAACAAGTTCAATACCATCCTCGGGCAACTCCATCGACATCCAACCCGGACGAATGCCCAATCGTCGCCCCACACGCACGGGATGAACGGATGCCGCCCATTGGGCGTTCCAATCCTTCTCGATCACCTGCTCCAGCCGCATGGCCGATTCCGGGATCATGATTCCCAAGCGATGCAATCCGGCCTGCACACATGGCAGAATATCGGCTTCACGCCCCCGCCAATAGAGCACCAGAAGACCATCCTGCTCCCAGGAACCCAGAAAACCTTCACCATCCAGGGCACCCGCCAACTCTGCCCCCTCCACACACAATGGCACCTTCACTTCATAAATTGGATTGTTCATAGAGCCTTCACCTGCTAACGTGATGATCGTATGGGTCTGACCGGCATGACGACTTCCCTCATTTCCAAACGTGAACGCGCCTTGCTTCGCCTTCTCGGTCGCCTGCAAACCATGAAGGAAAAAGGCCGCGCCGTCAACCAGAATTTCAGCCGGTGGCGCTTGATCATTTTCCTCACGGGGGGAGCCGTCTGCCTGATGCTGTATCAACAGGCCTGGTTTCACACAGGGAACAGTGCCTTCGCCCTCTTTCTTGCAGGATTTCTGATCGTATCCTATCGGCATCAACAACTGAAATCACGCTTGCAGCGCCTGGCAGGCTGGGAAAAACTCAAGGCCGCCAATCTCGCACGGCTCAGATTGGATTGGCCCCATATTCCAGAGGTCATCCACCCTCCACCATCCGGGCATTCTTATGCCTCGGACCTTGATTTGACCGGACCACATTCCCTGTTGGCACTGATCGACACGACATTCTCGTCAAACGGCCGCGACCGGTTGCGCACGTGGATCCTCTACCCCCAAGATCCCCAGACCGATGCGTGGAAT
>JBDIVP010000079.1:0-13505 GCA_039794325.1 Candidatus Inrsubterrania sp.
TTCAAGTCTTTTTCCGAAGGGAACGAAGTGCCATAAATACGCTGGAGCATGGGATTACGCTCATCCCCGCGCCAATAGGCTCCCGCACTGTTTAACAGCTTAAACGCCTTGATATACCCGGTGGAAGGCACATGAGGCCCACGACACAGATCTACGAAATTGCCCTGCTGATAGAGGGAAAGGCGGTCATCAGGAATGCCCTCGATTAATTCAACTTTATAGTGCTCCCCCTTTTCGCGAAAGAAATCCAGGGCTTCTTCCTTGGTCATCTCTCTCCTGGTCACCTGTAAATTTTCACCGATAATGGCCCGGGCTCGTTGCTCGATTTTTTCCAGGTCCTCGGGAGTAAACGGCCGTTCAAAGGCAAAGTCGTAGAAAAAGCCCTCCTCAATGGCAGGACCGATGGTTAATTGAGCCGTGGGGAAACAGTCTTTAACCGCTTGAGCCATAATATGTGTGCTGCTGTGACGGTAGACTTCCCTGCCATCAGGGGATTCGAACGTCAACGGTTCCAGGGTGCCGTCCACATCCAGGGGTCCCAAAAGATCCTTTTCGACCCCGTTGACTTTCAAGGCAAATATGTCGGGACCGACAGATCCCATTAACTTTTCCAGGGCTTCTTTACCTGATATCCCCTTGGGGAAAGCTTGTGGCGACCCTCCGGGCAATGATAATTGTATGGTCGACATAATACGTAATCCCTACAAACGAGAAAACCGGAATACCTCTTCGACAGTCGGATATTCGACACAAGAGAAGGCACCTCCCCTTCCCACATGAATCGGAGATCTGGTGCCTTTGGTATGGTCCTGGAAATGGTAGGCGCGGGCGGTATTGAACCGCCGACCTCTACCGTGTCAAGGTAGCGCTCTCCCCCTGAGCTACGCGCCTATAACAACCTAGTGTATCAGGCCTATGCTAGACGCCCCATGAGCCCTTGTCAAGAAATGGTTGTTTTATCAAAGGAAATGAAGAATCCCTGACGACAAAAATTCCTCAAAGCTTCCTGCGCTTGCCGGTCGTGGATTCTTTGACTCGGCGAACGGAAATTTGAAAATCCGAGATTTTTTTCCTCAGCGTGTTGCGGTTCAACCCCAGAAGGCGAGCCGCTTTCAGTTGATTCCCGTTGGTTTCGCGCAGAGCCAGTTCGATCAGGGGCCGTTCGACCGCCCGCATGAGCGTCGGATACAAATTTTTTCCCGAACCGACATTCATAGCCCGGACAAAATCGCCGATTTTCTTTTCGACGTAACTGGCCAGATTGGCATCCTTTGGATCGGTATCAGGTTCCTCGCCGGGCTGGTCCTCCAGAATCTGGCGAATATGCTTGAGGGATCGCCAGGCCGGTAAGGGCCCCGCATAAACAAACGTTTTGGTCAAATTCAAATGCCCGTTCAGGGTCGAAAGGTCATGAAACGATTGAGATGTCGGCTCATCTATGATCACCCCCGTGAATTGGTCGGATTGCATGGCCGCTTCCAGCGTTGAACAATCTCCTACGACCGTTATGGTCTGATGGAGCCCTTGCCCCTGAATTTTCGACTTAACCCTGGGGTTGTCGGTCAAAAGGGCAAATTTCATAGATGAGGCGAATGACACGGATCTGGCTTTCGGTGAAAGAAACGCGGATTATGTCCAAACACTTTTGTAAAATCAATTCAGGGAAATTCCGTCGGTAGAATACCTACCGGTCCACAGCCGGACTCAGAAGGTGAACTGACGATTCCTAAACTCTTCCCCTTACACAAACCCCAGCAACGGACACAGCAGACGCAACAGACACCAAATCAAAATTCCACCTGCTACATCCAACAAAAACCCGGCTTGGATCATTCTGAGAATGGGAATCCGACCCGTTCCATACACAATCGCATTCGGAGGGGTGGAAACGGGCAACACAAAAGCCAAGCTGGCGGCCATACAGGCCGCCAGGACCGGTGGTACAGGGGAAAAACCCGCCGAATCCGCAATGGCGATAAGCACCGGAACGACCATACTGGTGGCGGCGGTATTGGAGGCTAATTCGGTCAACACCAGTGCCGTTAATATACCCACGGCGGTTAAACTCCACACCGATGTCAGACCGAAGACATTCACCAGCCCATGGCCGAGCGTATCCGCCAGCCCCGTTTCCACCATTAACTGCCCAAAGGCAATGCCCCCGCCGAACAGGGGGATGGTGCTCCAAGGAATATTGGTGGCATCCTTCCATGACAAGACGAACCGGTGGTTCCGCCAATTCAGTGGGATTAAAAACAACAACCCCGATGCAATCAGGGGTACCAGCTCATTAGGCAGATGAGCTTTCATCCATGCAATGGAGGCATGGTCTGGCGAAAACACGATCGGCAGGAAGGCGGGTAAAATCCACAAGCCTACCGCCAAACCAAACGCTCCGAGGGTATACCATTGGCCCAACGTCCACGGTTCCGATGGTTCCCCCAACACCACCTGGGCAACCTTCGGCGCCAGGGCCTGGCGGGCGGGCGCATGCAGCCCATATAACAGCAGGAACATAACCGCGAGCATGGCGCATGCCAGCGGCACCCCCACCACCATCCATTGATCAAATGAAATCGTGATATGCGCCTGCTCCCGCAATAGCCCAATACCGACCAAATTAGGAGGAGTCCCGATTAACGTAGCCACCCCCCCGATACCGGCGCCATAGGCCAAACAAAGCAAAAATCCCGTTTCGAAGGTTCCCAAATCCGGATGGGTTCGGCGAAGCGTATTCAACACCCCCAAGGCAATCGGCAACATGACCGCCGTGGCGGCCGTATTGCTGATCCACATCGACAAAGCCGCCACGGCCAAACTTAAGGCCAGCATGATCCTGATCGGATGGGAACCAACCCACCTGACGGAAAGCAACCAATTGCCGAATCGTCGATCCAAGCCATGGACCGACAAGGCCTCAGAGAGGCAAAAACTGCCGATGAACAAAAAAATGATGGGATGGGCAAAAGCGGAAAACACGGATTTCATGCTTCCCAACCCGGCCAACACACAAATACCGGCACCCAGCAAGGCGGTGACCGGCAAGGGAACGGGTTCCGTGATCCAAAAGACCACCACCCAGGTCAAGATCACCGCCAGAAATCGTTGTGGACCGGGCAGGGATTCCGGAAGGATGACGGCCATCAACATGGCCAACAGCGGGCCGGCAACAAGACCAATTTGGTGGCGGGTTACCCTTAATGACACAATGGAATCTGCCGGACTCATTACTCCCTAGGATTTGCTTGAGCAAGGCGGTATCATACAGAAGTCGGACTTTTGGAGATACCATGCAACAAAAAATTTATTCCCTCGATCGCTTGTTATTGCAAGTCGCCGCCCACCGGCAGGCGGGGGAATCCATCGTCTTCACCAATGGCTGCTTCGATCTCTTGCATATCGGGCATATCCGATATTTACAAGAAGCTAAAGACCTGGGGGATCGACTTGTGGTAGGAATAAACAGCGACGAATCAGTCAGACAGCTCTCCAAAGGCAACGGGCGCCCCATCATTCCCGACATTCAGCGGGCGGAAGTCGTTGCGGCCTTAGATTGCGTCGATTACGTCATCATTTTCACCGAACCTGATCCGTTGAATCTTATTACCGCCATTCAACCTGATGTCCTGGTCAAGGGTGGAGACTGGACCCCGGAACGTATTGTCGGTCGGGACATTGTGGAAGCACGGGGGGGGACGGTTCGGTCCATTCCGCTGACCCCTGAATCGTCAACCACCCTCATTATCAAAAAAATACTCGCTTCCCATGGAGTCAACCCAACCGTTTCGGAATCGCCGCTTTTGCCATCCTAGGCCACATCCTTCCGTATGATGACTATTCCCTCCGCGTTACACCTTTTCGCCGATCGTTTGCGTGCCATCACCCCGTCCGCAGACCGACCTCCCTGCCTCCTCAGCACCCAACCGGGGTGTCTGGCCCTAGCCATGACCCTGCTCATGCAGGAAGAAAAATCCTCCGTCAAAGGCCGGACCTATCTGGTCATTACTCCCTCTCAAGAGGAAGCCGAACAGCTACATGAAGACCTGACATTTTTCCAGGCCTTCCTGGGACGCGACCCTCACGCACTGTCCTTGTTTCCACCATGGGCCACCGTACCTTACAATCCGGCTTTGCCGGCCCATACCGTGATCTGCCAACGGGTTCGCGCCCTGCACCGGTTGTCTCAGGGGATTCCCACCATCCTCATCAGTTCGTTACCGGCCGTATTGCACAAACTCATTCCTCCGACGACATTTCAAGATGCCTGTTTTTCCTTACGTGTAGGGAACACCTATATACGGGAAACCCTGCTGCGATCCCTGATCCGGATGGGCTATCAACGGGGATCACTGGCCGAAATTCCAGGTGAATTCAGCGTCCGGGGGGGAATTGTCGATATTTTTTCTACCGCCCAGGATGAGCCCATTCGCGTCGAATTTTTGGGGGATACCGTGGAATCCATCCGGACCTTTGATCCCTCCACGCAAGAGTCGTTTACACAATTGAAAGAATCTTGGATTCTACCGACCCGGGAATTTATTCCACCTCCGGATGAATCTGGATCTCCTGCTTCGGACCCCGTTCCTCCCAGTATCGAATGGGACCTGCCACGGTACTATCCGGACCTGGTGACCATCCCCCGCTACATGAAGGGTCCCTTCTCAACGGTCCTTTACCGACCTGGGGACCTCGAACACACAGCCTCTCAATTTTGGAATGATTTACTGGAAACCTGGGAAAAACTGGATACGGAATATACCGACATTGCCTCGCACTCCGACCCGGACCAATTGTATGAGGTATGGGATACGGTCAAAGGGCAGCTTTCCGGACATCCCACAATTCTGGTGGATAACATGCCCCCCGATGCCTCTATAATCCCCCACACGTCCTTTCCTGTGGAAGCCCAGGCACCGGCCAGTGTGGGATTGGGAATGCGCGGCCTCCCCTTTCGGGAAACCTTGACCAAGTTGGATCAACTCCGGACGGAAGCGGGCATTTTTCTAGTCGCCCGCAGCCCGGGCCAGGTCGAGCGGCTCCTGTCCCTCCTCCATGACCATGGCTTTCCGGCCAATCGATGGCAAAAACCGTTTCCCACGGAATCTCCTGACGGGCGGGCCCCCTTCTATTGCCTGGAGGGGGATCTCTCCGCCGGCTTCATCGCCCCCCTTCACCGGGTGGCCTTCATCACGGAGGAGGAACTGTTTGGCAAAGGCATCCGCCATCGGCCACATACCAACAAAACGGCAACCACCAAACTCTTCTCGTCGCTGGACGATCTCAAGGAAGGGGATTTGGTCGTCCACCTCCAGCACGGCATCGGCCGTTACTTGGGCTTGCGGCGCTTGGAAGTCCAGGATTTCGCCAGCGATTATTTATTGCTTCAATTTGCCGGCACCGACACCCTGTATGTCCCGCTTGACCGGCTGAATCAAATTCACCGGTATCGGGGCGCAGACCAACGCCCGCCACGCCTGGATAAGCTGGGCGGTACCTCTTGGGGCAAAACCAAAGCCAAAGTCAAAAAAGGCATTGAAGACATGACTGAAGAATTGGTGGAACTCTACGCCAATCGGGAAGTCGCCCGGCGCGCCGTTTATCAGGAAGATGCCCTGCTGGTTCAGGAGTTCGAAGCGGGATTTGAATATGAAGAAACGCCCGACCAAATCAAGGCCATTGAAGAAATCTGCCGGGACTTGGAATCGCCCAAACCCATGGATCGTTTGGTCTGTGGAGACGTGGGGTATGGCAAGACTGAAGTGGCCATGCGGGCCGCCTTCAAGGCCGTCCAAGCCAACCGGCAGGTGGCTGTTCTGGTTCCTACCACCCTCCTCGCACAACAGCATTATGAAACCTTTTCCCAACGCTTCGCCCCCTTTCCGGTCAAAATCGGCGTGCTGTCCCGATTTCAAACGGCACAGGAAATCAAAGCGACGGTCAAAGATATCGGCAGCGGAGTCGTGGACATCGTCATCGGCACCCACCGGCTGTTGCAAAAGGATATCGTCTTCAAACAGCTCGGCCTCGTGATCATCGACGAGGAACAATGGTTCGGGGTCCGTCACAAGGAACGGCTGAAACAATTGCGGACACAAGTGGACGTTCTGACCTTATCGGCCACTCCCATTCCTCGAACTTTGCAAATGGCCTTTTCGGGTGTCCGTGATCTGTCGGTTATCGAAACGCCGCCTCCCGGCCGCCTGGCGGTGGAGACCCAGGTGCTCCGGTTTGATGCCACCGTCATCCGGGAGGCGATTCTCCGTGAACTCCATCGGGGCGGCCAGGCGTACTACGTGCACAATCGCGTGGAAACCATGGAACAAACCGGAGCCTGGCTCCAGGAGTTGGTTCCGGAAGCACGGGTGCTGATGGCTCATGGACAAATGGACGAACAATTGTTGGAACGGGTCATGTTGCGGTTCTTTCACCATGAAGCGGATGTCCTGTTGGCCTCCGCCATCATCCAGTCGGGCCTGGACGTCCCCAACGCCAACACGATGCTGATCGACCGGGCCGAACGGTTCGGCCTCTCCCAGCTGTATCAAATGCGGGGGCGGGTGGGGCGGGGAGGACAACAGGCCTATGCCTACCTGTTCATCCCGAACGAAGAAACCTTGAGCACCGATGCGCAAAAACGCTTGAACGCCATTCAGGAATTCGCCGAACTGGGGTCGGGGTTTCGCATTGCCGCCGCGGACCTGGAAATCCGGGGAGCCGGAAATCTGCTGGGCAAACAACAATCGGGCAATATCGCCGCCGTAGGATTGGACTTGTATCTGCAAATGGTGGAACAGGCAGTGCAACACATCAAAGGCCAGGACATTCCCGAGGAATGGGAGCCCACGCTGCAATTGGACGTCTCGGCCTTTATTCCCGAAGACTACGTTGAGGATGCCTCACAACGGTTGAGTTTGTACAAGCGGCTCTCCGGAAGCGAGCGATTGGGCGATCTGGCGCTGTTATACGGGGAGACCTTGGATCGGTTTGGTCCGCCCCCTGACCCCATGGAGCGCTTATTTGAAGTCATGCAGATCAAAGTTCTGGCCAAAGCGCTGCAACTGGAATATGTAGAAGTACGGAAGGGTTTGGCCCACATTCGCTTCCATGAACGGGCGAAAATACCTGAAGGCGGCATTCAGGCCTTAATGGAAGCCCAGAAAGGGCTCCTTCAATTTGTCTCTCCCCGAGCCTTCCACGTGACCCTTCCCGGACCGGACTGGCCCGTCATGTATACCGCGGTGAATACCATGCTACAGGGCATCTATCAATCCGTCGCCAACGGGCAGCGAGGCACGACCCATTCATGAGAAGGTTCCTCGGCTCGTTCCGGTCTTTTCAAATCCTCGGCCGGGCGTTCGCCAACCCGGTGTTATACGTCTGTCTGTTGTTGGCTTACCCGGCTCCTGCATTTGAAGACCGCATTATTGCCGTGGTCAACAAGGACGTCATTACCTGGTCCGACCTCGAAGAGAAAGTACGGGACGAATACAAACGACTCAAAGCCAAATACCAGGGGGAGGATCTCGAACGGCGTTTCATCCAAAAACAGCGTGAAATCCTCAATTTTCTGATCGAGGAACGCCTGCAAATCCAGGAAGCCAAAGCTAAGGGATATGACGTCACCCAGGAAGAAATCGACGACTCGCTTCAACGTGCCCCACTCCTTCCCGGACAAACCCAGGAGGACTATCGCAACAAACTGCTGATGAAAAAAGTTTTTGATTTTGAGGTGCGCCGCTCCGTGGTGGTGGAAGATGAGGAAATCGAACGCTTTTATGAAAACAACCCCACCATCTTCAAAAAACCACCCCACTATCATTTAAAACAAATCCTCATTACAGCCCAAAAGGAATACGAACGGGAGTTGGCCCGCAATAAAGCCAACTCCATTCATGCGGCCTGGAAACCTGAATCATCCTTGGAAGATCTGAGCTCCCAATTTATCGTACACCTGGAAGACCTGGGATGGGTCCAGGAGGATGAGTTACAAGACCCCCTCTCCACCGTGATCAAACAGCTCAAACCGGGGGAATTATCTCAACCCGTTGAAACCGAACTGGGGTTTCATCTGCTGGCGATTGAGGAAATATCCGATACGCGGGTGTATAAGCTGGAAGAGGTTGAGCAGGAAGTCCGGGCCCTCCTTCACAAACAAAAAACCGAGGAAGCGTATCGGGATTGGCTGGCCGATTTAAAAAAGAAGGCCTTTATCGAAGTGAAGTATTAGATAGAGCAGGATTTTTTAAAGAGAATTCACCTCCCTCGTTTCAATAAACCATTGCCAAACGACCTGTTACCCCAATCAGAGTTCCTGAATGTGATGATTGTTTTAACTTCACCCGTTAAGTCGGCTTAACCGATTGGGACAAAATCCCAATTGTTACCAAGTGGTTTCGCACCAATTTCAAGCAATTCCTGGTTTGCTTGGCCGGAAAAAGTAACAAGAGACTTCCCCCTCACTAAAAGTTCACGACATAATTCGAAGGTTTTGCTGCCAGGTACCGCATAGGGAACGAGAACGGAGTCAGCAAGAGCACAAACGAAGTGGTTTCTGTACCGGGCATTTTCTATGGTTGGCCGTCGAGCAGTCTTTGGCAATGAAGAAAGGAAGAGCAATCGGTTTTGATCCAAAGGGGTTCGAAATTCTTTTGTTATCCGTATACCTTCCAAGGTTCTAGCAGGGCAAATAATGATCGGTTGTGACCCTCGAAGCAGAATGTGCAAACATTCGCGTTCCATGGGCGACTGAAACCCACTGATAACGGTCACACCCCAATCGCGTAACTTCCGGGCAAGATCGTAGGTCTGAAGGATAATGGCGCCAGGGCATTTGACCGAACAGATCAGGGCTATGGATTTGGTTTTGAGAATTTCAAGGTTTCCAATGGCGGCAATATACGATCTGGGACCTTTTCAACCATATTTTGACCAAGACATTGGCAAAAGAAGGCATCCGTTGAAGAAAGCCAGGTGGGAGCCTCTCGGTTGAACGTGACCAAAAATGAAACCTAAACGGAGATGACTTCTTCTTCAGACACCGGCAGAGCAGGATCTGGGGTGACGTTTAACCAATTCAGGATTCCCAGGTTTCGGATGGTTGACGCCACGATGTGATGGACAAGTTGGGGCCGTTTTTATTTCCAGCGCATGACAGATTCCATGACTTCAGTTTCAGAGGGTCCTAATGGTTTTGTCCCTTTAAGTTCACAGGGGACAAAAAGCACCGTCGCAATGATCTCCGCCGGATCAGTTGTTGAAAGGAAGGACATGTCGGGCATAGCGCACCTGCAGACATGAGATTAGATGATAACGGTACTTTCCCTTAGATAGCTATTGGATTTGTATAGTTAATTCCATAACACAGGTCTGAAAATTTTGGTTATACAAATCATAAGTCTTTATTTTTATTGAAGTTTCACTCACATATAGCCAGGGGATTGTATATCCCCCGTGAAAAACTCATCCTTCTGAACAAGGTTTATACAATTCCCATTGAGCGCCCTTTCCCCGCTTGGCTTCAACTAGACAGATCGTTGTTTAGAATTCAGATTCAACCCTCCGTCGAATAAATTTTCCAACTCGTATCGGCTAACCACACCATTCTCAATGAAATTCTATGAAGAGGGAGATTAAGAAATTAGAGGAATAATTCGAGAACGGTGAGCTATAGCTTTGGCTTGTCTTCCAGTCAAACTTCCCTTGGCTCCATCGCCATAAATAAGTGCATGGGCAGGATTGTGGGGGAGAGGATCCCGTTGAATTTTGCATCCAGCCTCTCGGGCTACTTTGGCTTCGAATTCAGCTAATCGCATACCGGGCCCACGACCCAAAACATCATCGGGTGTGGTCAAAGAACCGATATCAACCGAAAGCGGCCCCCTATGGTCCCGAAAAGCCCCTGACTGCGCCCGAAGCCCACCTCCACATTGTTCATTCTCATAGACCACCCCCGGAAAAACCCTCCGCCATAGTTGCTCATCATCGGGTATGGTCGGATCGTCCTGAACATTGTCCGGCGGCATGTCATAACTAAAATACAGTGTCGCCTGACATTAGCGGACCCAATCAAGAAAGGATCGGATTTTTCCCCAATCCAGCGCAAACTGTTCATCGACCTCAATGATCTCGTCGCCACAACTTTTAACATACTCCAAGCGACCATCTGGAAAAATGTCCAGGGTTATTTCCTTATCCTGTTTTTTCCATGCCAATTGAATGCCACTGCCGGAAACCGGAATGATTCTTGGCATGGGATCATCGTCCAGCAAATAACGAATTACAAAAGTACATCCGACATCAATGGCGGTTGTCGAGGGTGGCTGACTTCCATAAGAGTCCCAGTTTTCAGACAAGCTCTGCATTGCCAGTAAAGACTTGAGAACCTCAATTTTTCTGAAGCTCAAATCAAATACTGAAACCACCTCACTCCATTGCGTGGACCGGTTTTCCAACTCGAACACTTCGTCAGTGGCGTGCATCACATCCGAATCTGAGACAGCTACCCCTGCATAAGTCATCGTGTGCGCCCCCAAATTTGGTGCATCTCATTCGTGGTTAATTGTGTAAATCCTCGTACAATCCATTCGTGGCCAAGATCGAACCAATCTAAAATGTCCTCACGGGTGGAAGAAAGGGGTGTCCCTCGGCAGGTGAGTGTGAGTTGTAAGACTTCCTTGCCGTCCCTGGATCTTAGCTTGGGTTCAGAAAACACATGCATCCTTCCCTTTTGATCGGGAAGTAAAAAACGAATATTGAATCGTACGGCTTCTGGTGAGGGTAGGAAGCCTTCGGCAGGTAATTCAGACCACAGGGTATAAATCCTTTTGGCATCACCAAAAGGCTTAAACTCCTTTTCGCCTTCTAAGTGATTCACATACGTAATTTCGCATTGATTTACTTGAGGGGTGGCAATTTTTTCAGTCTCAAGAAATTCACAGAATTGATCCCATTCGGTCTGAAACCGCGGTCGAAACTGACCATAGCGAGGATACACTTCATCGCCGGTAACTTTTCGCCAATTCACAATGAACCGATCGCGTTGGACCTGAATGAGGTGGGTTTGTTGTTGGTCTTTAAACCAACATCGGAAATCTGGTGGTCCTTCCTCAAAACGGACAAAAACATCTTTTCGGCTATTCTTTTGACCAAACTGTTCAAAAATGCGACCGAGCGGTGGTTGAATCTCAAACGATGGATACTGCTCTCGAATGCGACTCCAAAAGAGACCAAAATGAGGAATCTGGAAGTCGCGCAGTGGGTTGAATTGGACACCAAGAACGGTCTCAATAACAGGGGGGGAGGCATATTCAGGGAGATTCTGTAAATGTCCACTCATATCAGCCGGACGAAATTCTGCGTTTGGCAACCTGGTCCAATGAAATCATCGTTGGCAGATCAGAGGAAAGGAAGACTCAAGAGCTTCAGTTCTCCATGATCGTTCATTATCCTTTTCCCTGTCAATCCATGGGTTTATTCTTTTTATTGAAGGGTGCACAATGTCCTACGAACATCACTTATGGAGCGTTGTCGTGCTAAGTTTTGCTCCTCAACGTCGAGGCATGTGATAGAGTATTTTCGGAGTTTCGCGATGAGATCAGCCGTTGACATCACCTGGATATCGCGGGCGCGTGCGAAAGTCAGAAATCGCCGGTCGAGGGTAGTGTTAGTGACAAGCAGGCACTCACGCGGAAGGTTTAGAAGACTTGCTGGGAGAATGTTATGAACGTAATATTCAACCCCGTTAACGAAGTGATCTACAACTTCGCTACCGAGAGGATATCCGACAGCTGAATGCTTACACTCAATAAGGGTTACTGCTCGATGTGACACGGCAATAACGTCTACTCCTCGATCTCCACTAATTGGTGTAAGGACAACCTTTAGTCCTTCTTGTTCGAAAAGTCTTGCGATCAGTGATTCGAACATCTCTGGCGTCATGCGCTGGAGGTCTTCCTTATCCTGGATAGGCCGCACCTGCCCAGTGGATTGCGGACGCTCCTGCCGAAGGTATTCGAATAATTCCCCTTCCAAGCTTTCCTCAGATGGTAATGGGATCAGGAAATCGCGAGCATCCTGCTCCTTGGTTATCAACAGTTGATGGAGGCATTGGTCAAATGTGTGAAATTCACCCCTCGGATCGCGCTCGATGGGTAAGTAGACATGAACGTCTCGTTCTTGTCCGATGCGGTAAACTCGGTCAGTTGCCTGTGCTTCCCTTGCAGGATTCCACCATCGGCCATAGTGGATCACGTGGTTAGCTGCAGTGATCGTTAGGCCTACACCAGCAACATCAGGCGAGAGGATCAAGACATTGAAGCCAGGGAGTGCTTCAAAGTCTTTGATCCGATTCGTCCGATCTTTGACGATATAGCGACGGCTGGTGATTGGTGACCCATTTATCACACCGACTGCGAGCTTAAACTCGTGTTCGAACACAAGTTTGAGGATATCCTGCGTGGGGCGAGACCGGGTGAAGACAATTGCCTTCTCACCCTGTTGACGGATCATGTGCAGGGTTTCGACAACTTTCTTTAGTTTTGGGGACGAACGAAGGTACGAAAGCGGGTCCTGCAGTTCCAAGCGCCTGGTTGTGTCCAGTAGGAAAGGGTGCTGTGACAGTTTCGCTAGCCGATCAAGAAGTGCAAAGCGGTGCTCCTGGGCGCCAGGATTCCGCATCCGAGCCAGGCACTCAAGGTGTAAGAGACGCTGCTCAGGGGTAAGGTCTGCTTCGAGCGCATGGGGCGGGTGCTTGTCCGGCAAACCCGATAGGAGTTTCTTCTCACGTCGAAGCAAGAACGCGTCAGACTTTTTGTAACGCAACCGGTCGCGCAGGGTCTGTAGGTGCTGCAGGCGCTCATCCGATGTGCCGGTCATGGCCGGCTCCTCATAGGCTTTTACGAACTCGCGGTAGCTTCCCAGCAGCACACCTGGTTGCACGAAATCCATGATGTTCCAAATATCCGAAAGTCTGTTCTCAACCGGTGTGCCGGTGAGCGCGATGCGAAACTTTGGATATAAGGCTTTGACAGCATGAGATATACCGGTTGAACGGTCCTTGAATTCTTGCGCTTCATCGGTGATCACCATGCGCCAACGGATACGGGCGAGGGAGTATTGATAGTTTCGCACCGTCTCGTAATTGGTGAGCACCACACAATGGTCTTGGATTCGGTCGAGATCGAGAACTGAGGTCTGAGCCTGGGCCTCGCGAAGAGCATTGGTGACACAACGAAACTGATTCAGTGTGGTACCATGGAGCACCAGCAGGGGCTCGAAAATTTCGCCACGGTTCATGAAGTGCCGGCGCATCTCCTCCTCCCATGTAGGAAGCAGCATAAGAGGCGCAATGATTAGGACAGGACCTTGCCCGGAAGACAGACTAGTGTCTCGTCTTAAAAGTCATGTTAATGCGCCCGCCGAAGGGCCTTCTTGATGATGTCGGCCGGCTCTTTGGTCCAGACGAACGGCGTGGGATTGACGTTCCATCGGTCGATGTAGAGCCGAAT
>JBDIVP010000080.1:0-13501 GCA_039794325.1 Candidatus Inrsubterrania sp.
AAAATTGTTTTTGGCGGCAAAACAAGCTGGGGCCAATGCCGTCAAATTGCAAAAACGGGATAATAAAATCCTGTTTACCAAAGCTGCATTCACGAAAGAGTATGATAACCCCAACAGCTTTGGAGCAACTTACGGCGAACATCGAGAGTTTTTGGAGTTCGGATGGCCGGAATATGTCGAATTGCAACAATATGCCCGCGAGCTCGGGCTCGATTTTTTCGCCACGGCCTTTGATAGGCCCAGTGCCGATTTTTTGGAAAGGTTGGATGTGCCGGCATATAAATTTGCCTCCGGCGATCTCAAAACTACTCCCTTATTAAAATATGTGGCACAATTCGGCAAACCCATGATCTTAAGCACAGGGGGAGCATCCTTGGATGATATTCGACGGGCCTATGAGGCGGTTAGGCCAATTAACGATCGAATCTGTATCATGCAATGTACGGGCGGATACCCTCCGGAGTGGCATGAGTTGAACCTAATGGTCATTGATACGTTGCGAAAAGAGTTCCCGGATATTGTCATTGGATTTTCCAGTCATGACAGCGGAATTGCCATGGCCGTGGCAGGATATATGTTGGGGGCCAGGATTATTGAAAAACATTTCACGTTGAATCGAGCCATGAAAGGGACAGACCATGCGTTTTCCCTTGAGCTGGCCGGTCTCACCAAGATGGTTCGGGATTTGAAGCGGTTGAAATTAGCGTTGGGTGATGGAAAAAAAATTACCTATGCAAGTGAAAAGGCTCCTATTACGAAAATGGGAAAAAGTCTGGTGGCGTCCCGAAATCTCACCAAAGGCCACATTCTTACGGAAGACGATATCGCGATGAAATCGCCAGGAGGGGGGATGCCTCCGTATGAATGGGACAATCTCATCGGGATGAAGTTAGCACAACCGATGATTGAAGATGAGATGTTTGATTATGCCAAAATGGCTATCAGAAAACGGGCCTGATGCGGAAGATTTATGCGAGGATCTTATTGTGGTGGGCAAGGGACCGCTGGAGGTAACATGGTCGGGGATCCCATCTTCGATGTCAGTAGGGAAGTTGTGGCGATTACCGGGGTAGCGGGCCAGCTTGGGTGCGAATATGCCAACGCTTTCTTACACCGCGGGGCTCGGGTTATCGGCTTGGATGTCCGCCCTACGGAAAGCAGTGATGCGTTGTGCGCGGCCTTTGATGACCGGTTTCTCTTCTGTGAAACCGATGTGACTGTGAAATCCTCTCTTCATGATGCCGCAACAAAAGCGGAAAAAATATTTGGCGTACCGACCGTCCTGATTAACAATGCGGCTATAGATTCTCCTCCGTCAGCCCCTTCGCAAGAAAATGGTCCGTTTGAAGAGTATCCTGAACTCTCATGGGATCAGGTGATGAATGTGAATTTAAAAGGCGTGTATTTAGGTTGCCAGGTGTTTGGAGGTGCCATGGCAAGAAAGGGTCGAGGCGTGGTGATCAATGTGGCTTCTATCTATGGAATGGTGGCTCCCGATCAAAGTTTGTATGAATATCGGAGGAGGCGAGGTGAGGTATTCTACAAGCCTGTGGCCTATGCGGTTTCAAAGTCCGGTATTCTGAATCTGACTCGGTATTTGGCCGTCTATTGGGCCAAGCAACACGTTCGCGTCAATACGTTGACGATTGCGGGGGTGTTCAATAACCAAGAAAAGGAGTTTCTGGACGGGTATTGCGGGAGAATTCCGGTTGGTCGAATGGCCGATTCCGACGAGTATAACGGGGCTATTCTATTTTTAGCCAGTCCGGCTTCACGTTATATGACGGGCGCCAATCTTATTATTGATGGAGGTTGGACAGCGATCTAATGGAATCCATGGCAATTGCGAAGATACCCAATTTCATAAACGGCCGTGAAAGTTGGCCGACCGGAGATAACCGGCTGGTGAAATTTAATCCCCACACCGGGGAGGTCATGAGTCACGTGGCCGATTCGAGTGAAGAGGACGTCAAGCAGGCCGTTACGGCCGCCGAACGGGCCTATTCTCACTGGGCTGAATGGACCCCGGTTAAGCGCGGACAAGTGTTGGCGGAGCTTGTAGACAAAATGAAGCATCGTCGAAAGATATTGGCTGATTGCATGGCGTTGGAAACGGGCAAACCTCCTCGGGATGCTAATGGTGAAGTTGGGGCTGCCATTTTGCAAGGTGAATACTTTGCCGGAGAAGGTATGAGGTTGTATGGCCGCTCCCTCACTTCCGGCATGGCTGGAAAGTATAGCCATACGGTTCGGCAACCCCGGGGAATTGCCGGGCTGATTGTTCCGGCCAATACGCCTCTTGCCAATATTGCATGGAAGGTCTTCCCGGCGCTTATTTGCGGGAATACGGTGGTTTTGAAGGCTTCGGAAGATGCCCCGCAAATCGCTTGGATTTTCGGGCAATTGGCAGCGGAAGCCGGAGTACCCGATGGGGTGCTGAACATTGTTCAGGGAAGCGGACAAACCGCCGGCGCCGCTTTGGTTGCCGATCATCGTGTAGCCGTCATCAGTTTTACCGGATCCACGGGAGTCGGGCGCTGGATTGCCGAAACGGCGGGAAAACGTTTGGCGCGAGTATCCTTGGAGTTGGGAGGAAAAAATCCATTTGTCGTGTGTGATGATGCAGAGCTGACGCAGGCGGTAACCTGGGCATCGCTGTCGGCGTTTAGTAATGCGGGGCAACGGTGTGCGGCGGGAAGCCGATTGATTGTCTTTCGCCACGTTTATGAAGAATTTCGGGATCGGTTGATTGCCAATGCCAAGAGGTTGAAACTCGGAATCAATGAGGGTTGCGATCTGGGTCCCGTTATTAATGGACGTCAACATCAGGCGATTCTGAAAGCTGTGCACCAGGCAGGACAGGAGGGCGGACGAATTCTCTGCGGTGGAGAGGCGCCGGCTGACCCCGAATTGAAGAACGGATATTATGTCCTTCCAACGGTTGTGGAGGGTTTGGATGCCAAGGCGGACTTGAGCTGCCGGGAAATTTTTGGGCCGGTAACAACTTTGTATAAAGTGGAAAATCTATCCGAAGCCCTGGAGTTGGCCAACCACAGTGATTATGGCCTGACAGCCGCTATTCATACACGCAACGTGGATCGCGCCATGTGGTTTGCGCAACGCGTGCGGGCAGGTGTAGCCAATATTAACTTGGGGACCTATGGAAGCGAGCCTCATATGCCGTTTGGGGGATTCGGGGCATCGGGCAATGGTACACGTGAACCGGGCGTTGAAGCCCTGGACGTCTATTCCGAACTCAAAAATATTTCCTTCCTCGTCCGGGGCGATCTCATTTGACCCTTATGAAGCCTTCCGCCGTTGCGTTGATTCCTGCTCGCTCCGGGTCCAAACGGATTCCACACAAAAATATCCGTCCGTTTAATGGGCATCCGGTTTTGGCTTATGCCATTCAAGCTGCGTTGGAGAGTGGGGTCTTCGAGGCGGTTGTTTGTGCCACTGATGACGAACGGTATGCAGACGTGGCCCGCTATTATGGGGCAGAGGTACCGTGGTTGCGTCCATCTAAGATTTCAGGAGACCAATCCCCGGATATTGACTGGGTTGTGTGGATGTTGAAAGCGCTGCAGAGGGAGGGGCGCGACTATTCGGTGTTTAGCATTCTCCGACCAACCAATCCCTTCCGGCGAGCTGAGACGATCAAACGGGCTTGGACCATATTTGTTCAGAATCGCGGTGCCGATTCGCTCCGTGCCGTTCAAAAATGCAAACAGCATCCCGGCAAAATGTGGGTGGTGCGAGAGCAGCGGATGCTACCATTAATGCCCTTCAGCAACGGAACGACTCCTTGGCACAGCAGTCAATATGCAGCTCTCCCGGAAATCTATGTACAGGATGCCAGTCTCGAAATGGCATGGTCCCGGGTGGCCCTGGAACAGCATAGTATTGCCGGGGAAGCCGTCATTCCGTTCATCAGCCGGGATCCGGAAGGATTCGATATTAATGAAATCGAAGACTGGTGGGTGGCCGAACGCTTAGTGGCGAATCAGCGGGCGACATTGCCTATGGTGCGTCCCACTCCTTACCCGGTTCACCTATCTCGTGACCAACAATAAGGAGTGTTGAGGATGGGTGATCAAGTCGGATCGTCGGTGGAAGGCAAACTGGCCTACATTCCCTATTCGGAATTTACGCGTATTCGGGCCCTGAAAATTCATTGCGAGCACCGGGCATCACTCTTTGCCGATATGTGCCGCTTCAATGTGTTGTATATGATTGCCCGGGCGGGTTCCGGACATATTGGCAGTAGTTTCAGCAGTTTGGATATTGTCAGTTGGCTGCTTCTGGAAGAATTGGATTTGGCTCCTACTATGGACTCATCCGGTGACGTGTTCTTTAGCTCAAAAGGACATGATGCACCGGGGTATTATGCAGCCATGATGGGCATCGGCAAGCTGGATATCCGCTTAATTCATTCCCTTCGTCGCATAGACGGCCTGCCTGGTCATCCAGATGTAGCCACGCCGGGCATCGTCACCAATACTGGATCCTTGGGAATGGGTATTTCGAAGGCGAAAGGGATGGTGTTAGCCAATCGACTGGCCAGACGAACCGGACGCGTCTTTGTCATGACCGGCGATGGAGAATTGCAGGAAGGACAATTTTGGGAATCGTTGCTCTCCGCCGCCAATCAGGGGTTACACGAAATTACGGCCATCATTGACCACAATAAATTGCAGTCGGATACTTTCGTCAAACAGGTTGCCGATCTGGGCGATCTGGAAGGCAAGTTGCGGGCTTTTGCCTGGCGGGTGGAACGGTGCAATGGGCATGACCTGGCGGCTTTGGCAAAGACGTTGGAGGGGGTGCGCGGTGACCCCAGGCCCAAAATCATCATTGCCGATACGGTGAAAGGGCAGGGTGTCTCCTTTATGGAGCACACCGCATTGGATTCGGATGTGGCGATGTATCGTTTTCATAGTGGGGCTCCGGATGCCGATTCCTATCGTTTGGCCATTACAGAAATTCAGGAACGTCTAAATCGCCGACTTGAAGCCTCCGGTGCCGAGCCGGTGATGTGTGAGACGGTTTATCACGAAACGAAGCGACCACCCTCATCCAAGTCCCAACGGTTAATCCCGGCCTATAGTCGCGCCTTACTTGAACAAGCCGAACGACACCAGAACCTCGTGGCGTTGGATGCCGACCTGGTTCTGGATACAGGCCTTATTCCGTTTCGCGATCGCTTTCCGCAGCGGTTTTTCGAGTGTGGCATTGCGGAACAGGATATGGTTTCCATGGCGGGAGGTATGGCATTGCAAGGATTAATCCCCGTCGTGCACTCCTTTGCCTGTTTTCTCTCCGCACGACCGAATGAACAAATCTATAACAATGCCTCTGAACGATCAAAGATCATTTATGTTGGCTCATTGGCTGGGGTGGTTCCGGGAGGGCCGGGGCATTCCCACCAGGCCGTTCGAGATATCTCGACTTTAGCTGCCATTCCCAACCTGGTCCTGATGGAACCCTCTTGTGAGGATGAGGTAGGGATGCTTTTGGATTGGTGTCTCAATGAAACCATGGAGAGCAGTTATCTGCGGTTGATCTCGATTCCATGGGACGTGTCATTCAGCCTGCCCCAAGGGTACCGGCCGAAGGTGGGGCAAGGGGTGACTCTGGTGGAAGGGAGGGAAGCCGTCATCATGACCTATGGGCCGGTTCTCCTGAGTGCAGCCGTGGAAGCCGCGAAGATTCTTGAAAAGACCAAAGGCATCAGAATCAAAGTCGTCAATTTGCCCTGGTTGAATCGTATTGATGCGGAATGGTTGCGGGAGGTGCTTGCGGGCTATGGCCGGGTCTTCTGTCTGGACAATCATTATAAGATCGGCGGTCAGGGAGATATGATTGCGCGAACCGTGGCCGGATGGAAGGACGAACGGGTGTGCGTGCAGCAAATGGGATTGTCCGATTTTCCACCCTGCGGTACGAATGAGGAAGTTTTAGCCAAAGTGCAGCTTGATGTTCTAGGTATAAAAAAAGAATTATTGGGAGCGTAAGAGTTGATTCGTTTTCCGGATTTTTCAAATCGTGCTAGGCCATTGGAGGAGAAACCCATTGATGTCCTTTGGCTGATAGAGCACGTGGCCAGAGAGTTTGACGTGGCTTGTGCCGTTAAAGCCATCGCTGAGCACAAATACAATTTGAAAGTGGAAGTGTGCAATTTGTATCAGCATATTCAAAATTTTCTCGTCGGGTTTGATCCGAAGGTTGTCGTACATCCTTTCGTATATTTTGTGAAAGGGGCCCTTGCGACCGAGGAAGTGTTCAAACGTTGGCCCGATGCTATCCATGTTAATGTGGCATGGGAGCAGCTTCACTATAATGCCCATAAAAAAATCAAAGCCCCCGCAGATGAGATAACGAAGACCGGTGTCATTCATTATGCGTGGGGAAATTTTTATCGAGATTATCTTTTAGAGCATGGTGTTCCGGAAAGCAAGGTGGTTGTCAACGGACATCCAGCTTACCAACTGTATAAAGATCCCTATAGAAGTTTTTTTCAAGATCGTGCCGCACTCGCCCAGGCTCATAATCTGGATTTGAACAAGCGATGGATTTTCGTTCCCGAAAATTACCGGTGGGCTTTTGCGCAAAAGAAAATTGATTTCTTTGTTTCCCTTGGTGGAGATCGAAAGGAATTGGAGGAGCTGGTTAAATTTTCTATCCCTTCCTTAAAATTACTGCTGATGGCCTGTTTGCGGGCTTCCAATGAGGACAATATAGAAATCATTTTTCGACCTCGGCCAGCGGTGCCCACTCGCAATATACAGGAATTTTTTAAATCCGAAGTTGGAAAAGAAACTGAAAAAATAAAGTTTATTAAGGAAGGATCGGTTCGTGAGTGGATTTTAGCTAGCGATTTGGTTGTATCTTCCTATAGTACCAGCTTACTGGAAGCTGCGATTGCAGGAAAACCTGCCTGGATGTTCGCCCCCATTCAGATTCCGGATAGCCTTCATTGTGAGTGGTATGACTATGCCCCAAAACTGGGTTCTCCGGAAGAGTTTGTGGATATTTGTGTTGGCCTCATTAATCATGGGGGTGATTCAACCCTTGCCCACTGGGCTCTCAAAACCTTGTTGCCGGCCTCGGACCCAATTGAACGATTGGCAGCCGATTTAAAGAATCTTTCTCAAAAGACACTTAATGGTCGAAGAGTCGGAGAGCTATCGTCTACTTTGATGAATAAGGAATATTTCAATAAAGAGTCTCATGAGATGGATAGTTTTTCCGAGAGGGATGTTCATCAGAAAAGTCAATTGTGGAAAAAACATCTGTTTAAGGAAAAGAGCATGAGCAGGAATTGGAATGAATCTCCCATTAATAAAAGCATGGATCGGGATGATCTGATGTCATCAGATGCTACGCCATTGATACAAGAGTTGAATACTTTGATTAGGGAAATGTATAGGCGTGGGGTTTCTCCTTCCTCATGGGTGGGGACATTACCGAAAACCCCGATCCGTGAGGCAGGCACTGATTTGTGGGGACGTTTGCAAAAAGTGCTTTTCAAGGCTAAATCCCATAAATATCAAATTGACAAGGCAGAGGCCAAAGCTTTGGAACGAGGGGATGTTCAACGTCTTCAGTATCAACCTCTGGAGGGTTCGGAAGATGATTTACGATACCCTTGGTTCCTGTATTGGGAAATTTACTGGGTATTGCAGTACATGCGCCCTCAATTACGTGCCGGTATGCGTTTATTGGATGCGGGAGGGGCTTCTTCCCTGTTTTCTTGCTATATGGCTTCCCAAGGGTATGAGTTGCATTCCGTGGATCTGAATGAACGACTTTTAGCCAATGGAGAGGCTGTGGCAAAGGCGATGGGATGGAAGGGAATGCATTCTTACTGTATGGATATGCGAAACCTGGACCTTCCAAGCGAACATTTTGATCATGCTTTTTCCATTTGCGTATTCGAACATCTAGATTTTGATATAAAACAGGCGGCATTAAAGGAAATTGCCAGATGCCTTAAGCCGGGAGGGATCCTTTCTTTGACTTTTGATTATAGAAACCCTGCACCGGGGGTTGTTGGAATTGGGAAGGATCCGAGCCCCAGAAATGCACTGAAAACCGAGGCGGATATCCAAAGGAGTTTTCTTGGCATCGACAGCTTCGAGTTAATTGGAAATCAAAAATTTCAAGACAATCAGAAAAGTTACCTGCAGCATCCGACTTTCGAGAATGCACCTTATACGTTTGGATCTGTGTTTCTAAGAAAAAAACGGTGAATGCCCCATGAATGTTTGATTGCCGTTCCCCTTGCTTGGGAGACTACCGTTCATTCGCAAATGGAAATCGTATTGCAACCTGAGCGGTCCGGGCCTTACAGGGACAGCCCGGCAAGTTGATAGAGCCTGTGGGATGGGAATGTTTACGTTTTTTCTTTTGAGGTCGTATTGAAATGAGTAAAGCGATGGTGTGCATTGGCATGCCAGTGTATAACGGCGGTACATATCTGGCCAAAGCTTTTGAGGCCTTGCTGAATCAGACCTATTCCTCATTCCGTGTAGTTGTCCTGGATGATGGGTCGAGTGATGAGTCTGTGCAAATCATTGAAAAATATCTCAAGCAGGATGATCGTATTTCATTCCAATCCAATCCATCCAATCAAGGGTTAATTAGCGCGTGGCGGAGGGTGGCCCAAATTGGTTTACAAGAATTTTGTCCCAAATGGTTCGCTTGGTACTCGGATCATGACTGGGTGTCTATTGATTGGTTGTCGAATTTAGTGCAAATGGCCGAGTCTTCCACAAATTTAATCTTGGGGTATGGACGCACGATGCATGTTCTGGGAAATGGTGATAATTTTCATGTGGTGGGGGAATGTCGCCAAATTGATACGACGGAAATGACCAGCCATGAACGAATCAAACATCTTGCACTCATGCCATCTGGGGCTGGAGATATGGTTTATGGGTTATTTAATGCAGCATGTTTGCAGAGGTGTGGGGTGTTTCCAAATGAATTACTTCCCGATCGGCTCCTTGTCGGGGCAATGGGAATCCTGGGAAATATAAAGTGTGTGCCAGGTGCCATACGTTTTCGTCGGGTTAATCCTGAACACGAATCCTATAAAAACCCCATGGCAAAACAAATGGAAACCCTTTTTAACTTCCAGAATCACCCGCAGTTCCCTTACCTTAGTCATATTACTTTTTACTTCAGGGAATTAACTGGTAAGCAGTTAGGGAGCAATAGCAACGAAGAGGCTTCACGTCTGCTCTACCTTGCCCTGCTTCACTATCAGCGACAACTCAATAATTATAGGTATGAATGTGTGCAGGAATTGAAGCGTTTGCAAGAGCACTCAGAGGCGGAAGCTAAAATGCCTTTCGCCGATTTTGTCCGTGCGACGTTGGATCATAAGTGGCGAATTTTATATCAAGATTATGCCGGTTTGCTGTTGAAGTTAAAAGCTGCCAAGGCGAATTTAAGGAAAGCCGAAAAACGAATCAGTAAGTTGGCTAAGGAAAACGAATGGTATAGGACAAGTTGTAATGAAAAGACGAGGTTGGGAAATGCCGAGCAAAGCACCTTTAAAAATGACAAAGCCCTTTCCATTATAATTTGTACATTTAATCGGGAAGCCCTTCTCCGGCTGTGTTTGATGGCCCTTGTCCCGCAAATTGAAAAATTAACCTCTGATGAAGTCGAGGTGATTGTCGTTCAAAATAATTGCACGGATAATACAGCTGGTTTAATCCGTGAGTATGAATCGCGATACCCTTGGTTTAGGGGGGTCCAAGAGAGCCGACAAGGATTGTCTTATGCAAGAAATCGTGGAGTAAGCGAATCGCAAGGCAGATATTTATGTTTTTTGGATGATGACGGGATGCCCAATGATCAATATGTAAAAAACGTGTTAGAGGTGATTAGGCAACATACTCCGGATATATTCGGAGGGCCAATTTACCCTTATTATACCTCATCCAAACCACATTGGTTTAAAGATGAATTGGAAATTCGAAAAAATGCCGCTTCCACGGGATTTCATGATTGTCGTATAAGTGGAGGCAACTTTATCATCCAGTCAGAGTTGTTGAAGGCACTAGGAATGTTTTCTTCTCATTTCGGGATGATTGGCAATAAAGTTCGCCTTGGCGAGGAGAGAGCCGTTCTGGAGAAATATAGAGAGCAGAATCCACCTCCGAACCGCCGAATATTTTATAGTTTGGAGAGTTTTATCTATCATCATGTCCCAACTGCAAAGATGAGGTTCGGATACATAATCAAAAGAGGTTTTGCCTCCGGGAAATCCGCAGTTTTGGTTAAACGAGAACATTCCAAAAATTTTCCCCAACAAATAATGCGCGTTGTGCGAGAAGCATGCTGGGAACTTCCTCGTATGATTTTAAAAGATGTTTTGGAAGGTAGGGATGTTGTCCCGCCATTAGTTTTCAAGCTGAGAGAGATGGCTATTCTGTCAGGAAAAATTTATCAACATTCTTGCAATTATTTTAGTGAGCGAAAATCTAGTTGTGGCTGATTGCTATCTTGTTGTATGGGATTTGCTCAAATCACCTGAGAGTAAATGTCCTTGTGCCCTGCTGAACTGCTAGTTAGTGTCGTCACGAAATAGAAATATGTTACGCTTCGCCCGGTAAGGGGGCGACGCGATGAAGCTGGCGTACAGACGGCACGACCTTTCTGAGCGACTGTGGAAGCTCTTAGCGCCGCTCTTGACAGGCTAGGCAAGGTGCTGGGGTGGGCAGGCGCGGGACAATCGGTTGTTTCTTAAGGCCGTGTTCTGGAGTTTACGCACCGGGGCCGCGTGGCAGGATCTTCCCCCTGATCTTGGCGATTCGAAGAACACCCATCGCCGGTCCTGCCGCTGGCGCGACAAGTTGCTCTGGGAACCGATTCTGGAACGGCTGATTGACGAACCCGACAAGGAGTGGCTCATCATCGACCCCCGCTATGTGAAGGTGTACCCTCAAGCGGCCTGGGTAGTGGAGGCAATGAGGCCATGGTGCGCACAAAATAGGGCTCAACACCAAAATCCATCTGGCCGTGGATGAGCATGGTCTGCCGCTCCGAGTTCTTGTTACAGCAGGTCCCGTGGCGGATTGCCCGCAGGCTGCAAGTTTAACGAACGGCTTCGAGGCCCCCGCGCTTCTTGCAGAAAAAGCGAATGATAACGATACCATGCTCACGGAGGCCGTCCGTCGGAACATGGTGCCGATCATTCCACCCAAGAATAATCGGCATGTCCTCCTCTTCCATAGGATCGGTACCTGTATCCAATGCGCCAGCTGGTGGAGAAGGCCTTTCTGCGGCTCAAAGGCTGGCGAGGGATTGCGACACGGTATGCGAAAAAGGCCTCGTCCTTTTTGGGCATCGTGCAAATCCGGTGTATCGTTCTTTGGGGTCCAGTCTTGTGACGATACTGTCTAGAGCGTTAAACGAACGAAATTTTTCTTCGGTTCTAGTGGCATCCTGGAAGCCAAACTGACAAAGGCAAGGGAAATAACACGCTTTATGTTAATCCCTAAAATTTGGTTTCGTATGATTAATCCGCTCAGGGGAATTTTTTTTAGGTGGTCTTCCATGAAAGTGGGATGGCAAATCCCAGGTCATTGGGAAGGGAATTCCTGGGAAGAAAAGGCCAAAGAAAATCCTTTGTTTGCAGTAATGACGATGCCTGAAATGGCTGATTCGGATCCTGCCTCCTTTTCCGAAAAGCACTTGGAGTTGTTTTTTGCCAAAGGCCGGGCCTTAGCAAACCGGTTGGTTTTGCCTTATCTGTCGAAAGGAGGGAGGAAAGGTTTAGTAGTGGAATATGGTTGTGGCGCCGGTCGAATTCTCAATGCCTTGGTTGAAGGTGGTGTCAGGTGTATAGGGGTGGACATATCTCCAACAATGCTGGATCATTGTCGCCGTCTTGTCCCTGGTGTAGAGAAGTTGGTCTGTGTGGATCCCGGTGGTTGCATTGACCTTCCTGATGAGTGTGCGAGCCTAGTGTTTTCATATGCAGTTTTACAACACATTAGAAAACTTTCTGAATATGAAAAAGCCATCTCTGAAATGTGTCGTGTGCTTTCGTGTGGGGGAAAACTCATTCTTCAATTAAATTGTGAGGATTTTTCTTTCGGTGATCAAGGGCAGTTCGGGCGTACGGAAAACTTTGAAACATATTCTGTTCATTATATGCCAGGCTCCCATGAAGGGAAAGTCCATGAAAATACCACGTGGAGTGGGGTATATATAGGATTTGATCGACTTAAGCAACTTCTCTTCACTCAGCAGGTGTCCGTTCTTGATGTTAGGAATTTCAATATTAAAAAGCCACGATCGGTTCTTGTGGTGGGTGCAAAAAAGGCAGGCAGAATTTTGCCATTGGAAAATGAATAAAAAATTTGCATTGGGATGCCAGTTTGCAATGGATCGCCTTAGCTTCGGCCTGCCTTAGAGGCTCTTTTGGGCCAATCTTTTAGTGATTTTCATGTCATGATTCTCAATGATGGGTAGTCAGATGACACCCGAACCGTTTTGGAGCTCTACGCAAAAATGGATGCAAGAAATTCTCTCTTACATAATTTAAACCGCAAAGGATTGATTGCGTATTGGAATAAAGCGGCTTTATTGGGAGGAGAATTGTGTCGGCCAGATTTTTTTGCCTGGTATTCTGATCATGATTGGGTTGATAGACGTTGGCTTAAAAAATTAAGTCAAACTATTGATGAGGATTCCAATTCTGTTTTGGCATACGCCAAGACTGTTCCGGTTAATCGGGATGGAAATATAGTTGATGGTAGCAGAAGCATTTTGGATACCACTCATATGTCCTCGCTGTCGGCTGTGAGAGCGGTAACACTTGAATATTATGGTGCCGGGGATGTCATCTATGGGCTTTTTCGTTATCCTGTCCTTCGTCAATGTCATTTCCTTCCCAAAGAATTTTTGCCAGACAGATTGACGGTTTCGGAAATATCCTTGCGAGGAACAATAAGGTACGTTCCTGATGTCACCCGATTTAGGCGCGATTTATCTCCAGACAACTATTCCAAAGTGCTCCTTGCGAGGCAGGCTCAAACTTTAGTTTTTCCTCTGATGCTAAAGTTCTCAGGGCACCATTGTTGCCTCATGGGACCTATTTCTTACGTCAGTTTCTGGACTCATCTCATCTTTATGAAGATAAGGGGCGCCTCGCATGACGGTTTATTCATGCCTATTTATATTTAGTTCGTCAATTTAATCGTTATGGAGAGCAGTGGAATAATGAAATGGAAGATGTCCAAATGTATGAAGATCGGTTTTTATGCCTGCCACTGATGAAATTTTTGGTCCAATGAAAATGGCTCCCCATTACCGATGAAGCCAATCAGCGCCTTAAGGAGTATAAAAGGCTTTGAGAGAGTGCTAAAGTTAGTTGGAATTTGAAGCGGCTCCCCCTTCTATGGTGAGATGGCCTTCGACCAAGAACGTCATCTTCCCTCTTCAAAGAAAGGAGCCACTTCATGAGCAGTATTGCGAAAAC
>JBDIVP010000081.1:0-13233 GCA_039794325.1 Candidatus Inrsubterrania sp.
CAGCATATCCCGAATGACCGAGGCTTCTTCCGTGGAAAGGTTCCCTGACGTTTTACCTTCCAGCATGGACAGGATATCAATAATTTCCTTGGCCTGAGGCAAATTGACCGGAGGTTGCGGTTGATTTGGGTCCAACGTTTCGCCCATTAGCATGAGTGCCGAGGTGCCGAGGGAAAAAACAAATGAAGAAAAGGTCACAGGCGGTGCCTGATGGTGTGTGTCACCTTGCCCCCCAGGTGCGGCGGATGACGATGTCGATTCCGATTGCTTCAGTGTAGATGAAGCATCCCCGCTGCTATCCGTTCGGCCACGCTTATCCCGCACCACAAACCCACGTTCTTCTTCACTCATACCCGTTCCCTCCTTACCACCTCCACGGTACCATTAATAATTCCTGCGGATCAAGAATCCGCCCATGCTTACAGAGTCCGGAGAACACGCTATAATACCCTCGCTTTCATCAAACCGGAAAGGCCGATTGCCCTATGACCGAACCTCATCATTCATCACCCCCCGGCAAAATGACCGGTGACGCCCTCATGCAGATCATGGCCAGGCTCCGGAGTCCGGAAGGATGTCCGTGGGATCGCGAACAAACTCATCAGTCTCTTAAACCCTACTTATTGGAAGAGACGTACGAAGTGCTCGAAGCCCTGGATTCGCAAGAGCCGGCGGCAATCAAGGAGGAACTCGGGGACCTGCTGTTACAAATATTGTTTCATGCCCAGATTGCCTCGGAACATGGCCAGTTTACCTTTCACGATGTCTGCCGGACTTTGGGGGAGAAACTGATTCGCCGGCATCCCCATGTCTTTGCGTCCGATCCGGCGAAGCCTGCCCTCAGCACCGCTCAGGATGTGGTCACCCAATGGGACCAACTTAAGCAGGAAGAACAAGGCCGCGACCGGGGACCGGTATCGGCGCTGCAGGGCGTCCCTAAAACCTCTCCGGCCCTTGATCGAGCCTATCAAGTGCAAAAGCGGGCGGCCCGGTCAGGCTTTGACTGGCACACCATTGAACCGGTTTTGGACAAATTCCGTGAGGAGCTTCACGAGCTCTCGACGGCCGCGGAAGATCTGACACGAGAAGCCGCCGTCCCACGTCCCCCCCGCTCGCCTCAAGCCGATGCGGTTGAACACGAATTGGGTGATGTTTTATTTTCCCTCGTCAATCTGGCGCGCTTTCTTCAGGTCAACCCGGAGGAAGCCTTGCGGAAATCCACCAACCGCTTCATCCGACGCTTTACTCATGTGGAGCAACAGGCCTCCAGAAACGGAAAATCCCTGAACCATTGTTCTCCACGGGAAATGGATGATTGGTGGGAATCGGCCAAGCACCTTGAACGGCATCCGGAGTTGAAAGGTTCGGAGTCTTGTCAAAAAGGAGAGGCGTAGGTGAGCGACGAAGAACCGACCGAAGGGCGGCGGGTTGGCATTCATCCCATTATTGTGGTGTTCGGGGTCATTTTCGGCCTCTGGTTGTTTATTGTCATGATCATTCCCCAGTCCAAAAACACCAAAGCCCCCGGAAGCGGCTCGGCTCCCACGGCAACGGGTAATCCTCCCTCCATCACCTCCACCGATCTCGTTCCCACATTCGAAGCCACCTCGATGGTCGAAAACATGAACGCCATCACTTTACTCGTTCCTCCAACCACTACGGACAGTCAGGTGATTGCCTTATTGTATTATCTGCAACAACACCGGGCGGACGGCACCCTGGATACCATCCTCCCCCCCACGACCCCCGGAGACAAATTGGGGGAATTTGCCATTGCCGATATCTATATTTTTTCCGAAAACCGATATGCGGTAGAGGATTCCGCCAAGGCCTTGGGACGGGGAGCTCATGCCCCGGGGGAATTTTATCCCAACTCCATTCCTTACGAAGTAGCCATGGAGCATGTCCGGGGACACTATTCGATTGATCTGTATAATCGCAATCAACCCGAATACGGCTCGATCGGATACGGGGAAGACGAAACCGGGGTCTATGCCAGACGGTACCAACGCATCTTCTAATTGAATGCCTCATTCCGACTGCCCCGTTGCGCCGGCACGGCCGGCACGGAGAGAGAACCCATGATCAGATACCGATCTGCTCCTTGATTATCTGCCGCAACTTCTCCTTTTCCGCATTCATCCATTGGGCCAACGGTTCGGACAAATGCGATAAACTGTCCGTAAAAGGGCCGATCATCACATCCCGCCTTTCATTCAACAATCCGTCGGCATCGACCAGGGCAAGTTTTTGATCGGCAATGGCGCGCATGAGGATCTGGTTCACTCGCAGCTGTTGCCCGACGGTTCCTCCCTGCACATCCAACACGGCTGTCTTCAGGGTCCCTAATTCCCCCTCAATGGCCACTTTGATACGCACCCCCTGCGGGGTGGCCCAATCAGGACGTTGCACACTATAGTCATAGGAAAAGGCCGGCTCTTTGGGTTCCCGATACGGACCGACGACATTTAAAATCATTAAATCCGATACCATGCCACCTCCCTGGTCAATTCCCGATCAATAGGCTGTTGCATGCCCTAAGACGCAACTTCTTTCGCCGAGGATCTTTTTTTAGACGTAATCTGAATTAACGTGCCGCTCCCATCCCCCTCCAGCGGCCCAGACCATCCTGCCAACCCACCCCGCAAATGGATGATATTCGTGAATCCCTGCCTGCTCAAAAAATCGCATGCCAACCGGCTGCGGTCCCCTTCATCGCAATAGACGATGATGGAAGGAAGGGACGGGGATAATTCGGTCCGGTAACGGGCCTCCAACTGTTCAACCGGAATCAGGCGCGCGCCGGGAATCCTTCGCCTGGCGAAATCGGTAGAGGAACGCACATCCAACCAATAGATGTCCGACCGGCCGTTCGGTTCCCCTGCCATACCGGCAGCCTCAGGTCCGGTAATGTCCTGATAGAGCCGCCCGGAACGAATGAGTTCCGATGATACCGGCTTGCCTTCCGCCAGGGACGCCAGCTGCACTCGTAACGGATCGACAGCCGCGGAGATGTCGTGTGATATCCCCTTCACTGCCTGTTGCTGATAGTACCAATCCCGCTTCAGAGTTCGGACTTCTCTCTTCAAGCCCCGCACGACCCAGAGTAATCCCATGACGATCACCAAACTTATCACAGCCGCAAGGTTTCCGATCATATCCATCTCCGACCTCAAAATAGAGACTCAATGCTCATTTCGGCGTTGAAGGGGTGCACCCGGACTCAACCTGTATGCAAATAGTGGGGGCTGGAGGTGTCCAACACCGAACAACCACGGCAGGAAATACACGAGGATCACAAAACTGGTCGGGGCGAGAGGATTTGAACCTCCGACCCCCGCGTCCCGAACGCGGTGCGCTACCGGTCTGCGCTACGCCCCGATCAACTCATCCTACGATAAAGGGAGAACCGGCTCCCAGGGTAACCCATGCGCCGACGCCACCGCCTCGGACACCAACCGCCCCATCAGGATATTGACTCCCTTCCGGAGGCCGTCATGGGTGTGAAGAGCCCCATCCAACCCATCATCAAGCAGCTGGACTATAAAAGGTAATGTGGCGTTGGTCAAGGCTAGAGTTGAAGTATGGGGCACAATGCCGGGAATATTGGGAACCGCATAATGCAGCACCCCATCCACGACATACACCGGATCCGTATGGGTGGTGGGCCGCGTGGTTTCCGCGCATCCCCCCTGATCCACTGAGACATCGACAAACACCGATCCGGCCTTCATCTGCGCCAGCATCGTCCGGCTGATCAACTGGGGAGTCCGGGCCGCCGGCAGATAGACCGCCCCAATGACGAGATCCGCCTGCGGGACGTGCAGTTCAAGTTGGGTTTGATTGGACGCCACGGTCCGGATGCGCCCTTGATACCACTGGTCCATTTCCCGTAATTGCCAAAGATCCACGCTCAACACCGTCACCTCGGCACCCATCCCGACGGCAATTTTCGCTGCGGAAGCCCCTACGACACCGGATCCCAGAATAACCACCTTTCCGGGAGAGACGCCCGGCACCCCGCTCAATAAAATTCCTCCCCCACCATGATGTTTTTCAAGAAATTGCGCCCCGATTTGCACCGACATTCGTCCGGCAATCTCGCTCATCGGGCGTAAAAGCGGATAGTGCCCCGTGGCATCCTGGGTAGTTTCATACCCGATCGCCGTACATCCGATTTTCAGCAGGGCTTCGGTCAAGACCTTTGAGGCAGCCAAATGCAAATACGTGAATAACACATGCTCCTTCCGGAGGAGGGTCAATTCGACGGGTTGAGGTTCTTTGACCTTCACGATGATGCCGGATTCATCAAAGGTGGATTTGGCGTCCGGCATGATCACAGCCCCCGCCTGACGATACTGTTCATCGGAAAATCCGCTTCCTTCACCGGCCCCGGATTGCACCAGCACCCGATGGCCCCTCCCCCGCACCTCCCGCACGCCATGCGGCGTGAGGGCCACTCGATATTCCTGATCCTTGATCTCTGTGGGAACTCCTAACGTTATCATGCGTTTTCAGTGTCCTCCCTATGAGCAGTTTGGCCCTGTGGGCGCCCATTGCCTTGCATGCATGTCCGTCTCTTCCCGACCAAAACGCCACACTTTCCCTGGACACTCTCAATAATGCTCAGGTAAGATCAGCGCATACGTTCAATTCCTTATCGCCTATTTTCATCAACAACAGGACAGATAGCAATGAGTAAGTTTAAGCACCATATCTTTGTCTGTCTCAACCAACGGCCCAAAGGGGACCCGCGAGGTTGTTGCGCGGATTTGGGAGCTGAACGATTGCATGGACACTTTAAGAAAGAAGTGGAACGGCTCGGATTGAAGGGCATCGTTCGAGCCAATAAATCCGGCTGCCTGGATCAGTGTGAATACGGACCCAGCGTGGTGATTTACCCGGAAGGCGTTTGGTACTGGGTGGGTAATGAGGCCGATGTGACGGAAATCATGGAGCGGCATATTCTGCAGGGGCAGGTCGTGGAGCGTCTCCTGATGCCCGGCAAAAACGGGTCCTTGCCTGCCGTCACATGAGTTGTGCGAGTGTGCACCGGGCGGTGGCCGTCCAAACGTTCAACCTTTCCTAATCTGCGTGACCAATGGCACCCATGACCCCCCAGGATAAGTGGAAGACCAACTCCGAAAAGGTCGCCTACCTCAAGTCGTTTCCGGGGTTCCTGAAAACGTGGGAGGAAGCGGAAGGGCTGACATTGGAAAAGTGCCTCCCGTTTCCCGAAGGGAAAACCTATACCGCGTTGGTGTTCTCCAATGGATGTTTCGGCGTGACCTCGGCCCTTCAGGATGAACCGCAACTGATGACCTCCGCCCTCCAATTGGTCCGGCCACATGTGGAATCCCGCTATCCGGCCGCTTTCCAGGAATATGATCGCCTGCATGCGCTGGATCAAGAGACCGGCCGGCAGGTTCGCCTGGAGAATATCCTCAATGCCATCGAACGAAATTCGGCTTCCATCCCCGAATTGAAATCCCGTATTCGCGAGTTGGTTCGGAAATGGGATTCACAAGGAAATGTTCAACCATGAATATGTTGGAAATTTTTTCACAAGGTCTTTTTGAAGGAGTGAACCCCATGATGGTACGCAGGGACCATTTAGTACGGCATCCCGACCGTTGTACGCATAACGCCATTTGTATTCCCATTTGCCCCACCGGGGCATGGCTTTCGACCCCTCCCTATAAATTCGATTCCTCCCGTTGTATGGAATCCTGCCGGTTATGCCTCGATGCCTGCCCGTCGCAGGCCATTTATGGAGTCTTTCGAAAAGGGGAAAAGCTCCTTGCCCCCAAACAGGAATAAGGCTCACACGATCCGCTTGCGCCAGTACCCCCAGTACGCCGATCCCACATACCCGCATCCGCCCGTCAGGCCGGTAAATCCCATAATGCGGTAGACCTCCGGACGCGAAACCTTCACAATTCGTTCCGGATTGAGGATATCGGGCGAGACGGATAACCGTTGGAGGGTCCGTATCCCGATTAAAATAGGCCACATACAGGCCAATCGAACCCGCAATTGCGTCCGGGGCACCAGCATCGTATAGCGCCATCCCTGATCGAGATGGCGTCCGGCTTCCAGCAGTAAGCTTCGATACAACGGCCGGAATTTCTTCTCACAACTTGAATCCAGCAAATCCTCAGGTTTCAGCCCGCTCGAGGCCAGAAGGGACAAGGGAATATAGCAGCGTCCCTTTCGCAGGTCCTCGGCCATGTCACGAAGAATATTGACCATTTGCAGCCCCTTGCCGAACCGGATCCCCAACGGCACCATGACAACCGGCTCCCATCGGGAAAATCCCGGTAAATGGGCACACATCATGTTGGTCCAGAATTCCCCCACGCAACCGGCCACCGAGTACGTGTAAAATTCGAATTCCGACATCTCCGCCAGTGCATGCAGCGCCCCCTCCCCTCCTCGGGGAAATTTTTCAATATCAAACTCCATACCGCCGATCAGTACACCCAACACCTCGGCAATATATCCCCGGTCTTTCGGATGGACCTTTTGTAGGATAGCCAGACATCGGCCGAGTTCTGCCAACAACTGCTGCTCATCACGGGAAAATCCGGCAGAACTGATCAGGCGGTCGATCGACCGCAACGTAGCTGTCTCGGAATTTCCCCGCTGTATCGAGGCCTTGAGCTCTCGTAATAGACGTAAGCGGTCGCCATCCTCCAGTTGTCCGGAATCGGCAAGGGTATCGGCGGCTCTGGCCAGTAAATAAGCCAATCCTATTTGTTCCCGCACCGGGGCAGGCAACACGGCCAGGGTCAAATAGAAGGACCGGGAAACCCGTTTCAAAATATCCCGGAAGAGATACCGATCTGAAGAATCAAGCGGCATAAAGGTTACCGGACGACCATTCGCCCTTCCATGCCTTGGTCGCGATGGGAAGGGAAGAACAACAATTTTTTATCGCAATAAAAAGGATAAATTCCGGCCATTGCCGGCGTAAATTCTACCGTTACCTGCTTTCCACTTGGGACATCTATCTCCACGATTCGTTGGCCGTCGGGATCATCGAGCAAAAAGTTGTGGGGAACCAGGAACGACTCATTTTGAAGGACCAGGGTCACCGTCTGCCCCACATTCAGGGAGATTTCATCCGGCGTATACTGATGACTTTCCATTCGAATAAGAATCCGGGACCCGGAGTCTGATTGTTCCAGCGAAGGAAGCGTTTCGGCCCACAATGGAACGCACGTCACGAAGAACAAGAGTCCCGCACGGAGAAAACACCCACTCCATCGTGTATAATACGATTTAAGGTATTGAGATGTGACAAAAGACCGCATGAACCAAGACATTGATCCTACCGGGTTTGAAGGGGAAGAGGTATCCGGGTTACACTCTTGACTGCCCGGCAAAATGGGTTATCTTCCCTACAGTTATATCCCTATATCAGACAGGTTTGCCGGAAAGATCAGATTACATTACCGTCGAAAACGTTTATAAACAAGCGTAAATGATTCACCAGGTCAATAGGTGAGTTTTCAACAATTTTAAAGGGGGGCTCATGAAAAAATTAAAAGGAATTGGTTTATTACTCCTGGCCAATGTCCTCATCTTCCTAACCTTATCGATTTCTTTCACCATTCTGTCGGAATTCGTCCTGCCGGCGTTTGGCATCGATATCCGGGGGGCTATTGCGCAACAAGACCTCCTGTGGGCTTTTGTCTTCGGATTCGGCGGAGCGTTTATCAGTTTGGCTTTCTCCAAACAATTCGCCCGTTCCATGCTTAATTGCACCCAGATTACCAAGCCCAGGACACAGGCCGAAACTGTTATCTTCGATACCGTCCAAAAGATTTCCGACAGACTGAAAATCCAGATGCCGGAAGTGTGGATTTACGAATCACCCGATCCCAATGCTTTTGCCACGGGACCTTCCCGCAACAACTCCATGGTGGCGGTCTCCACCGGCCTGCTGAACAACCTCAATGAAGGGGAGGTCCGGGCCGTGCTGGCCCATGAAATGGGCCATGTGTATAACGGAGATATGTTCACGACCACCGTCCTGGCAGGGTTGATGAACACCTTTGTCTATGCCATCAGCCGGTGGGTCTATCGAAACATGGCCGAACGCAATGAAATGCTGGCCTTAGTCACCTACTTTGCGCTGCAAATCGTCCTTTCTTTCCTGGCTATGATCCCCATCAGCTGGTGGTCACGCCGCCGGGAGTTTGCCGCGGATCGCTTTGCGGCCAACACCGTGGGGAAGGAGCATATGATTTCGGCCCTTCAAGGAATCGATCGCTGGGTACAACGGACGCAATTTGAATATTCCACGCAGGACGCCCTGGCTACGATGAAGATATCAGGGAAATCCCGAAGCTTCATGCAGCTTTTTGCGACCCATCCTCCTATTGAGGAACGGGTGAAAGCCTTGCAACGGCTTTAAAATTTCCGATAATTCGGTATTCCCTTCATCCGAACCGGGGGCCGGAATAATCTTCAGGCCCCCGGTTTTTTTGCCGTGCATCCTAATTTCTGAATAAGTGGGGCTGCTCGCCTACCAATCCGGAGGGATGGCTTTCCAAGCCGAATTTCTGAAGAATCGGGCTGAGGCAGACAGGAGGGTGAAGAACGGCAAGCACAATTCCCAGCTCTCTCATATGGTTAAAGCCGAACTCACAAAAAACCAATCCAAGCGGGGCGATCGATTCTACCCCGGCAAAATCCATTATGACCGGCCTGCTTCCAAGCCGTACGGCGCGGCCGGTGGTTTTTTCAAAAAGATTTCCGACATCCTGATCGATCATCCCATACAGACGCACCACCAACACGTTCGGCAACACTTGTAATCCCCAGCGCATACCCATCCTTTCCAAGGCTTTTTCGTACCGGTTGTATTTGCATGGAGTTTGGGGGTCCGCAGGGATTTTTTCCACCCGCAGGAAGACGGATGGGCTTGCTAAAAAATCCGGTCGAAAGCTGCCTGGTCGTGGGGGCGAGGTCTTATGGGTTACGTTTGAATAAATCTGGATAAAAAACACAAGGGAAAAATCCAAGAACCCGGCTGAGGCAAAAAGGGGGAGTTTTGAAAGGGAGGCGTTATTGAGGATTCGGACTCACGTCCGACCACAACCTGACCTGGTTGCCGGGATTAAAAGTTTTTGTTCGAGCAATTCGGAGGAAATCGCAAGCAGATCATGTTTGGCCTGTTCTTCTTCAACCTCAAAATTTTCGCAGACCTTTTCTAGAATATCGGCGAGAGTATGGCCCCCATCACATAATTCCCAAATCACGGTTCCTACCCGGTTCAGCGAATAATACATTCCGTTTTCCAGATTCAGCAGCACGGCTTCGCCATCCAAAAAGGAACTCTGCACATCCTCATGCGATTGAAAGCGGCAGTCTTTCAAGGTGGGCCAGTGGGAAATCTGAAAATCCAAAACGACATCATGTTCTCCGGCGCCATTCACGGCGTTCGGGGAGCCGGACTTGTGTTCAGCGTTGGAATCGGGGTGCAAAACAGCCCCTTCATCCACCTCGTTCGGCTGACAGGACTTTCCTTCTTTCATTCTCTGTTCTCCTTATTTATACCTGGCAGGCGCCTGTTTCTACAATAATTAACAAGTTATGGATATCCTGCTTTATGGGTTACTGTATCATACGGTTTTTCTAGGTCTAGAGGTCTTTGACCCGCTTAACCATCAGGGGGTGTTGATTAATTGAAAGGTTCAAGGACATATTGGCTCATGGCTGCGTTGACGATCATGGATTTGGGTCGGTTCCAAAAAGCATCCCCAGAGTCTTCCCGAAGGGTCCGCCCGGCCCTGTCCTAAGTGAAATCGAAGGAAAGGCCCAGCTATGAGAGGAAGAAGAGAAAAGGAAAAAGTGAAAAGGAATGGGAAAAGAGGCCAGCTTCGCCAATATGATCCTTTGGACTTCTTACGTTTCACTTCTTCGAGAACGCCGCTGAAAGCAGCACTATCCCCAATATCGGCAAAAAATTGGAAAAGATTACGGAGGAAAGAAAATGAATTCGGTTTCCCAGGGAGTTGGAAACAAGAAAATAACGGAGGTAATTGGAAAAATTGGAGCGGGCGATGGGATTTGAACCCACGACAACTAGCTTGGGAAGCTAGGACTCTACCACTGAGCTACGCCCGCTCTCGAATACGTGGTTGATTCTAGGTGGGAAATCGGACCCAAGTCAAGTGAGATCCTCTCCCCAAGGCAACCAAATTTGAGAGATTGTGTATCCGCCACGGATCAGGCTTTCACCTGGATCACGGCGAATTTTCGTTTGCCGATTTTTACGGGATACCGCCGCCCCGGCTCGAACAAAAAGGAGCCATTGGGATCCGTCACTTTTTCTCCATCCACTTGTACGGCATGCTGGGACAGAAGTCGGCGGGCTTCCGTTTTACTGGGCACCAACCCTGTCCGCATCAGAATATCCACCATCGGTAGGGTCGGATGGTCCGTATCGGGAAAGTCGGATAGAGCCAGACTTACTTCCGCATCGGGCTGGTCGGGGAAATCCCGTTTTTGAAATCGCTGCTGAAAATCCGCTTTCGCCTCGTCCGCTCCTTGGTCGCCGTGATATTGGCGAACCAGATGCTCAGCCAAAGCTTTCTTGGCCTCCATGGGATGCCTGCGTTTGACTTCCTCCAAATTGGCCACGGTCAGCAGTTCATAATATCGCATCATGAGCTCATCACTGATCGACATCAATTTGCCGAACATATCCGCCGGTCGATCTTCCAGGGCGATATAATTACCGAAACTTTTACTCATCTTCCGCACCCCGTCCGTGCCTTCCAATAAAGGCATCGTTATGACCACCTGCGGATGCTGGCCGTAATCCCGCTGAAGATCCCGGCCGACCAGCAGATTAAACTTCTGATCGGTCCCCCCCAGCTCGACATCCGCCTTCAACACCACGGAATCGTATCCTTGCACCAACGGGTAAAGAAATTCATGGACGCTGATGGGTTTTTGCTCCATATATCGTTTCTGAAAATCATCCCGTTCCATCATCCTGGCCACCCGGTAGTGTGCCGCCAGCTGGATGATACCTTCAGCCGTCATGGCCCCCATCCATTCACTATTAAAAACAATGCGGGTTTTCTCCGGATCCAGAATTTTAAAAATTTGCCGTTGATACGTTTGGGCGTTGTCCTGCACCTGTTCCTTGGTCAGGACCTTTCGGGTTTCCGACACCCCGGTAGGATCACCGATCATTCCGGTGAAATCCCCGATCAGAAACAGCACCTGATGGCCCAAATCCTGGAAGTGTTTCAACTTTTGAATTAACACGGTATGCCCCAGGTGGAGGTCCGGTGCCGTCGGATCGAAGCCGGCCTTAATGATTAAGGGGCGGTTTTCTTCAAGAGACAGCGATAGCTTAGCCTTCAATTCCTCCCGTTGAATCACTTCAACCGTTCCACGAAGAAGAAGGTCCAACTGCCGTTCCAGTTCCTGATTACTCATATGTTGCGCTTTCACCGATCGTCACGGTCGACTCTCTAACTCCATCCTTGTTCATGAGTAGTTCGTTGTGCCTTGCGGGCTTTAATAATCAGACTGGAGCGCAACTGGTTGACTCGCTTACGCCCGATTCCCGAAACCCGCTCCAAATCCTCAATACGCTGAAATGGTCCGTTGACGTTCCGATATTCGATAATGCGTTCGGCCAAAACGGGACCGACCCCCGGCAACCGCTCAAGTTGGCTTTGTGAAGCCTCGTTCAAATCCAGAAGCGCAACATCATGGATATCGTCCGGTTCAACCGGTCCGCCACCCCTCCCCGGTTCGAACGGGAGCATCAGCGGTTCATCGATTTCCGTCACGGTCTCAGAGCCGGCGGCTCCGTGGTCCGGCATCCGCTCTCCCACCATAGCCTGACCCGGGCGGGTTTCGCGTTCACGAGGAACCTCCGGCCAGCCGATCAACCAGATGCCCCCGACACCGACGGCCAAAATCGCCAATTTCGCCAGGATGGAGCCGACCGGGGAAACTCCGTCCATTCCGGTTAGATCTCTCCGGACATCAAGCCTTCCGCGCCTGATGAATCGCCATGCCTTCCAAATCTTCAGCTGCTTCCATGAGCCCTTCGCTCAAGGTGGGGTGTGCATGGATCATCTCGGCCAATTCGGTGGCCTGGACTCCGCCATACATGGCCAACGCCGCTTCATGAATGAGGTCCGCGGCATGGGAACCAATAATATGTACGCCCAAAATGGTCCGGGTTTCGGCATGGGCAATGATTTTAAAATGACCGGCGGTTTCGCCGACTGCCTGGGCCTTTCCGAGTCCCGCATACCGGAATTTCCCCACCGTAACCGGCAGCCCCCGCTCCCGGGCCTGCTGCTCGGTCAAACCGACCCGCCCGATTTCAGGCAGGGTAAAGATCCCGGCCGACACCACATCATAATTCATCGGTTGGTTCGCCCCTAACGCATTGGCCACCGCCACCTTTCCCTGCGCCGAGGCCACATGAGCCAGCATGGATTTGCCGGTGACATCACCAATGGCGTAAATCCCGGGGACGTTGGTCTCCATCCGCTCGTTGACCACAATTTCCCCTTTATCTCCGATTTCCACTCCGACCGTTTCCAGGCCGAGCCGTCCGGAATTCATGCGACGCCCCACGGAGACCAGCAAGATATCGGCCGTAACTTCTTCGCCGGAACTGAGAATCGCTTGAACCCCCGTGTCGGTCGCCGACCATTCCGCGATCGTCGTCTCCAGATGAACCTGCACCTTCCGTTTTTTCAATTCACGGGTCAAGACGCCGATCGTCTCCTCATCCTCGAGCGGCAGCACGGACGGCATCATTTCCACCATCGACACGCGCGAGCCCAATCCGCTGAACAAGGTGGCAAACTCACACCCCTCAACCCCCGCGCCCACGATCAGCATCCGTTCGGGAATTTCCGTCAAATCCAAGGCTTCCTTGCTGGTAATCACTCGCCGGCCGTCGATCGGAAACTGCGGAAGGTCGGGCCACGACGAACCGGTCGCCAGGACGATGGCATCGGCATCGAGATTCGTTTCCTTCCCATCACCCGAAGTCACCTTCACCCGCCGATCGCCGATCAATTCCCCACGCCCGGGAATATACTCGATGCGCCCTTGCTTAAAGAGGGTGGCGATGCCCTTGACCAACCCTTTCACCACGTCGTTCTTTCGACTCACCATTCGGGCTAGGTCATAGGACACCGTCCCTTCGATCCTCAGCCCGTGGGATTGGGCATGCCG
>JBDIVP010000082.1:0-13231 GCA_039794325.1 Candidatus Inrsubterrania sp.
CATTCCCCTTCCTGCCTCGCAGGACTTCCAAAATCGCTTCTTGTAAATCCGGGCCATGGATGGGTTTTAACAGATAGGACGCTATGCCAAGCTGACGGCAACGGGCAATATCCTCATACTGGTCCGCGGAAGTCAACATCATGATGACGGCCCGGTCAAATTCCGGATGTTGCCGAATTCGCTCTACCAGCATGAACCCATCCAAATCCGGCATGCAGCTATCAACCAAGAACAATTGAAACGGGCTTCCGTGGGACGCAGCCTCCTGGATGGCATCCCAGGCCGAATCCACTCCATCCGCCTCGAACGCCGCCATGCCCCAGCGATGCAACCAATCCCTCAGAATTAAACGATTCGTGACATGATCATCCACAACCAAAACAGGTAACCCAGCCAATTCGGCCGAAACCTCCTCCAGAAGCTCCGGGATCTCATCGGGCCCGGCAATCATACGCACGGTAAAGTGAAAGGTACTGCCACGACCGGGGGCACTTTCCACCCAAATCCGCCCTCCCATCATTTCGACAAACCGCATGGAAATCACCAAGCCCAAGCCGGTTCCTCCATGCCGGCGCGTATTCAAACTGTCGACCTGCTGAAACGGCTGGAACAGTTCATCCTGCCTATCGCGTGGAATGCCGATCCCCGTGTCGGCAATCCGGCAATGTAGCACCAACTGATCCTCCAAACGGGACTCCACATTTATCCGAACTTCCACTTCTCCCCGATCCGTGAACTTGATGGCATTCCCAACAAGGTTGACCAAGATTTGCCGCAACCGTTCTACATCCCCGATCAAGCAATCCGGCACCTCCGGGGCAATATCCAGTAACAACTCCAGCTTCTTTTTATCGGCCTGCAATGCCAAGACTTTGAACACTTTGTGGATTGATGATCTCAAACGAAAACTGGCTGGAGTGAGTTGCATCTTACCAGCCTCAATTTTCGAAAAATCCAAAATATCGTTTATGATCCTAAGCAAGGATTCCGCCGATTGCCGCACCAACCCCAGGCAGTCGGCTTGTTCCTGGGTGAGAGAGGTGCCCATCACCAATTCGGTCATTCCCAAAATGCCGTTCATCGGGGTCCGAAGTTCATGACTCATGTTCGCCAAAAATTCACTTTTGGCACGGTTAGCGGCTTCCGCGGCTTCTACGGCCCTGAGCAGCTCCGCTTCCACTCGTTTCTTATGAGTCACATCTCTGAACGTCCAGACTCTGCCGTAATAATGTCCATCACCACCGACAACCGGAGCAGAAAACCGGTCAAAGTACCTGCCGTCCTTCAGTTCAATCTCATCACACGCACTTTGATCCCGATGTGAATACAGAAAATTAATACGTTTGATAAAGGCTTCCGGATCCTTCACCATACTGGCGTTGTAGTTCAGGACCGCTTCACGGTCAGACTGATTGAGGACATGCTGGGGGATATTCCACATGTCCACAAACTGCCGATTTTGAAGGAGGATCTGCAGGCGATCATTCACAACCAACAGTCCATCGAGAGATGACTCCGTTTGAGCTTGGAGAAACGCCGTCTTGGATCGTAATTCCGCCTCTACCCGATTACGTTCCTCCACTTCCAACGTCAGGGAAACCAGATTCGCCACGGCGACCACGAAGGTTTTTTCGTCGGCGTCCCACTGCCGGATGGCTTCGAAATACTCATGGCAAACCACTCCCTCGATTCTCCCCTCCAAATGAAAAGGAGCATCCAACATGGCTTTGATGCCAAGGCGCCGGAGGTAGGTCTCTGAAAACTCTCTGGTGCGCGGATCCGCATGGGCATCTCCGGCATCCAACACATCCAGATGAGTGATGGCCTGAAAATACGCCGGATAGTCCGAAACAGGCAGCTCTGCCCCGGAAGAGTGGCGGTCGGAACCTGATTCATATAAATCAATACAGCGAATGGCACGTCGATCCGCGGTATAACGCCACACACTCACCCGTGGTGCCCCTAGAATTTTGGCAGACATCTCCGTAATGGCATGAAGATCCGTTCGCCCACCCCTGCCCCGACAACTCGTGCGGGTCAAGTCGACCAGTGCAGCCTGCTGTGCCTGCATCCGCGCCTCCTTGGCATGGAGAATGGCTTCCTCCCGCTTACGGTCGGTGATGTCCACATAGATAGCCAATAAGCCGGCCACATCGCCTCCAGGACCGAACAACGGCACCTTGCTGGTCAACACATGCATCCGAGTCCCGTCAGCCTTGGTCAGGGTCTCCTCTAAATTCGAAATCGGTTGGCCCTGCTCCATCACCGCCTGATCAAAGCGTGAAAAAGATTCCGCTTCTTCCGGATCCACGACCAAATCGACATTATTTTTCCCGATCATATCCGTGGGCGACGCAAAACCCAGATCGATTGCTGCAGTCCAGTTCCCTCCAAGGTTGCGACCCTCCCTATCCTTCCAAAATACCGCGCAGGGAATATGGTCAATGATGTCCTGTAAAAATGCTTTTTGCCTCAACAGTTCTGCTTGAGCTTTTTTTAGCTCGGTAACCTCCAAGACCACGCATCCCACAAAACGGGTCGTACCATTTGAGGTCTTGAGAGGATAGTAACTCACCAACCAATGGTGTTCCGTATCCGGAGCCTCGGGTGCGTCCCCATACATTTCGATATTGAGGATCGGTTGTCCGGTCTCGAACACCTGACTCACCATTGTCTCGATCGCCGGAGCAAACTGGGGAACCATCTCCCGGATCGTCTGACCCAAATGTTCCTGCATGGAATGTCCATTGACCGCGGCCAATCGCTCATTGATACGAAGGATCCGAAAATCCTTATCCAGCAGTTCCAGGCCAATGGGAGCCATTTGATAGATATGCTCCAACTCCATGATTTGATCCTGAAGCTGCCCTTCTTTGGCCTCCAGCTTCCGGTTGGTTGCCTGAAGCTTGTCTGCACGATCATTGAGCTCAAACGCCATTTGGGAGACCGACCTGCCGGCCTCCGCCAGCAACGTGATCATCTTATCGTGCGCTTGGGCCAACCGCCCGAATTCATCGGTTGAAGGCATCCGAAGGGGCTTGGCTTCCATCAAAAACGGGTGCAGTGACTTTCCTTCGGTGATGGCCTTGGTCGCATCCGATAACCGTTCAAGGTCCTCCGCCACCCTCTCGGTCTGATGGAGCAACGCATTCATCGGGCGAAATATTTTACGAGAAATAAGCACACGCGAAACCAGGGACATCCCCGCCAAGCCCATGACCAAGGCAAGAATCCCCCAAAGGTACATCTGACTTTTCTGCGCATACCTCTCAGCAGTCGTTGCGGTTCGATTGTCCAGCATGGCAAAAAATTCATTGATGGGCCTGAAAATTTCCGCCTTCTGTCGATGATACGCCTCACTGGTTAAGAGGCCCCTGGCCAGATCGGGGTCGGGGTCCCCTTTTATCGTATAATCGCCCGCATCGTCTTTATACAGACCCTTCATCGCCTGCATGGCCATGGTTTCGGTTCGTACCAACTCATCGGACAACACCTTCGCCTCGTCCAGTTTCCCCAATTCAGCTTGGGTCAACCCCATTTCCCTCATCAAGGACTGAAGTGGTACGGCTCGAGCACTGGAATCAAGGTCGGCCACAATGGACGGAACGGCTTCCCACCCAAGTCGTTGATAGTGCTCGGGGCGTGGCTTGCTTCCCTCTCGAACAGCCAGGATATGCCAGTAATATTCCTCATACCGAGGGTCTCCCGTGTTGACATATGTTCGTGCCATCCGGGTCAAATCGTCGGAACTCTGGCGAAGTTGTTCCGCCAACAAATAGGTTTCATACCGGACATTCTGACTGTTCAGTAATTTTTTCTGATTATTCACCAATAGAATGGCAATACCGGCCAATAGTGCCAACACCACAAAACTCATGGCGTACCACATTCGAAAGCATGCGGTGATGGTCATCGCTTACTCACTCCTTAAATCCGCTCAAGGGTACAGTTATTTTGCAACTGATGATTGCCAGACGTTAAGACCAACGGAAAAAAATCTAATGGTGGGAGTTGCAGCAGAAACTCAAAACCAAGCAATTCCTATTTCAGCCGGATCCTTATAGACGTACCATCCAGCGAATGAGAAACAGGCAGCCATACGGGCATTTTTCACCTGAATAAAATGACCAATGAAGCACCCATGGCCTACCGGGAAATTCCTACCCCCCTCGTATCCGCTTAGAGTACCATAAGGAATTCAGCGGCTTGCCACTTCATGAGGCAGCAGCAGTCGGCCTTGCTCCCCGGATAATTGCTGCAGGAAACTTTTCACCTTGATTTATCCCTGACACATCCAATGTGCTCAGTACGATTCATGCTCAACCCCACCACTTTGACAAATATCCTTATATTCCTTCGTCAGATTGAACACATTTCTTTACCCCATGTTACGTTCTCATGCATGGCTTCCCTCCAATTCCACCAAACACATTTTCACCTGACGTTGGAAGTCGGCATCCCTTGCTGCAGCCTGCCCTGACCTCCCGGATTCAAAGCTAAGGGGAATGGTACTGAATTTCCGGAAAGACTGCACATGCGGGGAAGGCCATTTAAGAACATACAAAGAGGCAAAACGGACGTTGGAGGGTTTCCCTCGCTTCAGATGCCTTGCCGGTCCCCGGAATAGTTATAGGGCGCATGAAGATTGGCCTTATTCAAATACTCGATTCTTTGCCCCTCAAGGGTTTTGTCTAGTTCCCTTTTATTCCTGATGAAGTAAGATAACTTGTTCATTCGGGAGAAATCCGTTTGAATTATGCTGAAAATCTCCCCCTTTCAGAAAATCCGGGAGATCACAGCCGCCGGCATGAAAACGAAAAAAGACAATTTCTCTATGAAAACTCCACCACGACATGGTTTTGGTCAATTAGTTCCGGCCCTGATGACACTCTTCATACTGGGAATGTCGTTCTCCTGCACAATCGAACAGCGCGAGGCTCAAACCAAACAGCGTAATTTCAAGGAAGAGTTGCAGGAGCGAGGAGAAATCGTCGTCCTGACTAGGAACGCTCCTACCACCTACTATGTGCGGTCTCAAGGAAAAGCCGGATTGGAATACGACATGGTGAGGGCATTCGCCTCCCATCTGGGCGTCACGCCGCGATTTAAGGTCTTTGCCAGCACGGGAGAACTGTTTCGAGCCCTAAACCGGGGAGAAGGGGATTTCATTGCCGCAGGAATAACCGTGACACCGGAACGCCAAAAACTTTATCGGTTCGGTCCAACCTACCAACAAATCCAGCAGGAAGTGGTCTGCCATCGCCGGAGTTTCCTCCCAAGAACCCTTGAAGAACTTTCCCGCGTAAAAATCGTGATCGCATCCTCTTCCAGTTATGAGGAATCTTTGCGCACATTACAGTCTGTCCAGCCGGACATACGTTGGGTTGAAGACAAACACGTATCCGTTGAAGAGATTTTTCACAAGGTAGCCACGCGAAAATTTGATTGCACCATAGCCGATTCCCATATTGTCACCCTCAATCAACGTTTTTTCCCGAATTTGGTGGTGGCCATGCCCGTGAGTGAAGAACAGGAACTCGCCTGGCTATTACCGGAGGATGCGGAGGGCTTGAACGGCCTTATCGACACCTGGTTTGCCGACATGGAAGAAAAACAGTTTTTCAAAAATTTACACTATCGGTATTATGCCCATATCGACGTCTTCGATTATGTGGATACCAAACGTTTTTATCGTCACACCCAAACCCGCTTACCCCGCTATGAAATTCTGTTTCAACAGGCCGCCGAGGCCCACAACCTTCCCTGGACATTGTTGGCAGCCCAGGGGTATCAGGAATCCCAATGGAATCCCAAGGCCATCAGCCCGACCGGAGTCCGGGGCATCATGATGTTAACGCGAAACACCGCCGCCGAATTGGGCATACGCAATCGCTTAGATCCAGCCAACAGTATCCGCGGGGGAGCCCGCTATCTCACTCAGTTGAAAAAACGATTTCCGGAAGACGTTCAAGAACCGGACCGGACGTGGCTGGCCTTGGCTGCCTATAATGTGGGATTCGGCCATCTGCAGGACGCCATGACCCTCGCCCGCCAATTGGAGAAGGATCCTTACCGGTGGAAGGAGCTTAAAACCGTTCTGCCACTGCTTTCACGAAAAACCTATTACCAGCATCTCAGATTCGGCTACGCACGCGGCACCGAACCGGTCCGGTATGTGCAGCGCATCCGCCATTATCAAGATATGGTGGAACGCCTCCACTCCGATATTTAAAGGGGTCGGGAGTCTTTTTAATTCCCTGACTCACTATCGCACCTCTACCCCCGGGCATACGGCAATAACCCTTTGCCTTTACAACCAGCCATTTCCTTCTCATTCCGTCATTTAGCCTGCGTGGTGACTATCCATCACGGTTCTCCTTCAACCATGGAGATGGTTCTCCCCAGATTCCGCTGAACACAAAGGCAGAAAGTGGCTTCCTCGGCTTCTGCTTCAGTTCACGGTCATGAAATTCCTGAGGAAGGAGTCGGGGATCTCCCTTATACCCGATCGCCATTCCCGTCCACGCCTCAACCCCCTCCGGAATTCCATACAGCTCACGGACTTTATCGGGGTAAATGCCGATCATTTGATGAACAAACAACCCCCGCGAAGTGGCCTCCAGCACCAAATTGGCGGAAGCCAGACCAAGATCATGCACCGCCGCTCGATTGTCTTTGCCGTTTTTGGCCAATTTCACACTGACCAGTCCCAACACGAGAACCGGCGCGGCTTTGGCCCAGATCTGATTTCGTTCCGTCAGACACGAAAGCAGTCGCTGAAACGGATCCGGCTCATCCCTCAGCGCCACAAGAAAACTCCACGGCTGTTCGTTAAAGGAGGATGGGGCCCACCGGGCGGCTTCAAACAGCGAACACAACTCCTCCCTGGAAACCATCCGGTCTTCAAACGCATAGGGACTCCAGCGCCTTGCCAAGAGTTCATGAATGGGATAATCCGCAGCAGCAATCTTGTCCACCATAATACCTCCATTAAAGGGGTCGGGAGTCTTTTTTATTACTTGCGTTCCACCTCGGAAGTACTACCCTTTAGGGTTCTCCACCAAGGCGGCGATTTGCACAAACTCCACACTGGGACGAACACCATACAAACCACATACCCGCTCAAGTAATTCCTCGGTAAAAAACCCCTTCGCGGCCTCTTCTGAATCCCAAACATAAAAATTCACGGCTTCCGATCGTTCGGAATTAACGGTGAAAGCTTTTGACCGCAATCCCGGCATTCCCTCAAACTTGTGGCGCGCGGTCTCTGCAATCTTCCGAACGGCTTGTTCATCAAAGTTCTTGGGATAACGAAACGTCACAAACACACCAATCATGTCGCCCTCCTTTCCCGGTCATGGCCATATTCAACAGACCGACGAACCACAACATAATAGGACAAACCCTCAAAACCACCTGATAAGGGTTTAATGGTTAACGAAGATGTGGTATCAGCCGTATGATGAGGCCATCCCCCCTTCATCACACAAAAACCATTCAGAGCCCAGTTAGGTGATCGAGATCCAAACGATTGTTGAACAAGACACCAAAGATGTCAAGAAAGGGTTGGCATTTATCGTATGGGAGGAGTGGGGGGCCGCCGGAGGCTACTCTTGAAACATATTCTTCCGGCATCGGTTGGAGGATCTGATCCCCCTTTGCAACCAGGCCATTTCAATCGTGTTAGGCGAGGCTCAAAGGTTTGATGCGCTGGACTTCACTCCCGATAACCTGGCTGCATTCCAGAGGTCCACGGGGTGTATTGCGTTGAGCCAGAACTCAGGAGAGTTCCCGAATAGACGCGAGAGCCGGAGCGCCATTTCCGACATCACCGCCCGTCGCTCACGGAGCAGTTTGTTAATCGTCTGACACGAAACGCCCAACGCATCAGCCAGACTGGAAACCGTCAACCAATCGGGTAGAAAATCCTCCCGAAGCATCTCGCCGGGATGGATGGGCCGGATCTTCTTGTTCCTTGTGTTTGGCAAGCGCATTCAAACTTCGACTCAATAGACATTCAATTTTGTCCAATTCACAAAATTAGTCAATCTGAATGTTCATTTGAAGGATGGTCAGCTAAACACTTGACGGGAAATTCGAGCGAAATTGGCGGGGAGCGTCGATCTCCATCACCTTTTAGGCAGGGTCTCTCTCGGACACCCCCGCATCATGACGAGTGGCCCCCGCGCAGGAAGTCCACCACAGCATCGGCGACCTGCTTCAACGATTGCGATTTCAATGTGGCAACTTCCGAGACGATGAGATCTCGATTAGCGGTGAAGAGTTTGCCGGGACGGGCATAACTTTCGGCTCGCAGCGACCCTGCGGCAAAGCTGGTATCCTCTAGCTTGATTGCCCGGCTGTCGCCGTAAGGCTTCTTGTTACCTGGCACAGAACCCAGTCGCCCCGGCCAGCGTCAGCACGCACCACCGCCGGACGCAGTTTGGTCTGTGACAAGTCAGAGAAGGGAAAGCGGACGAGGACTACTGCACCTGCTGCAGGTGTGACCATGCTTCGTCCTCTTCCGCCCGATTCCAATCCTCGGCGAGCGCCGCTTCACTGAGCAGCGCACTTTCCGGCGCCCCAGCCACCGGATGTTCCTCCAAGATCGTGACCAGTGCTCGCCGGGCTGCAGAAAGATGGACGGGCTCTAGCAGTCGCACATTACCCTGTTCATCGATCACAGCTTCAACTGTTCGGATCATCGTTTCTCCCTCCCTCTCAGAGTATATAGAAAGCCAGCCGTGCATGGCTAACGTTCGCTTAAGGGCCGGAGCACGCGGCTATTGTCGGCACCGATGGTATAATTCCCCTAAACATTGAAATAGAAAGTCCTCTGAACACCGGTCACAATATCCCCTCACCGCTCATCCCAACGGAGTAGGGACGGATGCTGAGAAATGAGGACTGAAGTGGTCTAGTTGAAAGGGATCCCTCGAAAAGAGCCTGCGAGGAAAGGCTTGGATGTAGAAATCAACAGTGTGGTCAAATTTCGATCTGGCGATTCATGCTGTCCGATGTTCCCTAACGCTGAAGCTAAGCCGCCTGACCAGAACCGCGAAGCGGCGGCGGGAGAGTCAGCCTGGACGCCCCTGGAGGAATCTAGAGCTGCCGCTTCGAAGCAGTGGTTAGGCACCAAGTCGCTGGTTGATATAGGCAGGGTCTTGAGAGCCATGGATAACCGCAAGTATCTGTACAGTCTGCTCGTCGAAAGTATAGAACACCAGGTAGGGAAACTTGTGTGTTACCGCCCTTCGGATGTCCGGCTCTCCTTCGTGCTACAGAAATGAATTGGGTAGAATTCGATCGCAGGCGAGTTCAATTTCATCCATCAATCGCCTGCCAAGGCCGTCCTGCTTTTCTTCATACGAGAGGTAGCCGAGAAGAATGTCGGCCTCAGCCTCCTTAGTAACGATGAGCTTGCGGCTCATCCGTTCAAAATTCGGCGTTTAACGTCTTCCCATGGCGATCCGGCGTCCGGATTCTCCCGATAGGCAGCCAGCCTTTTTCGGAGGAGCTGCCGTGTGGCATCAGTCAGTTCGATCTGCTCTGGGCATTCGGCAATGCTGTCCCAGATTTCTATAACCAGTTGTATGCGTTCGGGAACTGACAATTCGAGGGCATCAGCAGCGGTGATTTTCATGAATTGAAAAATATCACAATATTCCAATATGTGCCAAGTACTGGCCTCCACGGAGAAACTTCCTTAGCGGCATAACGCTTGAGTTAACCCGCGCCGTCACTATAACTGAGCAAGGGCGCTGGTCTTTCCGGCGTCTAGTTGAACGAATGGCCCGAATTGCTCCGCGTTCAGTTCGCACCGCGAACAGTAAGTAGATCTTCCGGGGTAAGACACGAAACGTTTACTGCGTAGACGCCGGATGTATAAAACACACCCCCGCTGCAGATGGAGGACTTCGCGGTCACGTGCCCGCTCGTCCCGAATGTGTCACACCTCGTATCCGGTTCCTGTTTTCTTCGACTGCGCTCAGAACAGGCTCTGCCCCGCAACTTTGGGTTGGGCTTCCTCCAGACCCCACCTCACGATGACGCCCTTGCCCTAGCCTTCGGCTCTGCGACAACCTGGCAGGAGGACTTCCACCTCCCTCGCTTCGTGCCATGCCCGGCACACACGCAGAGGTAACCGGCGCGGAGCCGCAGCGCGGCGGAGCGTCCGGTTGAACGACGTGTTCGGCTGCTAGCCTCCGCTTCGCTCATTGCACCCAGTTGGTTAATACGCCTGCGGATAGTTGGCGAGTAAATCCCTTTCCTCCGCAAGTCTGTCGCGCTCAAGGCCGTTCTTGCGAGCATGCACGTGTGTTGCTCCCTTGGCCTTCAGGCATCTCGATTGATGGTGTAAGTCGATGTCTGTGCGATCTCCGAGATCACCCTGCCCTATATAGATGGGCTTCCACGAGTTGTTCTCAACCTTCGTGTAGATTTAGTTACCATCTTGACCAGTATTGAGCGATGCGGGCAGTGCGTATACATAGTATATGTATTTCTTTCCACTGTCCCCGGTCAATTCTACTTTCTGAGGTTCAGGCATTGCAGGTCCTCCGGTAGTGCAGTAGCACGAATGGTTCCATCAATTATTGGGCGTGAGGGGCACCAACCAGCCTTGAGGTAGGGTCCCGTCTGTGCGTAGTTTGGCTCTCATTTCGTTTTTCTCGGCACTCCGACTACTTGTGTCCATTCATCGTATCTTCGATGGTGTATTGCACACTGTACTCTTGGACGTCTGTAAATGTAACGCGAATCCCGGCAACCGTAATTTCGCGTTGCTTCGCCGTGTCGAGCTTTGTGAGGTACGGACGGAACCCACTCTGATCGCCGAGAGAGACGCTTGTAGAGACATCAACATTGGTTGCATTGCGGTTTTGGAAAGGCTTGTAGCGGTCCATAACCGTCTCGGTGGGATTCTTGTTTACGTCAAGAACTTCGATGGATAACACCGTTCCATCTATTGCAGCAAGTCTTATCTCTGCAAAACCTCTGTCCGTCTTGCCACCCCAAATATCTCTGCCCCCAAATGCGTTGGGAAGATCACCTATTTTGTTAAGCCGAAAGATGGTCCCTCCGACACCAGTGGACAGAACCGCACCCGTCGGCTGATCGAGACTCCTGTGGGTCCGTATTGTCCCGCAGCCCGTAACGAGGAGCGCTATTCCGAGAAGGGCGATCAAAGTGTAATGTGCTTTCATTCTTCCTCCCATGCCGAACGTTTGAGCTAAGGGGCGGCTTTGGATCGCAGCGGAAAAGCCGTCCGGCGGAGGCCCGCCTGGGCCGGAGCGAACTTGAGCGACTTGTTATATGTTCTACTCTGAGCCGTCACGCCTGCGAATATGATCTCTGATGCTCTCTGGAAGGGTCTCGTTGTAAAGTTGCTCTAGTTCTCTAGGTTTGGAAATCATTTCATTAGCAATGAAATTTAAAATCTGAAACAGCTTCTCGGCAATCTCCCTATTGTCATCTAGATTTATTTCTCCCGGGTGTACTGCATGATTTCCGATAACTCTTACCAAATCTAAAGCTTGTTGGATTTTGGGAGATAAGCCATCCGACACTAACTCACCGATATCATTATTTATGTTTTTTCCAGATTTCCCAAGCTGGCGAAGAAGCTTTTGAAGCGCAAGCCTCAATAATGCTGCGGCGCCTCGGGGAGAATCTGTAATGATTGATGATGCCTCATGGTAGAGGTCAACTATATCGGCATCGAGGTCTTGGTTGGGGGGTTGGGCTGCCAAGGTTTTTGGGAATACAAGCTGTTTATTAAACCAAAGAGCTGGCTCACCACACTGCTGGCAAGTTGAAACTGCGATTTTTTCCGGAACAAAGCCTGCAAAACTTCTAAGGAACCCATTGTCAAGTTCCTCTAAAAAGCCCTGGATTGCCTGCTGTTGGTGATCCCTTACGCTTAGGCGATAATTCAGATAGATGTGCTGTATGAGGCGCCCCACGACGTCGGCACCGCGTGTTGCATCAAACCAGTCTTGTTGGGACAAAACGGAACAGTGAGGGCAAGAAAACTTTCTCGCACCAAAGGTCGGAGAGTCTGTCATGGATCACCTATGATTTCTTTGACATATAGCGCCGCTGTTCTGGCGCAAAATTATGTTGGCGTGGTTTTTGCGTCTTTTGCAAAAGGCATGACAGCATACTTTTGCCGCTCAGGAACGCCATGTTAGGGCTGTTCATTTGAACTTTTCAAAATACGCAAGATCAGCTTCATAGACCACACGTCGCTTTACGCCAAGGTCAACTCTCTGGAACATCTCTACAAGATTTTCTCCATCAACAAGCTCAATCTTTGGCGCCCCTTCGCGGGCGGCTTCCTGGCTTGCAGCATTACTGAAGCCGGAAGTAGTGATAATTATGCCTTTCTCGGCTCGTCCAATCATTGCGTTACGAAAATCACCAACTTGAGCTCTCGACACAAGATTTCCTTCCGCATACCTCTTGCATTGAAATAGAACCTTGAAACTTACAAACGGATTGATCTCCAGAGTTCCATATCCGTCAATCCCGCCATCCGCAGAACCTCCAGTGATTTCAACATTCTCGAAGCCTGACTCTCTGAGTAATTCTCTACAAACCTTCTCAAATCCAAGAGGACTTAATGAACGCAGAATGTCTATCAATGAAGAACTTTTTGGAAGCTCAATATCTTCTGCCAGAGACTGATCAATTTCTAATTGAGACTGTTCATTCTTTTTGTTCTTTCTAGCTTCTGCATGTATAGCCACCCATTTCTTGAATATTTCCTGAGCATCCTTGTCTGTAAGGTGTGCGTTTGTCCCCTTTTCAGTCAAAGTCCAGGTTCCATGCTTGGAGGAATCAAGCAGCCCTTCCCAAACCAAGTATTGCCTAGCCCAGGCAACTTGGTTCTGGAATCTGCTCGTACCTGACTTTAAGGTCTCATCCAAAACCGAATCTTGAAGGTTATGGTTCTTTGCAATTCGAGCATAGACCTCACGAGGTTTCCCTGAATCTCCAAGATCTCGGAGAGCATCGAGTAGTGGCCCAAACCACTTAACAAATTCTGCTTTTGACGATTTCGACCCCCTTGCCTCATGTGGGGCGCTAACGTCTTGGTGAAGGGCGGGCCGCGACGGCCCTCGAAGATACCGCAACGCTGACGGCCCGTCCGTTCCACCTAAAGTTAGACGGCGATCTCAACTTGCGCTCGACGCCTTTCTTTTGAGGTGCCTCCAGCTCCTCGTAACAG
>JBDIVP010000083.1:0-13145 GCA_039794325.1 Candidatus Inrsubterrania sp.
TTCCAGTTCTTCCACAAGATCAAATCCGATGAGTTTTCCGCGCTGCAGTACGAGTCTCACCGGTCCTTTGACAATCGGAGCCCCGTCCCGTCTGGCGGCACCGGCGAGGTTCCAATGCAACGCTCCCATACCCGTCATCCCGACCGTGGAGAAAGGCGCCGCCCGGGTTACGGATTCGACGGAAAATCCCTCGAAGACCCCTTTCATAGTGAAAGTCGGAACGTCCGTGGCACCATTCCATTCCCCCTCCGCCGTCACAGTCCCACCAAATGCGCGAGCCGCGATGCGGGGAATGCTGACCTGCAACCCCTCAACATCAGCCTCAATTTGAAGATCTTCCACCGTGAAGGGTTGTCGAACCGGCATCGTAACCGGCACATCCCGGCTGGAAAATGCCGAAGACGTTCCTTTCAAATGTAACCGCCGAGGAGTTCCTTTGCCGGTTACGGACACTCGGGAATCCCCGGATAGCAGGTCGAATCGTAACGGATCGATCAGCACGGCCCCCACAGAAAATCTCTCACGATCTCTCCGGGGGACCACAGGCAGGCGAACACGGGAAACAATTTCTTTCGCCGTGACCGGCTTTTCCAGTTGAAGGGATCCCGGCAGGTCGTCGGTGGAGACGGTCGGAATGTGAAGAGTCATTTCCAGCCAGCCATCCTTCACATTCCCTTCCATGGTCATATCGACCTTGCCGACCTTGGCCTCGACCATAATTTCAGGAAGGTCCAAATCCGGATGAATGGGACCGAATCGCCCCTTGATCGACAACAGCAAGCCCTGAGAAGCCAGCGTCCCGGTTCCATGGAAGATGGCGGTCTTCCGCATCTGAACGTCCCTGGTTTCAAATGAAACCTGTTCGAAAGCATTCAGTCGAACGGATTCAAGGGATCGATCTTCAACAATCACGGTACCCTCCGTCAGTGACAATCGCTCCACCGCAAACAGGCCTAAGAACGAGGCGATGGCGTTTCGAAGATCTTGGGGAGGGGGGGATGGGCGGTCGCCCGAAGCCGGAAGATCGATACTGGAGACATTCACCTGCCCCGACTTCAAACGAACCAAACGGAGAGTGGGCCGCCTGACAATTAAACGGTCCACCTGGACACGCCCTTTCAATAACGGCAGCCACAGCACGGCAATCTCGGCTTCCGGGACCTCCAGAAACGGTGCCGAGCCGAAAGCCGGATCATCCCCGATGGTCACATCCCCCAACCGGGCGCCGACACGGGGAAAGACCGTCAACCGCACGTGCTGGACCTCGACCGGACGGCCCAATGCCCGTTCAATTTGGGGGACATAATAATCCCGGTACCGGGCCAGATCCACCACATAGGGCAACAGGACGATTACCCCCACCACCAGTATGAGAAACAAGACCATCCCGATCATTAATTTCTTCTTCATTCCTTAAAAGTCCTGGGTCGGATACGACCCTGCGGCCATCATATCATGATGGATGGTCCTCCGCAGACGGAATGGACTCTGGGAGGATATCGACAGCCGCACACGCATCAGGTATGTTCTAGAATCCGAAATCCAACGGCCTCCACATCACCTCATGTCGGAACACGCTCAAGCCCCAACTCCTCTTCCCCTGCGCCATGTCATCCTGGTGGATGCCTCAAGCTTTATCTTCCGGGCCTTTCATGCCATTCAACTCCTCACGCGCCCTGACGGCACCCCCGTCAACGCCGTATACGGATTCACCACCATACTGATGAAATTGTTGGACGATCTGTCACCGGACCACATCGCCATCATTTTTGATTCCGCCCGGAAAACCTTTCGGAACGACATCTCCCCTACCTACAAGGCCAACCGTCCAGAACCGCCGGACGAATTAGTGCCTCAATTTCCCTTGGTCAGGGAGGCCACCAGAGCCTTCAATTTGGACTGCATTGAAGTCAACGGGTATGAGGCCGACGACCTCATTGCCGCCTATACCAAAGAAGCACTGCAAGCCGGTGCCGAAGTCACGATCGTCTCTTCCGACAAGGATCTCATGCAATTGGTGTCCGATCGGGTCAAAATGTTTGACGGCATCAAAAACCGCACCATCGGTCCCGAGCAGGTGCAGGAAAAATTCGGGGTTCCACCCGAGAAAGTCGTGGATGTTCAATCCCTGGCCGGCGATTCGACCGACAACATTCCCGGAGTCCCCGGCATCGGCATTAAAACGGCGGCCCAACTCATTCAGGAATACGGAGACCTGGAGACGCTCCTCGCCCGTGCATCCGAAATCAAACAAACCAAACGGCGCGAAAGTCTGATCGCGTATGCGGATCAGGCCCGCCTTTCCCGTGAACTGGTTCGATTGCGGGATGACGTGCCCCTGGCCATTCCGCTAGCCCGGCTGGAACGCCGACAACCGGACAAGGCCCATCTTGAGCAATTCCTCCAGGAACAAGGGTTCAAGACGATTTTGGCCAGGATTCGCAGTCGCGAACAACCATCCGGTGCTCCTATTTCTCCGTCATCTTCGACAACCGATGCCGAAGGCTCAGCAAATTCCCGCACCTCGGCCGCCACCGTATCCAAACAGCCACCCGCTCCTCACTACGACCTTGTCCAAACGCTGGAGCAATTAGACAATTGGATCGAAAGGGCCCTCGCACAAGGCATGGTGGCCGTGGATACCGAGACCACCTCCTTGGATCAAACACGAGCACGCTTGGTGGGGATCTCCCTTTGCCTCCACCCTGGAGAAGCCTGCTACATTCCCCTGGGACATGTCACACCCGGTTCCAGGACGGTTCCCGACCTTTTGTCTCATGCCGATTCGGCACCGCCTGGGCCTACCCAAATTGCTCTTGCCGCCGCATTGGATCGCCTTCGTCCCATGCTGGCTAATCCCGGCGTGTTAAAAATCGGTCATAATATTAAATATGACATGGTGGTCCTGGAACGGTATGGCGTATCGATTGATCCGGTGGATGATTCCATGCTGCTTTCTTATGTCTTAGAGGGCGGCCTTCATGGCCATGGCATGGATGAATTGTCGGAACGCTACCTGGGTCATACGACCATCACCTATAAGGAGGTGACCGGCACCGGCAAAGCCCAAGTGACATTCGATCACGTGCCTTTGGAAAAGGCCCTCGATTACGCGGCCGAAGATGCCGACATCACCCTTCGCCTGCACCGGCATCTCAAGCCCCGCCTGTTGGAAGAGCATCTCGTCTCGGTGTATGAAACGCTGGAACGCCCCCTCATTCCGGTGTTGGCCGGCATGGAACGGCGGGGCATCAAGGTGGATGTGCCGCAATTGAAACGTGTTTCGCAGGAATTTTCCCGGCGTCTGCACGAGCTGGAACAGGAGATTCATCGACTGGCCGGAAAACCCTTCAATGTCGGATCGCCCAAACAACTGGGCGAAGTCCTCTTTGAGGATTTGAAATTAGGCGAAGGCCAAAAGGGCAAAGGAGGCAGTTACGGGACCGGCGCCGATGTCCTGGAATTTCTCGCAGTCCAGGGGCATGCCCTCCCGGAAAAAGTCCTGGAATGGCGCCATCTGGAGAAATTGCGCAGTACCTATGCCGATGCCCTGCTCCAGCAAATCAATCCCGACACCCATCGCGTCCATACCTCCTACGCCATGGCCTCAGCGGCAACCGGCCGCCTGGCATCCACCGATCCCAATCTGCAGAACATCCCCATTCGGACCGAGGAAGGCCGAAAAATCCGGAAAGCCTTCGTGGCGGACCCCGGATATCGCCTCGTATCGTTGGATTATTCCCAAATCGAATTACGACTGCTGGCTCACATGGCCGACATTCCCCCCTTGAAGCAAGCCTTCTGGGAGGGCCAGGACATCCATGCCCTCACGGCCAGCCAGATTTTCGGCATTCCCTTGGACCGCATGGATCCGGTGACCCGCCGGAAAGCCAAAGCCATCAACTTCGGCATTATTTATGGGATCAGTCCATTCGGATTGGCCCGTCAATTGGGCGTCGAGCAAAACGAAGCCGCCGCCTATATTAAAACCTACTTCGAACAATACCCCGGAATTCAAGAATACATGGAAACCACCAAAGCCTTCTGCCGGAAACGAGGCTACGTGCAAACGCTGTTCGGACGCCGGTGCCATGTCCCCGGCATCCACGACAAAAATGCCGCCCGTCGGAATTTCTCGGAACGGGCGGCCATCAACGCCCCTCTGCAAGGCACCGCCGCCGATATTCTCAAACGGGCCATGATCCGCGTGCCATCAGCTTTACACGCCCACGGCCTGGCGGATCAGGCCTACATGCTTCTCACGGTGCATGACGAATTACTGTTTGAAGTGCATGAATCGGTGCTGGATGACACATCCGCCCTCATCAAGGACATCATGGAATCCGCCACCTTGCCCGCCATGAAGTTGTCCATTCCCCTCACCGTGGACGTGGGGCATGGGTATTCCTGGGACGAGGCCCATTAACACGGAAGAAAGGCCGCTCAAAGAAGAACCATGGAGCATCCCTCATATTCGGAATTATTGAAAATCGTGTGGTTTCTGGTCTGGCGACAAATCGTTATCCTGGCGTTTGTCTTTTTAATGATCGGCTGGGGCAGTTCGGTCATCCTGAACTCGCCCATGATCTCATCGACCGTTCGGAGCGCCATGGAATTCGTCGCTTATGGAGTTTGGTTCTTTGGGGTCCTGCCATTCATCATCAAAACGATCTTTCAAAAACAATTTCAAGGATTCCACATCACCTTTCACCGTGACAGCAAGTCCGGCGAACCCCAGGGACAGGCATGAAAATCGCTACCTGGAATGTCAACTCCATCAAGTCCAGAATTTCTCATCTGATGGAATGGATGAAGGAGGCGGCTCCTGACGTCGTCCTGCTTCAGGAACTCAAAACCACGGAAGAGCAATTTCCCCGATCGGTTCTGGATGACCTGGGCTATAACATGGCTGTCGTGGGACAGAAGACCTATAACGGCGTGGCGATACTTTCCAAAACCCCTCTTGAAGTGGAACAGACCAGGCTTCCCGGTGATGATGCGGACGAGCAGGCGCGGTATGTGGAAGCCATCGTCGGCTCGATCCGAATCGCCTCCCTCTATGTCCCCAACGGCAATCCGGTCGGTACCGAAAAGTTCCCGTACAAATTGGCATGGATCGATCGCCTGATCGCCCATGCCCGCTCACTGTTGGCCTTGGAGGAGACCGTCATTCTGGGCGGGGACTTTAACGTCTGCCCCACCGATGACGACGTCTACGACCCGCAAGGTTTCGCGGAGGATGCGCTCTGCCGTCCGGAATCGCGCTCCCGGTTTCGAACCATCTGTCATATGGGATATACCGATGCACTCCGTGCCCTTCACCCCGAATCCGGCCTGTATACCTATTGGGACTACCAGGCCGGACGCTGGAACCGGGACGAAGGGTTACGCATTGATCACCTGCTTCTCTCCCCGCAGGCCGCCGATCGATTAGTGGGATCGGGAGTGGATCGAAAACCTCGAGGCCGGGACAAACCTTCAGATCACACTCCCGTCTGGTGTGAACTGGTGTGAATGGTCTCTGTCAACCAAAGGGCAGGACAGCCCTCCTTCACAAACCAAGAACGACCGTTTCCGGGGGATCATAGGCAAATTTTTCAATTGATGGGTTCTCCGTTTTTTGTTAGCCTCATTCGTATCCGATCACACCACACCTTGATGAACCCCCGAGACGCGGAATATTCATCCCAAGACCTCCTTCATCACCAGTCACAATCGCATGGCGACAGAGTCCATTAAATTCGGCACCTCAGGATGGAGGGCTCTGCTGGCGGACGAATTCACCGTCCGCAATATCCGTGTGGTCTGCCAGGGCATCGCCCAATACCTGCGTCAACAAAAAATTGCTCAGCAAGGTATTCTCATCGGCTATGACGCACGTTTTTTAGGCGAACATTTTGCCAAGGTCGTAGCTGAAACCATGGCTGCACAGGGTATCCCCTGCCTACTCTGTGATCGCGACACCCCAACCCCGGCTATTTCCCATCAAGTGTTGTCCAGAAAATTAGCCGGAGGAATCAATATTTCGGGCGGGCCCAGCCCGCCGGAATTTAACGGCATTAAATTTACCCCTGCCTGGGGTGGTCCCGCATTACCCGAAACCACGAAAGCCATCGAATTGCGGATCCTTCCGCTCCTCCATGGCGAATTTATCAAATGGATTCCCTGGGAACGGGCCAAAGCGGACGGCATGGTGCGATATGTCAATCCGCAACCGGACTATCTCCGAGCATTGGAACAACACGTGGATCGCGACCGGTTACGGAATGGACGCATCCGGGTGGTCTTCGACCCGCTGTTCGGCACCTCACGGAATTATCTGGACGAATTTCTGCGTCAATCCGGGGCCAAATTAGCCGTTCTCCACCATTGGCGGGATCCGTACTTTGGAGGATTACGACCGGAACCCACGGATGAAACGCTTACAGACCTCAAAGAGACGGTTCGAACGCAAGGAGCCAACCTGGGCCTGGCCACGGATGGAGACGGTGACCGGTTCGGCATCGTGGATGCCGATGGCACCTTTCTTGATCCCAATCTGGTCCTGGCCCTCCTGCTGGATTACCTCCTCAAAAGCCGCCATTGGACCGGAGCGGTCGCCCGATCGGTGGCGACCTCCCACCTCATCGATGCCGTGGCCGCTCATCACGGATTGGAGGTCCACGAAACTCCAGTCGGATTTAAATTCATCGGTGAACTCATGGCAAAGGGAAATGTGGTATTCGGAGCAGAGGAAAGCGCCGGCCTGACCATCAAGGATCATGTCCCGGAAAAAGACGGCATTCTGGCCGGTGCTCTGGTTGCCGAAATGGTTGCCTTTACCGGAAAAACGCTGAAGGAACTCCTGGCCGATCTTTTCCAGCAGGTGGGAGCCCTGCATACCCGGCGAACAGACCTGCCGGTAACGGAGCCCCTACAGGAACAATTGAAGCTGATCGTGGATCATCCTCCGACCACCTTCGCCGGGACAGAGGTCCGTCTAGTCAATAAAATCGATGGATGCAAACTGATCCTTCCGGATGACGAATGGTTCCTCGTCCGCCCATCCGGAACGGACCCGCTCATTCGATGTTACGCTGAAGCCAAAAGCCCGGACCGCTTGGAGACCCTCATGCAGGCAGGACGTGAACTGCTGCACACCCCTCGACCGTAGTTTGCCTTTTTTCTTCTTTCCGGCGGTTCTGATTCGATAGGAAATAGGATACCCCTGCGGCCTTTCCGTGACCGGAAAGGCCGCAGAGGACCACACGGCAGGCTTTCTCTCTCATTCAAAAAGAAACAGAACACCCATCCGGCAACAAGTGACTCGTCTGTTTTCCGATTCCATGGACGGATCACCTTATACGGCAGGGATCATCACTTTTTGAGCAGCTGCTTTGGCGGACCGGGCCAGTCGTTTTTCTTCGACTTTCTCCAATTCATGCTCGACAGCGGCAAAGGCGGACCGGATGGCCTCTTCGAACGTTTTGGATTCCTTGCGTGCCGTGACCGTCCGGCGTCGGGGAAGTGTCACGACGACCAGTGCCTCGGCATTATCGGCACCTTTCTTATGGTGGGCATTTTTTGTCAGAGTCACACGGGCATGGATAATACGAATTTTCTCCGTCTCCAAAGCCGCAACCCGACGCGTGATTTCACTTTTCCATCGTGGGGTCATACCAACGTTGCGGCTTTCGATTTTCAAATCTACGGATTGTTCGGTCATAGCGACTCCTTCATTGGTAAAACGTTGAAAAGACAGGTTTTTCACGGCACCCATTTCCTCTACCCTTCCCAATGCGCTCTTTATGATAGTGTAAAAATAATTTCCGCCCCAGTCAAAGGGAAGTCAGGAATTTTGTCATGATTTGTAGACCATCCGGGACTGAAGTGTTAGCTTGACAGCGACGCCTGTCCTCGGAGCCACAAAGGAGGTCCGGCATGTCCATCAACGAACGTATTACCAGGAGGAGCCTTATGAAAATCGGCATAGCCTTTGGCCTGGGGTTGATCGGGAAAAGTTTGGGGGTTGCGCTCGCCGCTCCCGATCAGTCGTCACCAGGTTCGGAAATTCAAAAAATCACCAAGACGGACGAAGAATGGAGGGCCCTATTGACCGACATGCAATATCGGGTTCTTCGACAGGAGGCCACCGAACCGCCTTTTACCAACGAGTATGCAGATAACAAGGCCAAGGGGATTTACCAATGTGCCGGGTGCGGATTGTCGCTGTTTTCTTCGGACACGAAATTCGACAGCGGAACAGGCTGGCCGAGTTTTTGGGAACCTATTTCCGAGGCAGTCATTGAGACCAGAACGGATTGGAAGCTGATTTACCCCCGCACGGAAGTCCACTGTGCACGATGTGGAGGTCATCAAGGCCATGTGTTCGACGATGGTCCTCCGCCGACCGGTTTGCGATATTGCATCAATTCGGCGGCACTGAAATTCGTGCCGGCCTAGAGACATCGGAAACGGAAAAACGGGCCCGAATCAGTTGTTCCACTGCCGGATAATGCCGTTCCGGGAGATTCCGGAAGCGTTTTCGGCAGTCGGCAATCGCTTCTTCTGCGGACCGGTATTGCTTGGATGGGGGGAGTAAATTCTTGGTGTATTCCCGCAACCGTCCTTCGACCACCCGCAATAAGTCGTCATCGCCCGCGAGGGCACGGGCGGCGGCCTGAAAATCCTCCCCATGTTCGACAAGCGCCTGAAATCCCAGCCCCTTCAATCGTTGAGTGACAGTACTCCGGTCCCAACCTAATTCCCGAGCTGTCGCCTGCATATCGAAATGATGCCGGCGAAGGCACTTCAGTACCATCAGATCTTCCATCCGCTCAAGATCCTCTTTTCCGTGGGCCCTGCCGATTAATTTGTCCCCCCTCACCGCCGCCGGAAGACGCAGATTGGTCTTGTCAATCAGGGAGCCGTCTGTGAGGGCCACCGCCTGGGCAATGGTATGGCGGAGTTCCCGAATGTTGCCCGGCCACCGATAGGCCAGAATCATATCCAACGCATCCTGACTGAAACGCATCTCCGGCCTGTTCTGTTCCCCGGCAACCTCCGCCAAAAAGGTATTGGCCAGCAACATGCGATCCTCCCGGCATCGCTCACGTAACGGCGGCAGGGTCAACTCAATACTCCGCAAGCGATAATACAGATCTTCCCGATAGCGTCCGCCTTCAATCTCCTTGAGAAGACATCGATTGGTGGCCGCCACAATCCGCACATCCACCTTTGTCATTCGGCTATCCCCAACCCGGTAAAACGACCCATCCTCCAGCACCCGCAGCATCTTGGCTTGAACGTCCGGCGGCAGCTCACCGACCTCATCCAAAAAAATCGTTCCCCCATGGGCCGCCCGGAGCAGCCCCTCACGCCCCACCGCTCCCGTAAAGGCCCCCTTCACGTGGCCGAACAATTCGCCTTCAAACAATTCAGGCCTGATGGCCGCCATATTGACCGAAATAAAGGGTCCCGTCCGCCGGGGACTTAAGGCATGCGCCGCACGGGCAAAGACTTCCTTGCCCGTTCCCGTTTCACCCAACAGGAGAATCGGGCTGGAGGTCTGTGCGGCTTTTTTAAGATTGTAAAATATTTCCAGGAGAGGACGGTCCCTGGTCAGAATCTGAAATAACGCACATTCCTGAACCAGCGATTCCCAGTGAGGCCCCTCCAGTGCTTCCGGCATAGGAGACTCGGCCGGAACCCGGCGCCGCAGCTCCTCCAATTCCTGCTGCATTTGATCGATCCGAACCTGTGTGCCGGCCATAGCCCGTTCGGACTCCTGGAGTTGCTCAAGAATACCGTCCTGTGAGGCATAAAGATGGGTAATGACGGACGCCGACTCCTTGGTCTGAGATCGGGCCTCCTCCAATCTACCCTCCAATTCGCGTACGGTCTGTTGCTTACGGACCAAATCCTCCTGCAATTGCCTCAACGTCTCCTGCCCTTCCCGGATCCGCCGGTGAACGGTGCGTCGGGCCATCAGTGCCCTCCACCCCAGCGAAGTTCCTGCACAAAGACTCAGGCTCAGAGCCGTTGCCCCCAGGGGCCACAAACCGCCTTTTCCCGTAACCAGCCAGATACCCCCACCACACACGAGCACAAGACCGACGGCCAGGCTGACTTTGTAGTACCGGTGACGGTCTTCAAGGAGCAGGCCCACAACAAAACTTCCCAACACCCAACAGGCAAGCATCGCCCACGCGAGCGGGATATCCCTTAACCACGCCCCGGTGAGCACGACCTTGGCCATCCAGGCATGAGCCGCGGCCGAATCAGAATCTTCTCCCCAAAGAGTTGTCACCTTCCCCTCAGGGGACCCGGCACCGGATAAAATGACCAGACTCCCTTTGAACATCGCCTGCAGATCTTCAGTCTGTCCCTCCTGACTGAGCATCCTGACCGTTTCAAAGGATCGTTCCTGGAAAAACGGGGCAATAGGATAAGGAACATACACATCCCGTAATGGAGCATTCACCAGCTCAACTACGGCAGCAGGAGGCTTAGGCCATGCCCCCAATACAACCCCGATCGGCCAAGCAGACCCGGGTGGATTTCCGAAGAATCCCTTGACGCTCCGTACGATTCCATCCTCATCGGGAATCGGATACAACCTTCCCAAACCGGCCGCGGCGTTCCGAAGCATGGCAGGCGCGGAATCGGGATAAATGACTTTGCCTACTCGCACGGTGGTTTCCGCAAGGCGGGCAAGACTTCCCAAATCTCCGCAATCCGCCGAGCCGCCGGAGGAAAAGTCATCAAGCAGGCCCACCACGGAGGCTCCCGCCTGACTCAGAACTCCCAACATCATTTCCACCTGCTCGGGATGCCATCGACCCTCTCCGCAGATCCGGCTACGGCCGGAAGGGGCTGTCAGCACCACGATGGGTGGGGTGTTCCGCTCGTCCACTTCACGTGAAAGCCGGATGATCTGCCAATCGGAAAATTGGCGTTCCACCTTGGGAAACAGGTGGAGGCTGCCAAATCCGATGAGGGTTCCCAGAGCGCCGAGACTCAGAGCCACCAGTACAGGGGGTATTTTGGAAAACATTACGGCCTCGCGTGGGATGAAGAACCGGCTACTGCCGTGTTTCGGCAGACCCCCAGGGGAGCCCCCTCAGGGGCCGGCATCGTTCCCGAAGGGGAGTTCAAAGCGCGCTGAATTACCTGACAGGAATGGGGATTGCCTTCCCTTCCGGTTTGAAGGAAAAAGGCATGAAGACGCGGATCATGCGGCAGGAGAAATCCTTCCACACCCTGCTCGTACCAGGTAGCCAGTATTTCCCGTGCCTCTTCATCCAAGGCGAATCCCCTGGCCAGCATCCAGCCCACGACGGCATCAGAGGGCGCCTGAGGAGTCCCGATGAGATCTTCGCTTCCCGCGGCTACCGGCGACGGACGAGGGGGAACCGCTTGGGCCAAGTCATGTCGAATCAGGGCAAAGCCTGCAAGAATCTTCTCCCGCTCTTCCGCAGACATGTCATCCTCGTGCAACTTCCGTCGTAAGTCGGAAAGCTGTTCCCCGGCAACGGACCTCCCACCGGAGCCGAAGTGAAGCTGACTGCTCCGGAACCACCACAACATGGCTGAAGGCAGGTCCTTTTCAATCCCGCTTCCGTTGGCATACATGGAAGCCAATAACACTTGAGCCTCCGGTAGGCCGCCTTCCGCAGCCCGATGTAATGGTTTCACAGCCTCGGACAGCCGATTTTGAGCGCGCAACACCAGACTCAACTGGTAATGGGCCTCGGGGAAGGAAGGCTCAACCTCCACGGCCTGCCTGAAAGCCTGTTCGGCCTCCGGCAATCGTCCCTGTTCCAACCTGGCCCTACCCAAAGCATAGGTCACATGCCCCCATCGCGGTTCAAGCTCAGCGGCTTTGATGAAGGCCTGCTCGGCCTGCTCCCATTGTCGAAGAGTCATAAGCGTGCGCCCCATTTGGGACCACCCCTGCACCCATTCCGGCCAATGGCTGACAACCAGGCGGAATTCCGCCAAGGCTTCCAGGGGATTCCCCAACACGTTCTGCGCCAAACCCAAATTGTAATGCAGCCGGATCTTTGCCGATGCGGTGGCAGTTTCATGCAGTGCATGCCTCCAAACCGTCGCGGCCTTGGCCCATTGGTCCTGACGGCTCCAGATGACACCGATCAGCATCGGGGCCGACGTCAGGGCCGGATCCAACCTCCAGGCGGTCTGCAGGGCCTTTAGCGCAGATTCCTCTTCATCCATACGGTACAACGCCATACCGACATTGAAGTGTGCGGCGGCCAGGTCCGGTTGGAGGTCCAGGGCCTTTCCTGACCATTCAACCGCCTGGCGGAAGTTGCCCTCCTGAACGGCCACCATCCCGAGATTGGCATAGATAACGGCGTGATCGGCCGACAACCCCAGCGCCTTTTGCCAAGTCTCCCTGGCTTTGGCATATTCATGGGATTCAAAATAAGCCAGCCCTGCCCCCTCATATCCCGGGGCCCACTCGGGCGCACGATACATGACCTGACGGAAATGCCGTAAAGCGGGCAACGGATTTCCACCGGTCACATAGGCCAGGCCTAACGCATAATGCGCCTCCACCATATCAGGTTGCAGCCGAAGCGCCTCCTGCCATTGCCGCATGGCCGACCGGAGACGCCCACCGCGGAGGAGTCCGATACCATAGTTATAAGCCACGAGGGAAGGAATCCCGTAACGAAGGGAGACGGTCTGAGGGTCCAGACGTTCAGCTTGAGTCCAAGCGGTGATGGCCCCTTGTAGATCGCCGGTTTTAGCCAACGCCACCCCCAGATTGTGATAAGCCTCGGTATAGCCGGGCCGCAGGCGGACGGCTTCCTGAAATTCACCGATCGCCACGTCCAATTCATGGGTCAGGAAAAAATCCACTCCAAGGCGAAGGTGGGCTTCGGCCTGTCCCATGGGCCTCGAAGCATCATGAGCAGCCTCCTCTTCCACTCCGCTCCACGAGACGGTAGGCAGCCCCAAACCGACAAGCACTATCGACGTGATGAGCCACCCGGTCCGCCAATGACCCACCGAACGACTGATGAGATTCACGAAATCTTTCCTTTTTTTACAATGACATGGAAAGCAGAGATTTCCGACAGAAGGGGTACGAGGTAACCACCTGGTCCATTCAATGTATTAAAAAACAAGGGAAAATG
>JBDIVP010000084.1:0-13099 GCA_039794325.1 Candidatus Inrsubterrania sp.
TAGTGTTGTAGAGAGCTTCGGCTTGAGCGAACCGGCGGGCTTGATGGTGGGCCACGGCTTCGAGGAAGGAACGGTGGACTTCAGGAGGCAGGCTTGGCCCTTTCGGCCTTTTTCGGTTTGGGGCTTGTTGAGTCCGGCGGGTGGTTCGATTCATGGGCCGCTCGCAGGGTTGGCTTCCTCGTCCCCTGTGGGAAAGGGTATGTCCGATCGACCGGAAAAGTAAAGACCAGTTTACAGGAGAGGTTCCACTCCCCCGCCTATCCTCCCGTGTGGGCGGTCGGTTCCAATTGCCAGAGGCTCCAACTCAGCATTTCCCGGAGCGCCTGCATGTCGGGGCTGGTGGAGGGGTTGGTCCAGGCTTTGAGGTTGAGTTCTTCCAATGGCTGAATGGCCCTCCGATCACCCAGGTGTCCCAGGCCTTTGACGGCTTCGGTTTGAACTTTGAGATTTTCCGAATCCAACAGGGTCAGAAACTGGGTAAATAAGCTTGGCGGTTGGCTGTGAGTCGCGATGGTGCCCAAGGCCTGGATGGCAGCCAATTTCTCGTCGCCGTCGGGAATCGTATCCAAGCAAGAAGACAAAACCGGTATGGCCTTTTCTCCCTGGTACCCAAGCGCCGATAAGGCCGTGGCGCTCAATGCCGGAGTGTTGAGGGCTTCTTGCAGGGCGTTGAAGGCTTGTTCGGAAGGCAGGGGACCCAACAGTTGGAGGACGGTCTTTTGTCGTTCCAGATTGCTGGTCGATTGGGCCAAGATCATCAAGAGTCGGTCGACTTGTTCCCATTCCGCCGCAAGAAACAAGGGAAACTCATCTTCCTGGAGTTGGGCGATCAGGGCCTTCATGGCAAAATCTCCCACACTTGAGGCCTGGGCTTCTTGTGCGGCGGTTTGGGCATCTTCAAATTCGGTGCGGATTTCCCAATTCCACTGATGCGTCGGCTCGCCATGGCGATAGGTAATCAGACAGGCAGGGCCTTTCCATAATCGGGCGGTCAGGGCCGGACTGGTGCTTCGGTATTGACTGGGACCGGTCCAGGTTTTTCGTTCTTCACATTTGACCCGTACGATGGCATCGTGAGGTTGCTCAGGATCGGTCGTCACCGTAAAACCTGCTTCCTCCAGCTTGGCCGTCACGGTTTGTGTGATGGCGGATGAGTCTTGAAGGCCCCGTTCAGTGAGGGCGAGACTTTCAACTAATAACTCCTGTGCGGTGGCGAGGGGATGGGAAAGTTGTATGTCGGGAGTGGCGGACTGTGCCTGTACCTTTGTGGAAATTCCTATTGTGGAAGAAAAACCTGTGATCAACATGAACAATATGGAGAACATATTCAAGGATTTGTTCATATGCAGCTAATCCATGCCTTTCAGATGAATGACCATAAAAAATGAACGGGGTTGATGAACCCATTCGGCCCTTCACACGACAAAAGAATATATCATGCGGGGATTGGCTTTGGGTGTGTCAGGTATACCCGGAGGGCGTTTGATCTCACCTGACTCCCTCGCCGAGGCTTTCATAGGGCATCATATCAGGCCCCTGGGTTGAAAAAAAACCCGGAAAGGTGGATCTGGAGAATCCTGGTTTCTTTACCTTTTGGTCTCCTGCTCCCTCGATTAGGGGCCTTATGGGCTTGGGGAATGGGATGGGACTCAGAAGGGTGCCTCGGGACCGGAACCGGCAGTCAAGAGTCCCTGCTGAAAAACCGATAGGTGAAGACAGTGTTGGCGCTATACTGAAAAGGAATTGAGTATGGTCGTTTCAGAACGAAGTTTGAGCCGCGAAATCCTGGCCGAAACGTTTGTCGGCCGGTTCGATCATCATGCCCGCCAGGATTTTAAATGGCGCATTGATCATGCCATAACCCAAGGTTACCGGTTTGTCATTCTCAATATGGTGGCTGTGTCCTTTGTGGACAGTTCGGCATTGGGCTGGTTGGTGCTGGCCCAGCGGCGGTTCCACAGGATTGGTGGAAGGATGTGTATTATTGCGCCGGCGGGATTTGTGCGGGACATTTTGGAATTAACGGAAATCTGGGAATGGATTCCGATTTTTCCAAACGAAGATGAGGCCGTTCGAGCTTTGGAGGCGACTCACTCGCCTTCGACAGCATCTGAATCACCATCATGACCACCACGGCTTCAACTAAAGGATATCAAGGAGGGGACATCCCTCCGGGGACTCAGGAACGGCGCAAAACCTGGCGTCTCCCGGTTCGCTCCCGGCAGACCCTCTCGGTCGTCATTCGATGCGGGCAGGGGACCTTATGTCAGGGATATTTGATGAATTTGAGCACCCAAGGCATGTTGGTGGAATTCCCGAAGGGACAACTCCCACCGGTGCCTGTTTCCGCACAGGTTTCGGTCAAAGTGCATTATTCAGGAGATAGTATTTGGTTGCCGGGGGTGGTCCGGCATCGAGTGGGTGCCAAAATGGGATTTTACTTTCCCTCTCTCTCTCAAATAAAGCCTGCCAAGTCCAAGCATCCGCTTTCCGTCATTCTTCAAGCCCTTTCCGGTTCCCTGGACGACGTTTCCTAAGTCGAAGCCCGATTGCCGGGTTTTCCCCGACCTTTTCGGGATTTCAGGATAAAGGCCATCATCCTGACCATACTCATGTTGTGACCAGGTGTTCCTTCACCAATTCCGGTCGGATGTGGTCCGCTTTCCGGCTTTTTGAAGCCGTTGCGCCAGGTTACCGAGTGGTGGGCGAGGGGCGGGAGGGTGGCGATGAGCGTGGCGGTTCCCTCTCCTGCAGTGGCTGGAGCGTCAGGCGGCATTCCATGCGGGGACGGTCTGCATCCCGGTCTTTATAGAGATGAATTTCAGTAATACGGTTGTCGTTCAATCCGATGGCTTGGCAGATGGCATCCTGAGCGATTTTCAGTCCGCCGTCCAAATCGCGCCGGAGGCCAGTTTTAAAAAAGAACCGCATGGTTAAGCTCAGCGTGCAGGTGCCTAGTTCTTCAAAAAATGTCGAACGATGAGGGGAGATTTGAATCAGACCCTGCAGGTGCCGACCCACGGAGGTTTTATAGTCACGGCCCTTGGAGGCCAGGACCCGACGACCGTTGACGGTGGCATATTGATGATTGATGCTGGGAGGGAGGGGAAGGACGAGGAACAATTCTCCGGGAACGAGAAAATCTCCGTTGAGCCGGCTCCAATCGAGCGATGGAGAACGAGACGGGCGTTTTCTGGTGCGGGATGGCAGAAGAATGAGCCCCCCTTTTTCTTCAAGGGCGGGAACTTGGGGAAGGGAGGGGAGGCGAATCGTTCTCAAAGGAAAGAGCCGTTCCTCAGGAGTCGAAAGGGAAACGCGCCTATGGGGCGGAGAACCTTATAGGATGCTTTGGATTTTCCCCATGTGATGTTCGTAGGTTTCCTCGTTTTGTCTGACAAAACGTCGCCACTCCGAAGGATTCCAGACTTCCAGGCGATGAAACATGCCGACCAACACGACTTCCTGTTCATCATCCACGGGAATCAATTTGCGTAAACGCCCGGGGATCAGGATGCGTCCGGCCCGGTCCATTTCAGAGGGCGAGGCCTCCGACACCATATGGTACATAAATAGCCGACGTTGATCTTCATCCAGCGTTTCTTCGGCTTTTTTGAGGCGATTTTCCCATTCAGAATTGGTATAGGCCAGGACCGGCAGGTCTTGCCCTTTGAGGAACATGAGGGAACTGCCCGACAATTCGATTTTTTCCCTGATGGGGCTCGGGACGACAAACCTGCCTTTTTCGTCGACCTTGCAATAATATTGACCGGCAAACACGTCTTAGTTTTCCTACCCTTCCGGTAAGGGGATTGTGGGTCTAGCTTACCGGAAGTTCACTAAAAGTCAAGGTGTGGGGGCAGGTAATTTTCAGGAACCGTGATTTGAAGCACAGGAAGGGTCTGATTCGGATTGGGGGTTCCGTCGTCGCTTCGACTTAAGAAGTCTCGGGGATGCTCAGGTTGTCCTCTTCGTTCCCCATCGACTCCATGGCTTCATCCATATCGTCGCCAAAATCTTCACCCATTTCCTTTCCCATTTTTTTCATGAAGCGGGCCATGCTTTGCGGATCGTTTTCGTCCAAGTCCCCGAATTTACTGGGATCGGCCAGGGCTTCCATTCGGGCTTCTTCTGACTTGGGAGCGGCAAAACGCGACATGATTTTGTCAATCTTTGCACTTTTGCAATGTTTACAGCTAGGGGGAGGTGTTTGGGTGGAAAGGATCAGGTAGGTACTGCGTTTCTGACAATCCTGACAGCGATATTCATAAATCGGCATAGGACATCCCCCCTTGGTGTCTGTTTATATATCTCAAATCTGTCCGTAAGAAAAGGCCCCCGCTCGACTACAGCATGCGAGCCAGTGTCAGCCCGTAGACGGGGCCTGATCCGGCCCGTCGCAGGGTTTTGGCACATTCATGCAGTGTGGCCCCGGTCGTCATGACATCATCGATCAGCAAGATCCTTTTCTCATGAATAGTGACGGGATGGGGCACCACGAAGGCTCCACGCACATTTGCCAGGCGCTCTTTTTTCTTTAAAGAAGTTTGGGGGGCGGTTTGACGATGTCGTGTGAGTGTTCCCAGCACCAGCGGGAGGCGTAGCTGTCGGCTCAGGCGATGGGCCAAGACGGCGGATTGGTTGAATTCACGCTCTTGTAGGCGCTTGGGGTGCAAGGGGACCGGCATGATCAGGTCAATGGGAGGAAGGGGTGGGAGGTGTTGAAGGAGCAGGTGGCTGAGGGGACCGGCCAGGGCCAGTTTCCCGCGATACTTGAAGAGGCCGATAGCTTCTTTCAGCGGAGGTTGGTAGGGAAAGATGCTCCAGGCCTGGTTAAAGGCGGGGGGGCGTTGGCGGCAGGTCTTGCAGGTATGTGTCGGGCTATGGGCCAAGGCCACCGGTGAAGCAAACGGTTGTCCGCATCGGGGGCAGCAGGGGCCGGAGAGCGGTGCCTGAGAATCCCAGCAGAATTGGCAAAAAAAGGGAACAAGGGCGGTCCGCAGGGGCTTTTCGCAGATCGTGCAATTGGTCGGAAAGAGGACATGCAGAACAGTCTGGAGGAGACGAGGCCATATGGATGGGGCGGGTTTCAGGAACATTTTTCCCTTGATTGGGGGAAGGGATGCTTTCTTGAGTTCGTTCATGGCGGCGACCTGCCCCTTTGTCCGTGATTGGACCTGTATGGTATAGGAGACGGACGGTCGGTGTCATGGGAGGAGGGACTGTCCAGGACGATGGCCACGATGGAATATCCGGATGATTCGTTTTGATCATGTCTGTAAAGAATACTTCCGTGGGGCGGTTTCCGTTCAGGCCTTACGGGATGTGTGCCTGGATATTATCCAGGGGGAGTTTTTGGCCCTAATGGGGCCGAGTGGCAGTGGAAAAAGTACGCTGCTGCATTTGGTGGCGGGGATGGATAACGTGACATCGGGAGATATTTTGTTGGATGGGCGATCCACTCGGGCCTTCGATGACCGGGCGTGGACACAATGGCGGCGGTTGGATGTCGGGATGATTTTTCAAGCCTTTCACCTGCTTCCGGGGTTGACCATCGAGGAAAATGTGGCGTTGCCCTTGCGTTTGCGCGGCGACAAACCAGCCGCCATTGGCGAGCGTGTCTTCCAAATGTTGGATCTTGTCGGAATGGGGCACCGCCTCGGGCATCGTTCGCACGAATTGTCCGGCGGGGAGCAACAGCGTGTGGCCATTGCCAGGGCCTTTGTCCATCGGCCTCGAGTGATTATTGCCGATGAGCCCACCGGCAATTTGGATGGACAGGCCGGTTCGGGCATTGTGGCCCTCCTGCGCCGGTGTGCCACCGAATTCGGTCAGACCGTCTTGCTGGCCACGCATGCCCTGAGTGCCGCCCAGGTTGCCGATCGGGTGTTGGCTATTCGGGATGGACAATTGGAATAAATAGATGAAGGGGAGTATGACGCAATGGATCTTTCGACGGTCATAGCCGGGGTCGCGTTTCCTAAGGGTCTGATGAATGCATCGGGGGCGTTGTGTGTGACACAGCAGGAACTGGAGGCCCTGGGTGCTTCCGATGCCGGTGCGATCGTCACCAAATCGATGACCCCTTTGCCTCGCCAGGGAAATCCCGAGCCTCGCTATGTGGCTTTTGAGGGGGGATCGATCAATTCGATGGGCCTTCCCAATTTAGGCTACCGGGTTTATGCCGAGATGATTCCCTCCCTTCGCCGGTTTGGCAAGCCGGTGATTGCCAGTTTGGCCGGGTTGCAGCCGAATGACTTTCTGGAAGGGGCGCGTGTGCTCAATGAGGCTCGTCCGGATTTGGTGGAAGTTAATCTGTCCTGTCCGAATATTCCGGGAAAACCCCAAATTGGTTATGACTTCGAAGAATCGGAGCGGTTGTTGGAACAGGTCGGCGGCATTCTGACCGTTCCTTTCGGGGTCAAACTGCCTCCCTACTTTGATCCCGTTCATCACCGCAAAATTGCCGAAGTTCTGCAGCGCGTCGGCATTGCCTTTGTCACCATGATCAATTCGGTGGGGAATGCCCTGGTCGTCGATCCGGAACGGGAGATGGTGGTGATTAAGCCCAAAGGAGGATTCGGGGGATTGGGCGGTCGCATCATCAAGCCTGTAGCGCTGGCCAACGTGCGGGCGTTATGGAATATTTGGGGAGACCGGATTCCTATTATCGGCACCGGCGGGATTACGAACGGGACGGATGTGTTCGAGCATTTTTTGTGCGGAGCCTCGGCGGTTCAGGTGGGAACCGTGCTGGTGGAAGAGGGGGTCGGTGTCTTTGGCCGCTTGGCCGGTGAACTGATGGCGGTCCTGGAACGGAAGGGGTATCCTTCGCTTCTGGCATGCCGCGGAAAGTTACGCGAGATCGCGTAGCCCGAGCGTGCAAGAGTTGGGGCCGGACGGCATTGGCTGAAATCTTGGGCTACTTCGGGGGGGGCGGACCTTTGGGAATGATTTGGAGGGCCATGGCCTGCCGGAGCAACTGGGCGACGTTTCTCACTCTCAATCGCCGCATGAGATTGAACCGGTGCACCTCCACGGTTCGAACACTGATATCTAATTTCTGGCCGATTTCCCGGTTAGTGTACCCTTGTGCCACCAGTTTGAGGATTTCTTTTTGCCGCGCGGTCAATGTCTGACCTTCGGAATTGAAATCGGAAACTTCCTCGGTGATTTCTGTTTCGGCAGCCTTAGTTTTTACCATTGGGCGTTCCTGATCCCCACGCATCTTTTTCTAGATAATTTAACATACGTACTGTCCTTAGACAACCCGAGTTATGTTGCGCCTGTTGTTCATCCTCTCCCGCGATCACCTTCGCAGTCGGCCCTTTCGGGCCGTGCTGACCGTGATCGGCGTGGCTATCGGCGTTTCGGCCTGGTTGGCCATTCGTCTGGTGAATGATGAAGTTTACCGCTCATTCGAGCAGTCGGTTGAGTCGGTGGTGGGGAAGGCATCCGTGACCCTGTCTCGCGGGGCGGAAGGCATGGACGAGTCCATCATTCAGGTGATTTACCGTCATCCCGGCGTTCAAGCGGCGCACCCTCTCTTGAAAATGGAGGTTATCGTTCAGGAGGGTCCCGCCAGGGGGCAGCCCCTCATCATTTGGGGAGTCGATATTCTGGAGTATATGGACGCCCTCCAAGCCGTGGATTCGATCCAATCGACTCCCGACGAACAGAGGAACCGGTTTTTTTCTCTACAGACCGTTTATGTCGGAGAAGCATTTGCCCGTGATTTCGGCTTGAGCCCCGGTCAACCCCTTTCGATAAAAGGACAGGGAGTCAGTCTGGACCTGGTTGTCGGCGGGCTTGTGCGAGGGTCCCATTCCCCCCTCATGACCGTAGATCGACAGGCGATCATGGATATTGCCGCCGCCCAATGGGCATTCGGCTGGCTGGGACGGCTCCATTCCATTGCCGTGGTGCCGGAGCCCGGCGTGTCAGGCGCCGACCTCATCCAATCGTTGCAAGCCGTTGTGCCGGGGGATGTTCGCATCAGTCAATCCTCGCGCCGAACCGGACAAGTGGAGGGCCTGCTGAAGGCCTTCCAGTTTAATCTCGCCATGCTCAGTGGCATCGCGCTGCTCGTCGGGGTCTTCCTGGTCTATAACACCATGGCATTTTCGGTGGTGCATCATCGCCGCGAGATCGGCATTCTGCGGGCCCTCGGAATGGAACGAACCGCCATTATCGGCTTGTTCATCCTGGAAGCCGGCGTGCTTGGCCTGATGGGGGGTGTGCTGGGCTGTTGGCTGGGGATTGGCCTGGCCGAGGGGTTAACCACTCTGATCAAGCAGAGCGTCGGTGAGTTATATGGAGTGACCACGATGTTGGTGCCACGGGTTCGGCTCGGGCTCCTGTGGGAAGCCGTGGCGATCGGGACGGGGGTATCCCTGGTCGGCGCGTTCCGCCCATCCTGGGAGGCCAGCACGATTGCTCCGGTCCACGCCCTATCCGTCAGTCATTCTCTGGAGGAGGAGACCGGAGGCTATTGGCGTTCCGGATGGATCGCCGTCCTTGCTTTTGCCGGTAGTGCCGCCTTGAGTGTGCTGCCGCCGGTGGATGGTATTCCCGTCGGCGGCTATGCCGCGGCCTTTTGTCTGCTTGTGGGCGGAGCTGCCGCCGGACCCGTCCTCTGTGGTTGGGGGCATGAGTGGAAAGGGTTTGGGTTGAAAGGACGATGGGGCCTCTTGGCGTCGTTGGCGGCCGAACAAATGAGCCGCAATCCTGGCCGTACCACCGTGACCATGGCGGCGATTGTGGTCGGCCTGGCCATTCTGGTTGGGGTGGGCATCATGATTCAGAGCTTCCGGCATACCGTCGAAGTCTGGATTGATCAAACGATGCTGGCCGATATCATCGTCGCGCCGGGGTCGTGGTTGGGGGAAGAAGAGGGCGGGAGCGACAAACGCCGTCTGCCGTTGACGCTGGTGGAAACCGTGCAGGCTGTGCCGGGAGTCGAGGTGGTGGATCCCTATCTGGAAACCGAAGGGGACGTGGCAGGCCAAACCGTTTCGCTGGTGGCCAGAGATTTGCGAATACATGCCGAGCGCAGCCAATACCTCTTTATGAAGGGTGACTCCACCCGTATTTTGCAGGAAGCCACTGAAGAGGATGGGGTGATCGTGTCCGAAGTATTAGCCGGGCGGTTGGGGTTGGAAGTGGGCGGTGGGATCAATCTGAAAACGCCTACAGGAAGCCGGGTTTTTCCGGTCAAAGGTATTTTTTATGATTATGCCACCGATGGCGGAAAGGTGGTCATGGATGAGGGCCTTTTTCAGCGTGTTTGGGGAGCAACAGGGGCAACCGTTTTGGCGGTGTACCTGAAACCCGGACAGAAACTTCCTGAGGTGCGGCGGGCCATTGAGCAGGCCATGGCCATTGAACAACCCATCGTTACGATCAGTAACAAGGAATTGCGGACGGAAATACTGAATATTTTTGACCGGACATTTCGCGTGACCTATGTATTGGAGTTGATTGCTTTGAGTGTGGCGGTGTTGGGGATCATCAATACCCTCATGACGGCCATTACGGAACGTCGGCGGGAACTGGCCACCCTGCGAGCGTTGGGAGCCAGTCGCCCGCAGATCCAGGGACTGATCTTTTGGGAATCCTGCTATGTGGCCGGGCTGGGGGCCGGCATCGGCATTGTGGTGGGTTTGGCGTTGTCGGTGCTGTTGATCACGGTTATTAATAAACAGTCCTTTGGCTGGACTGTTCAGTTTATTTTGCCGTGGGTAACATTGGGAGTGGCTGTGCTCGTGGCTTTGCTGGCCGCGTTGCTCGGGGCATGGGGGCCTGCCCAATGGGCCAGCCGCCAGCCCATCGCCCAAGATTTGCGGTATGAATGATCTGAATGATTGGTACGATCGTCAAAGGGGTAATTAGACGATTCCCGATTGAAAAAGACTCCCGACGCCTTATTCAGGAAGAGCAGGTTTCGGCCTGAGCTGTTTCCGCTCCCTCATATTTCACTTCGACGGTAAAGCCCATGTCTTCGATCATCTTCCAGACTTCCTGATGGGCCAGGCCCGGAGTTGTCAGATAGCCGTCCACGAAGAGCGAGTCGGCGACGTAAAGTGCCAGAGGCTGCAGCGAGCGGAGGTTTTTTTCCCGGCCGCCGGCCGCCCGGATTTCCGTTTTGGGGTGGAAAAACCGGAAGAGGCAGAGAATTTTTAGGCAGCGGGCAGGAGTCAGGTTCTGTTGGTTGCCGAATGGCGTTCCCTCCACCGGGTATAACATGTTGAGGGGAATGGAATCGGGGTGGACGTCCTGGAGGGCCAGGGCCAAGTCCACCAGATCTTCGTCCCGTTCGCCCATGCCGACAATGCCTCCGCTGCAGAGTTCCAATCCGGCCGAGCGTGCATGTTGCAGGGTGGCAAGCCGATCCTGATAGGTGTGGGTGGTGCAGATCGAGGAGTGATAGGCCTCGCTGGTGTTCAAGTTGTGATTGATCCGGTCGACGCCTGCTTCCTTCAGTTGTCGGGCTTGATCCCCATTAAGAAGTCCTAGAGAGCAGCAGATTTGAATGGGGATTTCTTGTTTAATTTCCTTGACCGCTTTGGAAATCTGCATGATTTCCGATTGAAGCGGCGATCGGCCGCTGATCACAATGCAATAACGTTGGGCCTTGGCCGCCGCCGCCCGACGGGCCCCGTCCATCATTTCCTGGGGTGTGAGAAGGGCATATCGTTCAATCGGTGCCGAAGAAATCTTGGATTGGGAGCAATAGTGGCAATCTTCCTGGCAGGCTCCGCTTTTGGCGTTCAACAACATCTGGAGTCGAACGGTGTTGCCGAAGTAATGGCGGCGAATCTGATAGGCGGCCTCTACCAGGCTCAACAGCTGTTCCTGGGGTGTGCCGAGGATGTCCAGGCCGTCGGTGCGAGTCATGGTTCCACCGGCTAACGTGCGATCGGCCATTTGGTGGTATGGGGTCATGGGGTCTTCTCCTGATTAGGGGTTAAGGCCACGAGCGGAAATGAGTACGGTCTGTCCTTTCCTGGTCCTGGCCATGCGCACAAAATCCCTGATATGGCTTACCGCCGCTTGGCGGTTTTTTCGAGTCCCGGTGATTGAGACGGTCGAACGGGTTGACGAAAGATTGTCCCGGCATCCGGTATGGGAATCTGTGGAGCATCGGCCCACATTTTTTCCAAGGCATAATACTGTCTGACATCCGTTTTGAAGATGTGGGCAATGACATCCCCAAAATCCAAGAGAATCCAGTTGGACGTCTCTTTGCCTTCGACTTGAGGGAGGGTATGAAAGCGTGCTGAGACTTCTTTTTCGATAAATGAAGCAATAGCGCGAACCTGCCGTTCTGATTCGCCCGATCCAAAGACAAAATAATCGGCGATTGAGGTTAAATGGCCGACTTCCAGAATCAGGACGTCACCGGCCTGTTTTTCCAAGGCAGCCTGGGCGATCAACACCGCTTTGTTTTGTGATGGAAAGGTGGGAGATTTGGTTACTGGGGACATTGGTACAAATGGTGTTCAAGTATATAGGATTCAACCAAGGGGGGCAACCAATCCCCCACAGACTCCCGGCGGTACAGGCGGTTCCGGATCACCGAGGCTGAAATATCAGAGGGGGGAACGGGTACCAAAATCAAGGGTTGTCCTATGGGGATGGGTACCTCAAGGAGGGTCGTGGTTCCTCTATCCAACTCTTCCAATGCTTGGTGGTTATATTCCTTGGGGAACACGGAGAGGGAGTGAATATCGGTGAATGACATGCCGGGTCTGGAGCAGACGATGAATTGGCAAAGGTTGAAGAGCTGATCAGCGTGTTTCCAGGATTGAATATCCAAAAAGGCATCGAGCCCGATGATAAACCCGAATCGGGTATCCGGAGGGAATTCTCCTTGAAGTCGGGTCAAAGTATCATATGAATAGGAGGTGCCGGGGGAGCAGGCCTCTTGGTCATAGAGATCGAAATGCGGGTAGGGTTGAATGGCCAATTTGACCATCGCCAAGCGGTGGACTGCCGATACCAGTGAGGTGGAGGGTTTATGGGGAGGATCTCCCGTAGGAATAAAGAGTATCCGTTCCGGCCTCAATAGGCGGTAGATGTAATGGGCGATATGCAGGTGGCCGTAATGAATGGGATTGAAGGTGCCGCCCAGGAGTCCGATAAACATGCAATAAAATGACTTCTGCTCCGAACCGATATATCAGGAGCGCTTGGGGGATGGCCGGGCCATCGGTTAACGTGACAGGGTTTTATCTTAACCCATGAGAACCAGATTATCCCGATGAATCGCCTCTTCATACTCCAAGGCCCCCAATAATTCACGGATTTCCGAGGTTTTTTTTCCCCGAATTCGCTGAAGGGTTTCGGAGCTGTAATTCGTCAATCCCTGGGCAAATGGACGGCCGTCAGGGGTGAGGCAATTGACCGGATCACCGGTCAGAAAGGTGCCGGTAACTTTCACAATACCGGACGGCAAAAGGCTTTTCCCGCGACGGGTGAGGGCATCCACTGCTCCTTCGTCCAGATGCAAATCGCCTTTCGGGCGAAGCGTATAGGCAATCCATTGTTTCCGGCTGTTGAGTGAGCTTTCCTGCGGTTGAAAGAGTGTTCCGCCGCTCTTTCCCTTCAGGACTTCCTGCAGCAAAAATGGCACATCGCCATTCAGTAACAGAGTGGAGACTCCGAACCGTCCGGCCTGTTTGGCCGCCCGGATTTTAGTGATCATTCCACCCCGACTGTTTTGTGTGCGAGAGGTCCCTGCCATATTTTCAATGTCCTGATTAATGACCGCCACATAGGGTATGAGGGTGGCGGAAGGATCGAGGTGCGGGTCCCGTGTGTACAAGCCGTCCACATCGGAGAGGATTACCAGCAGGTCGGCGTCCACCAGGTGCGCGACTTGCCCGGCCAACGTATCATTATCCCCGAAGCGGATTTCGTCAATGGCCACCGTGTCGTTTTCATTGATAATGGGAATGACCCCGAGTTTGAGCAGGGCGGTCAAGGTGTGTCTGGCATTGAGAAAGCGCCGCCGATCCGACAGGTCTTGATGGGTGAGGAGAATTTGGGCGATTTTATGATTGGTGCCCTCAAAGGCGGATTCGTAGGCTCGCATCAGCCG
>JBDIVP010000085.1:0-13078 GCA_039794325.1 Candidatus Inrsubterrania sp.
GAATTTGACCTCTACATCATCACCGCCCTTGAATGCATGCCGGGCAAATAAATTGAGGTCGGACACCCGGCAGCTGGTGACATCCAATCCTTCCGCCGGCCCCAATACCACCACATTGAGTTCAGGTTTCACTCGCTGAACATACACGCGCTCGCCGGTGGCAATGCCCAACCCCTTTCGCTGGCCCGGCGTATAAAATGCAACCCCTTCGTGGCTTCCAAGATCGTTCCCCTCTTCATCGACAAATCGGCCCGGCTGCACGGATTCCGGAGCCTGTTCCTTTAAAAATTTCCGGTAATCTCCCTGCGAAACAAAACAGATTTCCTGGCTTTCCTTGAGTTCCTCGACCGGCAAGCCCATGGATTCGGCCTCTTTCCACACTTGCACCTTTTCCAATTCCCCCAATGGAAACAACATCTTCGACAACCACCGTGGAGGAATCCGATACAGGAAATAGGACTGATCCTTTTTTTTGTCATGGCCACGCGTAAGGAAGGAAGTACCCTCGGCATCCCGATGTATGGCGGCATAGTGGCCGGTGGCTACAAAGTGAGCGTCCCATTGATCGGCCAGCTTGAACAGAGCTCCGAATTTCACCCGTTCGTTACAGCGCACACACGGATTGGGCGTGTTTCCCTTCAGATAGCCCTGCACAAAATCGTCGATGACGCCTCTTTCGAACGTTTCACGGGCATCAATGACCTCATGCGAAATGCCGAGTAGGTTGGCCACATGCCGAGCCATGCCGACCTTACAGCACCCACGCTCTTCCCATCTCTTTGAAACCGAGCGGTCATCCTCTTCTTCCCAGACTTTCAGGGTGACCCCCAAGACCTCGTACCCCTGGACTTGGAGTAACTTGGCGGCCACAGAGCTATCCACCCCGCCGCTCATGCCCAAGACCACCCGTTTCCTTTGCAAAACCCGACTCATGCTCAGATCTTTATTGATTCCGGTTCAGGCTTGTTGAAAGCCTCAACCTCCAACCCTTTCCCCTTCGGCTTTCCGTTCTTTATTGCGGCGTCATCGAAACTCACACTGGAAGGGGTAGCCGCCCCCATATCGCACATTCCCTGGAAGTACACCCCGGCTTCAATGGAAAAGATTGGCGTATGCACATCTCCCTTGAGGATCGCCGGTTTTAACAATTCGATTTTTTTACTGGCGGTGACCGTGCCTTCGATGCGGCCGCTGCTGACCACGGTGCCCCCCGTAATTGTCCCCTTGATCAGGGCACTTTCTCCAATGATCAGGGTGTCGTCAATGGTGATTTCCCCTTCAAAATTGCCGTCCACCCGAACGGTTCCCTCGAATTGGGCTTTCCCTTTAAACTCTACACCCTTTCCTAAAAAGGTGTAGTATTCCTGCCCAAGGCCCGATTCTTTTTTGCTCTTGTCTTTTTGGTCACCCCACATACTTCATCCTCCTCTTGTCCGTTTAGTCAGCCTGAGTCGCGAGCCTGAAACTCCAAAACTTCTGTGCGCGTTTTCCCGAACAGTCCCCCGATAAAGGAGACCGTGGTTTATTTGACCTTCACGGCCTCTTCCACTTCCATGACCAGTTTCGTCCCCTTGGCCTTGGACTCTTCATTAGTGGGCTTGGGCATATGACATGTCCCATTAAATAAAACTCCTTCATCGATGGAAATGGATGGAGTGGTAATGGAGCCGTCAAATATCGCAGGGGTCAACAATTTCACCTGATGTTTCGCCTCCACATCTCCGGTGATACGACCTTGGCAGGTGAGGGTCCCAGCCTGTATTTTCGCCGCAATCACCGCCTTTTGGCCGATGATCAAATTGCCATCGGTATAAATCTCCCCTTCAAGCTTTCCATCAACCCTGACGGTCCCCTGATAGCGAATGGTCCCCTTAAAGGTCACTTCTTCACCGACAAACGCGATTATTTCGCCTGATTCAGGTTGGTTATTGGTTTTGACGGGATTCGCCTGCATGGCCGTTTCCGCGGGATTTTGACTGGTCTCCGAACTACTTTTCCCAAACATGGGCATCCTCCTTCATTGTTGAGTGGCACATGACATGGTTTTTGACCAAATGACATCCCATGCCTTCCCAATTCCTGCAGGAACAAGCCCACTTCTCAGGAGATCGATGTTTAGGCAAGGAATAGACATTCAAATTTTATTCCAGAATTGTCGTGGCAATTCGATCCAATTCCTCACGGGAAAAGAAATGAATCACGAGTTGGCCTCCCCCGTTCCCCCCTTTTATCTGAACCTTGGTTCCCAATCGCTTGCGAAATTGCGCTTCCAAATCTTCATAAGGGGCATTCTCATCTTTTTTGATCCGGAGGGTCTTCGGCTTTTTTTGCCCATCAACCAAGAGCTCCAACTGTCTGACCGACAACCTCTCAGTCACCGCTTTCCTGCCCAGACGCATCTGTTCGGCTTCAGAGGACAGACCCGCCAGCAATTTTCCATGTCCCACATTCAGCGATCCGGTTTCCAGGAAATCCTGAACCGATTTAGGAAGAGACAACAAACGGACCAGGTTGGCAATGGTGGAACGCTCTTTGCCCACCGACTGGGCAACAAGATCCTGAGTCAGGCCGAATTCACCCATCAGCCTGGAATAGGCCTTGGCTTCTTCCATGGGATTGAGGTTTTGCCGTTGAATATTCTCGATAAGAGCCAGGGCCAGGGCTTTTTCATCATTGGAATTCCGAACGATTACCGGAATCTTGGATAATCCCACCATTTTAGCCGCACGAAAACGGCGCTCTCCGGCGATTAGCTCAAACATGCCGTCCCCTTTTCGCCGTACAACGATCGGCTGCAAAATCCCGTGCTCCTTGATTGATTGAGCCAGTTCCTCCAATTCCGCGTCCTGGAACATCATCCGCGGTTGGTATCGATTGGGCATGATTTGGTCAAGGGGAAGCGACTGGACGTCCTGCTCCACCTTCCAGGCCACGGTTTTCTTTTCAGGAAGCAGGGCTTGGATGCCTTTACCCAACGCTTTCTTTTCCATGATTCAATAATTCCTCCGCTAGTTCGAGATAGGCCTTGGCTCCGCTTGAACCCGCATTATAGGACAGAACCGGTTTCCCATGACTGGGAGCCTCTGCCAGAGCCACATTTCTGGGGATAACGGTCTGAAAAACCTTTTCCTTGAAATATCCTCGGATTTCCTCCTGAACCTGCCGCGAAAGATTAATCCTCGAGTCATACATCGTCAACAGAATGCCCAACAGCTCCAAGGAGGGATTAAACGACTCGCGGACACGCTCAACATTCCCCATCAGACGGCCCAGGCCTTCCATGGCAAAATACTCGCATTGAACCGGAATAACCAGATCCGTGGCCGCCACCAAACCATTAATCGTCAACAAACCAAGGGCGGGCGGGCAATCCAACACAATAAACTCGTACCCTTCCACTCCCGCCAACACACTCCTCAAGGCCAATTCCCGGTCTTCAACCGTCGAAAGTTCAACTTCTGCACCGACTAAATCCGCATGAGAAGGCAAGACCTCAAGGCCTTTTATATTCGTAGGTAATATTACGCTATCAACCAAGCGCCGCTCCATGAGGCATTCATATACGGATGCCCCTGACGCCTCTATGGACACTCCACTTGTGGCATTAGCCTGAGGATCCAAGTCCACCAACAACACAGATCTTCCGGCGACTGCCAAGGCCGCGCAAAGATTGACTGAGGTTGTGGTTTTACCCACTCCACCTTTTTGATTGGCAACGGCAATGATATTCTTCACGTGGCTACTTTACAAATTATTGATTGAATCCGAATTTCATAATTTCATCAAAATCATCGCAATTCATTGATGAATTCAGAGGTCATCAGAAACTATGTATGACGCAGTATGCAGAAAGACAAGAACGAATGATAGTCATGCTTGATCAATTCTTATTCCGTCTTAAATGGCATATCAATGTTCCACGTGGAACAAATTATCCATATGCCTTCATCTTGTCTTTGCTAAACCCAGTATTGAAATGACTCGTTGACCAAATCCATACGGCAATTCGTAAGGAATCTCTTTGTAAACCTCCAATCCGTGGATTATGTCAGGACTGTTAATTTTTTTCGAACGAAAAACCACAAATTTCCCGTTTTTCCGCAAAATTTGCTTTAACCATGGAATGACGTGAGTAATATTTACCCCTTTTATCATCGCCAAATCCCACCTATTATCCGGTAGATTTTTTTTATCCAGCTCTTCCAGCCGACCTTGGATAACAGTTGCATCCTGAATATCGATCTTGCCAATAACATTAATCAAAAATGCGGTTTTCCTGGATCTTGCCTCAACCAGGCTCAGTGTTATTTCAGGAAAGGCAATCTTCAGTGGGATGCCGGGAAATCCCCCACCGGTCCCAATATCTACTACATCATGGTGACCATTTCCTTCGAAAGCCAGACTGCCCATCAAGGAATCTATAAACAGGAGGACAATTTTTTCTTTCTCCCCTTTCAGGCTCGTCAAATTGACAATCTCATTCCACCGGCAAAACTCTTCGTAATACAATAAAAACTTTTCCAGGGTGTTATCTGAAAACGTAAAGCCCAATGATTGTGCCCCACCCGCAAAGATTTCCAAAAAACGTTGATGGTGAGGAAATTGTTCCACGTGGAACATGGTGTTATTGAGGATAATCCCGGCAAAAACCTATACGGGTCTTTTGAAAAAAGCCGCCAGCGGCGTTCTCGCCATTTTTCCGTGATTACGTACTATACGTACGCTCCGCCCGCAAAAACGGCTGTGCCCTTGCTGGACGGACTTTTTTGAACCGACCCAAAGCCATGATCGTCAACGAAGCCAAGAGCAAATTGGTCCTTGAAAATTCCAATTATTCAACACTCCCTATACCGCTCTTTTATGTTTTTCCAAGGCTACCAGGAGGAGAGAAATGGCAGCAGGGGTCACACCGGAAATTCTTGAGGCTTGGCCAATTGATGAAGGTCGAACTTTTTTGAGTTTTTCCATGACTTCATGTGAAAACCCTTTAATAGCCTCATAGGGAAAGTCATCCGGGACCTTTTTGTGTTCCAATTTCTTGAATTGGCCGATCAATTGCTCTTGACGCTTGATATAACCTTCATATTTCACAGCAATTTCCACAGCTTCAACAATATCAGGATCCGTTTCCTGCTCACCATTCAGCCATGGATGCAAATCACCATATTTGACATCATGTCGCCGCAACAAGTGAGCCAATGAGCTTTTAGGAGACCATGGAGCCAGTCGGCTGGCTTCATGAGGAATATTCGGTCCAATTTTGGGAAAGGTCTGTTCGAGTTGATCCAAAGCACAACGAACGGCATCACGTTTTCGAAGAAACTTTTCAAATTCCGATTGCGCAACCAATCCTATGGCAAAACCCTTTTCTTTCAGCCTGAAATCAGCATTATCTTCCCTGAGGAGGAGACGATATTCAGCCCGTGAGGTAAACATCCGATAGGGTTCCCTGGCATCCTTGGTGATCAAATCGTCAATAAGTACACCGATATAGGCTTCAGATCGATCCAGGATAAGCGGCGCTTTTCCTTTAACCTGTAAGGCCGCATTAATTCCAGCCATAATCCCTTGGGCTGCGGCCTCTTCATACCCGGATGTCCCGTTAATCTGACCTGCATGAAACAGTCCATTGACCAGCTTGGTTTCGAGTGTTTCATGGAGCTGCCTTGGGGGAAAGTAATCATATTCAATCGCATACCCTGGCCTTAAAAATTGGGCCTGTTCCAAACCCGGGATGGTCCTGACGAAGGCCTGTTGCACATCCACAGGCAGACTGGTTGAAATCCCGTTTGGATAAAATGAAATACCATGAAGAATTTCCGGTTCCAAAAAAATCTGGTGCCTGGACTTTTCCGAAAATCGGACAACCTTGTCCTCGATGGAAGGGCAATACCTTGGACCCGATGAATCAATTACGCCGGAGTATATGGGTGATCGATCAAGATTATTTCTGATAATTTCATGTGTTTGTTCACAGGTATAGGTGATATGACAATCAACTTGTGGATTGGGAATGAACTCGGTTCTGGAAGAAAATGGCCGTGGAGTCTTATCACCGGGCTGTGGCTCAATGACATCAAAATTGATAGACGATTTATGAATTCTCGGGGGTGTGCCGGTCTTTAAACGCCCGATTTCAAACCCAAAATCCTTCATGCAGTCGGATAAATGTTCTGCCGAAGGTTCTCCAGCCCGCCCTCCGGGTAAATGGTTCAATCCAACATGAAGCAGGCCTTTTAAAAAAGTTCCGGATGTGAGAACAACGGCCCTGGTACTTATGATGTCACCTACATTGGTGACAACACCCGATACTCTTCCGTTTTGTGTTAAGATCCGATCGACCGTTCCATCCATAACCGACAACCCTGTTTGTCGCATAATGGTGGATCGCATTCTGCCGGCATAGACGTTCTTATCGCACTGCACCCGTGACGCCCGGACGGCCGGGCCTTTTTTCATGTTCAGAATCCTAAATTGGATCCCTGACTGATCGGTATTAAAACCCATTTCACCGCCCAAGGCGTCGATTTCCTTGACCAAATGCCCTTTTCCAATCCCACCGACGGCAGGATTACACGGCATTTGAGCTATTTTTTGGGGATCAATGGTCAAAAGTAAAACGTGACACCCCATTCTTGAAGCCGCCAATGCAGCCTCACATCCGGCATGCCCTCCACCGACCACAACAATGTCAAAATTTTTGGCCATGACAAAATTATTTACCTATGCAAAAGTCCCTAAACACCTGATCCAGAATATCCTCTGAGGTGACTGTTCCTATAATTTCACCCACGGAATGTAAGGCCGCCCTGAGTTCCATGGCTAAACATTCGTGAGAATCACCCCTGTCAATAATGGTAACGGCATTTCCCAAAGCCTCTCTGCCTTGCTTTAACAAAACGGAATGGCGCAGCCGTGAAATGACCACGGAATCGCGGCCTTCCTGATGATTCCCAAGGGACAGTTGTTTAATGGCATTCTTCAGCTCCGGCAAGCCGTCGCCATTGAGCGCGGAAACCTCTACAATCGCTATACGGGGGGAAACCGACCCGGTAGCCTTTAAATGTTTATTTAAAAATCCTTCCAGGAAATCGCGTGAAAATTTTTCAGGCAGGTCGGCTTTATTGAGCACAAAAATATAGGCTATCTCTGATTTTTGTGTAATTATATCTAAGGCATTTTCATTAAATTCTAGGCTTCTGTCCAATACCACCATTACTAAATCGGCTTGGTCAATAGCCAAGCGGGCCCGTTTCATCCCTTCGAGCTCCACTTCATCAGGTGATTCACGGAGACCGGCGGTATCAAAAAATCTCACCAGCAAGCCATCTACCATAACGGCTTCCTCTAACACATCTCGTGTAGTTCCAGGTACCCGGGAAACAATCGCCCGATCGACACCAAGTAAGGAATTCAACAAACTGGATTTCCCGACATTGGGCTTTCCCACAATAACGGTTCGGACTCCTTCTCGAATGATCCGGCCTTCTTTTCTCGATTCGATAAGGGTATCCATATTCTGAATCAACCCTTGAATCTGATCCTTTATCTCTTTCGGATCGATAAATTGAATATCGTCTTCAACAAAATCCATTCCGGCTTCCAAATGAGCCACGGCACGTAAAAGGCAGTCCCGCATGGGTTGCAGGGTTTCTGATAATCGCCCCTGCAGATGCTCTTGGGCTAATTTCAGGCTTTGCAGGGAATTGGCACGAATCGTATCCAAAACCGCCTCGGCTTGGGTCAGGTCCAGCCTTCCATTTAAAAAGGCCCGTTTGGTGAATTCACCGGGTTCGGCCAGCCTGGCCCCTGATTGAATCAAGGCTTCACAGATCACATTCACCACAAAGGCACCGCCGTGGCAGTGAACTTCCACCATATCTTCACCGGTATAGGACTTGGGACCACGCATGATGACGACCAGAACTTCATCAAGCACCCTTCCGGCGCCATGGTGAACGGAAGGGGATACATCAAAATCCTGCCCCAGGAATGCCCCCAAATACAGATGGAACGGTTCTAGTTGTTCAACGGATTTCGCAACACGGAGGCGAATATTCTTCGAGGCCAGGGCAAAGGCGTGGGTCCCGCTCATCCGAACGATGCCCACTCCTCCTTCTCCAATAGGGGTGGCAATCCCGCAAATCGTGTCGTCCAGTGGGGTCATACTTCATGGGGTGGGGATTTAGGGTTTCTTGGAGGACCGGTCCGGGGAACCCGATTTCCTTTTTCCGGTTTCAGATGAGCTGACCGGCGGGGTACCGGAATTTTTGTCCGATCCGGGTTTGGGTTTTTTCAATACAAACCGATCGGTAATGACCTGTTGAGTGATGGTCAAAACATTCTGTGTCACCCAATATAACACGAGGCCGGCAGGAAAGGTCACGAACAAGAAAGTCAGACCAACCGGAAGGATCATCATCATTTTAGCTTGGGTGGGATCCATGCTGGTCGGCATGATTTTCTGCTGGATCACCATCGAAACACCCATCAGGACGGGAAGAACATAATAGGGATCCTGAATCGACAGATCGGTAATCCACAGCATGAATGGAGCCTGCCGAAGGTCGATGGTCATATATAAAATATTAAACAGGGCCACAAACACCGGCATTTGCAGGACCATGGGGAGGCACCCGCCGACGGGATTTACCTTATGCTCCCGATAGAGCTTCATGAGCTCCTGATTTAATTTCTCCCGGTTGTCCTTAAATTTTTCCTGTAAGGCAATGACTTTAGGCTGTATCGCCTGCATACCCTGCATGGATTTATAGCTTTTATACTGAAGGGGAACAAATAATACCTTGATTCCAACGGTCAGAAGGATGATGGCCAACCCGTAATTGTGGGTGTACTCATAAATGAACCGCAAAACCGAAAACAAGGGTTTGGCCACGGCTTTCACGATGGTCCAACTTCCATAAATAAACCATCCGAAATCGATCGTATCCTCCAACCCGATTCCGAAGTCTTTCAGGGTATCGTAATGTTTGGGCCCGGCGTATAACCGGACCTTATGGGTCTGGCCGTCGTTTCCGCCCGGAAAACCGATTCCCGCCGTCACCACCTGTTCGGCTTCCAAGGTGGCAAAGATTTCCGAGGACTGTTCCGGAATCAGGCCACTCATAAAATATTTATCCTGGAGCGCCAGCCATTTGACGTCTCCTTGGCGATGAAGCGTCTCACCCATTTTATCGGGATTTTCCTTTTCCAGTTCCTCGCCGATCATCCAGGCTGATCCGAGGAGACCGATAAATCCCTGCCCCCATTCAACCACGCCAAAATTGGTTCCCAATATCAGATTCAGTTTCTCGGCGAGCCCCCGGGTCCGAATCTCGACATCGACCACATAGGAGTCATAATGAAATGTCAGTTCCTTTTCAATCCACAGGTCCGACGATGGTTGCCCGAACGTCAAAAGGACCTTACCGGTCGGCCTTGAAGCATCCAATTCGGAAAAGAATTTTTGAATGGCAAAGGGACCGTTTTGTATCTGATCGGTCAGTGTCTGGTTGCCGGCCACGCGGAGGGAAAGTGGCCCGGGAAACTGGCCCTTCGAATAAATCAGTTCCACTGGTTGCGGGTCTTCCGTTTGGGTCAGGTATTTTTTTAATTCCCAAAAAGTAATCACACCCCCTTTACTTGTCAGGCCGGTCCGGTACAAGGGAGTCTCTATGACCACATCTTCATGGGACTTGGAGGGCAGAGGGGGAGACACATCGTTGGGACTTTCCTCCACGGATGGCAATCCGGAAAAAGGTCTTTCAGAGATTTCGGAGGGATCCTGCTGGGAATCGACCGGGGAAATCTCGCTTTCCAAGGTGGAAGGAGGGGAAAGCGGGGTGATCCCCAACTGTTTCAGGAGGAAATCATAAGCAAAGATGATCCCCAGGGAAAGAACAAGGAAAAGGACGACGCGCTTTTCCATATCGCTAGTTCACTTCTCCCATGCACGTTGTTAGAGGATACCGATCAATCCGCGAGGAATATCGTATCAGGGAACAGGATCCAATCCTCCGGGATGGAATGGATGGCATTTCAAAATTCGACCCACTGCCAAGCTTCCGCCTTTGAGGAGTCCATGACGCCGTAAGGCATGGTGGGCATAAGACGAACATGTGGGTTCAAAACGACAACAGGGACCAATCCACGGTGACACCAGATATTGATAGCCAACAATCAGACCACCGATTCCACGTACCAGGAGACTGTTCATACCGCCAGCAACCCCCTGTTCCGCAAAGTTTCCCGCCATACTCTCGAAATTTCCTGAAAAGGAACCATCAATAGTTTTGGTTTGGGAATTACAATACACTCGTACCCCACGGGGATCTGTGCATAAGAACCTCTGACTAATTCCCGACACCGCCGTTTCAATCGATTTCTGGTTACGGCCTTTCCAACCCGTCGTCCTGCAATTATCCCGAATCGACTGGGAGCAGGAGAAAAGGAAGGCGCCACCACTAAGGTAAAAAAAGGGGTCCGTGTCACGGAACCCCTTGCGCGCACCCGGTTATATTCTGCGGTTGTTTTTAGAAAAACGAAGAAACCTTCCTGTGTGTTTATTCATCCGACACGGTTAACCGGTATCGTCCTTTTTTCCGTCGTCGTGCCAGGATTTTTCTTCCGTTTTTGGTGCTCATGCGTTTTCGGAAACCGTGATCACGTTTCCTTTTCAAGTTTGAGGGCTGTCGGTATGTCATCGACACGGGACTAATCTCCTTTCAGGCATTTTCTTGGGAACATGGTATTTTATTGGTGTAAGGGTCTGGAGTCAAACAGAAATTCGTTTAAATGATCCATGAGCGCAAAAAATGCCTCGTTGACTGAGAAAAAACCGCCCGATATAGTCCGATTCGATTTTTAAATAATTTCACGTCTTCCTTTCACCTATGCTTCGCTCTATTAAAGGCCTAAAGGATATCCTCCCCGCTCAAACGCCATCTTGGCGGCATATGGAAGAGATTGCCCATCGCCTGGCAGCTCAATTCGGCTTTTCGGAGATCCGGATTCCCATTTTTGAATCCACTGAATTATTTGCCCGGAGTATCGGCGGGACCACCGATATCGTGGAAAAGGAAATGTATACTTTTCAGGACCGGGACGGTTCTTCCTTGACCCTTCGTCCTGAAGGAACGGCCGGTGTGGTTCGAGCAGTCATAGAACACCGGCTATTGGAATCCATCTCCACCAGAAAATTATACTACATCGGTCCCATGTTCAGGCACGAACGCCCTCAGGCCGGCCGTTACCGGCAATTCCACCAGTTCGGAGTAGAAGCCTTCGGAATCGACCATCCTTTTATCGATGTCGAAATCATCGCGCTTCTTTGGAATTTTTTCTCCGCTTTAGGGCTCAAGGACCTGACACTTCATATGAATTCTATTGGCACCACACAAGATCGTGAAGTGTATATCCTTGAATTAAAAAGATTTCTATCTCCAATTCTTTCAAACCTGTGTGGAAATTGCCAACGACGTTTTACGACCAATCCCTTGAGAATTCTGGATTGCAAAGTTCCAATCTGCATAGAACAGACTCACCAGGCACCCTCCATCATCAACCTTCTCTCCCCTGAATCCCAGGACCATTTCCAAACCGTCCTGCATGGACTTCAAGAATTGGATATTCCCTTTATCCTCAACCATCGTTTAGTCAGAGGATTGGATTACTATTCACGCACCACATTTGAAATTACTTCCCCTCATCTTGGAGCCCAAAGCACAATCGGAGCGGGTGGGCGATATGATGCCTTAGTGGAACTCATGCAGGGTCCTCCAACCCCAGCGGTAGGATTTGCCGTCGGCCTTGAACGGGTCAGTCTCCTTTTGGACAAAATAGACCCCAAGCCTCCAGCTGTTTTCCTGGCAGGGTTTGGTTCACAGGGTAAACCCCTGGCTTTTAAACTTCTTCAAAGGCTAAGAGAAAATGGGATTTCCGCAGAAACCGATCATAAAGCCACAAATCTCAAAGTCCTTTTAAGGTCGGCGGATAAACTAGGGACCAAAATCACTATTATTATCGGTGACGACGAGGCTACTTCAGGAACAGCGGTCATTCGTAATATGGAAACCAAAAGTCAGACTTCAGTACCGATACAGGATATACCTCAAACGATCACTGATTTTTTATAGATACCCATCCGAATACCTATGTTTTTTCTTGACATTAATTATAAGGAAATGCTAATTTTTCTCTTATTTTTCAATAAGTAAAGCCTTTTCATTCAGCTTCAAATCCTTTTCAATATTCCACTACAGAAAAAATTTGTTTTTAGGTATTTCTCTAAACCACAACATACTAAATGCCTAAAAACATCGTGGTCCTAATAGCTGAGGACCCCAACAACAGCCATCGAGCATCTGAAGCCATAAGAATTGCTTTGGGTCTTTCGACCGGCCCAAACCCGTTACAGATCATTCTTTTGGGCAACGCCAAATATTTAATCACAGAGGAGGCATTCGACCTTCCGGATGGAGAAATGCTGGAAAAATACCTTCCTTCCATCCAAGGCCTTGAAATACCGATTTTTGTCGACGCCGATTCCACAAAAACATGGAATTTCGATCCGGACTTTTCCGTTCAGGAGCTTGGGCAAGGCCAACTTGAACATCTCCTGGTTCATGCCGATCGGGTATTGGTGTTTTAGCCGCACTGTTATGAAAAAAATCCTAATTATCGTCAAGGATCATTATCCTGCCATTATCCCGTTTGATCTAACCAAGGAAGAAAAAGGGGCACAGGAGATTTCGGCCATTATCATCCCAAAAGGGCAAATTCTACCTGACCCGTCCTATAAGAAAGTCTTGGCATTACAGGCATCAGCGAAGGAGTCTCTGGGGGATCCAACTATACCCACTATCTCCTATCAGGATTTTCTTGAGGAAATTTTTTCTGCGGATACGGCTATGGTCATTTAAGAAATCTTCTTCTCCTTAATTGATTAAAAAATATAGGAGCAGTAGTATTCGTAGTCTTTGGGAACTCTGTGGATAACCGGAGGCAAAGAAAATAACGCAGCTTCCCCCAAGGCTAAAACAGGCCAACGACTTAGATTTTTTAGGGGATGAACTGTGGG
>JBDIVP010000086.1:0-13049 GCA_039794325.1 Candidatus Inrsubterrania sp.
AACACATTAATTGCAGCCCCCCCTTTGATGAAATTTTCTACCATCTGAGCGGTCACCGAGGAAGGGTACGCACTGACCCCCTCTGTGGTTACGCCATGGTCAGCGGCCAATGTGAAAACTAAGGACCGGGGAATCGACGGAGGAAATAATCGGGAAATAGCTACATAACGGGCGGCTAATTCTTCCAGGCGCCCCAGGCTTCCAACAGGCTTCGTCAAACCATTCAAAGCCTTCTGAGCACAGTCATAAAAATCGGTGTCCACCGGTTGAATATCAGCGATCGTTTTTTTTAGTAACATAGTCAAGTTCCACTATGAATGACGGCAACCGGCTATTTCAGCCGGAGAGGGAGACCACTCACTAACAGATGCACCTCGTCGGCTTCGGCGGCAATCAGTTGATTCATGCGGCCCATCAAATCACGAAAGGAACGGCTCCCGGCGTCGCCCGGGACCAGGCCGAGCCCCAGTTCATTACTGACCAGCACCACACGGGCCGGACATGCACGAATGGCACGCAATAATTGTCTGGTTTGAAACAGGATCCGGGTCGGAGGTTCGCCGGCACGAATCAAATTGTTCAACCACAAGGTTAAACAATCGACCACCACATGCGCATAGCGGGAACCCTGTCGATCAAACCAGGATGGCAGATCCAGAGGCACTTCCTGCGTATGCCATCCCTTCCCCCGGGACCGTTGATGCTTGCGTATTCGCTCGCTCATTTCCTGATCGAACGGTTCACCGGTCGCCACAAAGGCCTTGGGGCTCATTCTCCTGCCCTGTTGCAACGCAAATGTACTCTTACCCGAACGGGCTCCCCCCAGCACCACGGTCAGGTACGCCTTCCGGTCTTGAAGAGGGGGGCGTTTAGACGTCTCCGGCTTCACCCCTTTCCTCTCACCCTTGCCCTTACCGGTTTGTTTTTCTTGTCTCACCGCTTTCATATCCTTCCCGAATACCCTAGGAGGCGTCCGATGAATCCCCAGGTTGACGTTCCCATAAAAATTCAGGCTCTCCTTGAGTTTTGGCCACCCAACGCGCCCACACAAATAAGGCATCGCTGAGCCGATTGAGGAATTGGATCAGACCTGCCTGGAGGGGTTCCTCCCGTGAAAGCTTGACACACAGTCGCTCCGCCCGACGACAAATGGTCCGGGCCAGATGGAGAAACGCAGAAACCTGACCTCCACCAGGCAGAATAAACTCCTTCAGCGGGGTTAAGTCTTTTTGACATGCATCAATCATCCCCTCCAATGCCGCAACGTCCTCAACCGTCACGGTCGGCATATTGGGGAAGGACTCCCCCGGGGCCGTGGCCAATATTCCTCCAAGATCAAATAATTTATTTTGGACCCATCGCAGTTCGTTCTCCAACCGAACGGAAGCCTTGGAATTTCTTTCCCCTTTATCATTATTGACTCGCACCACCCCGATCACCGAATTCAATTCATCCACCGTTCCGTAGGCTTCAACCCGCAATGCATCCTTCCAGACTTCCTGCCCACCGGCCAAACGGGTTTTCCCGCCATCCCCCGTCCGGGTATACACTTTCGATATCCGCATTACGTCAACCTCCCCTCTTAAAAGTCATGAGTCCGTGCTATCCAGATTGGGCAATTCGTAAGGCCTCTCCCACGAACATCCTAACATCAGCCCGGGGTCCACATGAGAGGCTACAGCAATGCCTTTGGACACCACCGTATAGACCGCACGGCCGATCATTTCGCCCAGTACGGTATGCAACCCGCAATGATCCTCTTCAACCTCCCCGCTTGCAGCAACCACCAGGCAATCCGTCCCGGTTAAATCCGCCGGACGATCGGATTTCCGGCTGATGATACCGGTATCCCGAAATGCCGCGGCTTTCGCCGAGGCCGCAATGTGAATGGCCAGGGCTCGCCCGCTGACCGCCGGAAGCGCATTCGTCGTAATAATCACATTCACCGTACCAGCCGGCTCACATCGATGCCCCGAAACGACATCAGCGTCATCGAGAACCGATCGAGCATTGGATAACCCCACGGTCCCGACGACATGAACCCATGCGCCGCCTGATGAACTCACGAAGCAGTCCTGATAGGCACCCACCTTCGCAGCCGTCATCAATCCGATGGTGTCTTCCGGTACCAGGCATACCGCGCTCAACCAACGGCGGAAATCCTCAGCAAGCGTATCGGTGGTACCCCCTCCATGAAGATCCACCTGGCAATTCGCGACTGCAGACGCGGATGTCTCCCCCCCATTCCAGGGCGCCCAGCTCAAACAGGCCATTGTCTGTGGAAATCGCACAATGAGACATTGGGGCTTCGTAAGAATTTGAAGGGGAGACGTCATGGTGTTCACGGGCTTAACTCCCGGGAGAGTTCAGGGAACCGGAGAGGATCGCCCGGGTTAGCCTCAAAACCTTTAAGGTGAAATCCCCTGCGATACCCCCAAGTCTTGTCAGGCACGAGTTTGTCAACCTGAATACCTTCAAGCTTCAACCCCTGATACAGGGCGACTTTTTCTCCCGAATACCACAAGGCTGCCGCATGATTGACCTCAAGGAACAGATAAGAGAATGCTTCTGAGTGTCGCACATCCTCCGGTGTCAAAACTCGACTCCCGGTTGCGCCTTGATTCCGCTTCGAAAGGGATGTTTGATCATTTTCATTTCCGACACCAGGTCGGCGGCGGCAATGAGTTCCGGCTTGGCTCCTCGCCCTGTAATCACGACATGCAGCATCGGTGGACGATCGGCGGCGGCCTTCAGCACGTCTTCGAGCGAGACATAGCCATGATGAATCGCGATATTCAATTCGTCCAAAATGACCATGCCCACCTCCGGATCCCGAAGGTAGCCTTCGGCCATCCCCCATGCCTCCCGGGCCACCCGCATGTCACGATCCCGATCCTGTGTTTCCCAGGTGTATCCTTCCCCCATTCGGAGAAACACCACTTGTTCCCCAAACCCTTTCAGTATCCGTTCTTCGGCGGTATCAATCGCGCCTTTGATAAATTGCACAATGACAACCTTCATGCCATGGCCGACGCATCGAAGTGCCATCCCCAACGCGGCCGTGGTTTTTCCTTTCCCGGGCCCGGTATACACAATCAACAAGCCCTTCTCCTCGCGAGCCGCAGCAATTCGGCGATCCACGGAAGCCTTCAACCGTTGCATCCGTGCCTGATAGATAGAGTCACTCATGAGATAGTCTCCCTTGTTGAATATCCGATTCGTGCCGCCCGCACCAAAGCCCGTGGCACATGAGGATGGCTGGCAAAGTGCAGATGAGTATACAAGGCGACCACACCGTCGATAGTGATGCCATCAGGTCCACGGTCCCGTCCTTGTGCATCAAAAAGGCGGCCCGCGTGCTCAAGCGCCTCCTGGGGCTGCAGCGTTGAATAATGAAATTCATGTCCTCGGATGCGCAGACCTTCCTCTCCAAGAATTCCCGCCCGAGTCAGCGCAAACTCTCGATATCCCAAGGTGATTCGTGTCCGGCTCATAACCGTTTCGGCTGGAATTATTCCCGCCATATCATACGCCGTCCCATCAAAATCCCGTAAGGTCCTGGTCAAATACATCAGTCCGCCGCATTCGGCATAGATCACCCCGCCTCGTGCCGCAAACTCCCGCAGGCTGTCTCGCATCGGTTGGTTCCTTTGCAACACCCCGGCATAGATCTCCGGATATCCTCCGCCCACATACACCATCTCCACATCTGGGAGAGTCGAATCATGCATGGGAGAAAACCGGACGATGTTTCCGCCTGCGGCTTCCAACAGGGCAAGATTCTCCGGATAGTAAAAACAGAACGCGGGATCGTAAGCGACCCCGATCCGGACGGTTCGATGACAGACGTTGACCCGTTCCGGGACCGGATCCTCCTCAATGACCGGCAAGGCAGGGGCCGCTTGGGCCGATTGTTCAAGACGGTCGAGATCGATCGTCTCCAAGGCCGATCGGCCGAGCCTGAGGTACACCTCGGTTCCGGAGCCCTCAAGGGCCGTCCGCAATCCCAAATGCCGGTCGGGAATGGTGGCCTCCGCATCAGGACGGAGATAACCCAACACCGGGATACCGGTGCCTTGCTCCACCGCCTCCTTTAATAACTGGAAATGACCGTCGCTGCGAATCCGGTTAAAGATCACCCCGGCCATCGTCAACCAGGGTTGGAATGTTGCATACCCATGCACCATCGCAGCAGCGGATCGGGCCATGGCACTCCCATCGACGACCAGAACAACGGGCATGGCCAACTGGCGGGCCAATTCCGCCGTACTTCCTGTTTCCGTGACCGGTGAACTGCCATCAAACAGTCCCATCATACCTTCAAGGATCGAGATGTCGGCGCCTCGAGAGGCCTCTTGAAAAATCCGGCGATTCACGGCCGGCCCGAGCATCCACCCGTCCAGATTGCGTGATTCCCGACCACAGGCCAACCGATGATGGCCGGGATCGATAAAATCCGGACCGGCTTTGAAAGGTTGCACCTGCTTTCCCTGTGAATGGAAAGCCGAGAGCAGTGCCAACGTCACGGTGGTCTTTCCGACCCCGCTATGCGTACCGGCGATGACCATTCTGGGCGACGTCATGGTTCAACCTTTCCCACGGGCACATCAAAACTCACTCGGACCCCTCCATAGACTGATCGCACCGGTGTGTTGAAAAACAAAATTTCCTCGTAATCCCGATTCAGCACATTCTCCGCGCGCACATACCCTTGAATCGAAGAGGTGAACGCATAGGAAGCCGCCACATTGACCACATGAAAATCCGGCAACGGTTGCTGGTTACCCGTGGTATTGAAGCGAGCCCCCACATACCGGAAGGAGGCAGTCAGAATCAGCGGTTCATACGGTTGGTACGTCAACACCAGGCTCCCCTGATGAACCGGCCACCGTGGCAGCCGGTCCCCCGTCTCCAGGTCCCTTGTAAGCGTATACGTATATTGGCCCTGCAAATCCAGCAACTTGATAAACGGCAACCCTTCCGCCAGCACCAATCTGGCGTTGGCTTCCCACCCTTGCGTTTTCGCCGATCCGATATTCTGCGCGCAAAAGCCAAAGGGAGACAGCCCCGCACATTCTACCGGGTCAAACACCGTCGAGATCAGCTGGCGGTATCGATTCCAGAAATATCCCACCCCAACGGTGAGCCGATCGCCAAAGAGGTGTTGATCAATACCGACATCCAGTGCCTGATTCTTCTCAGGTTCAAGATTCGGATTCCCGAAATTGGGGAAAAAGGATTCATTGATGGAGGGAACCCGAAAACCCGTCGCATAACTGGCCCGCAGCTTGGTCCCGGTTTCCTTGATCGTATACCCACCGGTCACCTGATACGTGGTGGCATCTCCGAAGGTATTATGGGCCTCGTGCCGCAGGCCCGCCGTGGCGAAGAATCGATCCCACATATTGAATTGCACATTGGCGAAGCCGGCATGGCTGGAAAGGGCTTTCCGGTCGAATTGCCCGACATTGACACCCTGGGCTTCCCGGAATTGATAGCCAGCCGTCACCAACCAGGCCTCCCCCAGGTGAAAGTTGTGCTGCCATTCCAGGCGATTCGTTTGATTGGTGATGATCGTGTCGTTGAAGGGAGAGGCCGGACTGAAGGCCCCTGTCACCACACTCCGCTCCAGCGTCCCCGGTTGCGTATCGGAGGTTAAATCGGTTCGGGCCAGCGTCAACTGCTGATCCCACCATGATGTGATGGGTTGAACATAGGTTGCGCTATAGATAAATTCCCGATCGGTCGTCTTGAGTTTAAAGACATCGAACGGCCCCCCGCCGAACGTGGAAGAATTGTCGAGGTCAATATCGCCGTTCATCCAGCGGAATTGAAAGCTTAAGCGGCCCTCTTTCGGTAGCGCCACGCCGAAATTGGCGGAAGCGGTCCAATTCCGGTAGGAATCCCCTTCCACCGCGCCCCGGCGATGATTGATCGTGGAAAAACCGGAGAAATCCCACCGTGAAAGCGAAAGGGAAAAATCCACGGGCCCATGCTGGCCCGACAACCCGCCGCCTTCGCGTATGGAATTAAATGATCCATATTCAATAAAGGCGTTGGCCTTCGGCGCCCCCCGTCCTCGCTTGGTCGTGATATGGATCACCCCTCCCATCGCGTCCGACCCCCACAACGTACTTTGGGCCCCGCGAAGCACTTCGATCTTTTCAATATTATCCACCGTGAGATTGCTGAAATTAAATGCGCCGGTCGTGCCACTGTTCATAATCGTGCCATCGATCACCACCAACAGTTGAGACGTGGAACCTCCACGCATGCGAATCGTCGTATTCGTACCGGGCCCACCATTGGAAAACACCGCCAACCCTTGACTCAGACGTAAGGCATCAGGAATCGTTTTAATATTCCGCCGCTGAATTTCCTCTTCGGTGATCACTTCCACGGGGGAGTTCAGATGACGCTTGAGAACGGGAGTTTTCGTTGCGGACACGACGACAGGCTCAAGTTGGACAACAGGTTCGGAGACCGATTCGTCCGAAGCAGAACTCCGGTCAGGCAGGAGTAAACACAACCCGAGAATACATAAAACGTACGCACACTGTAAGAACAGCCCAAAACGGGCACACACACACTTCAACATCATCCACCTCCCTTTCGCTCGAAGGGGTTACATGGAAGAGACTGGTTATTGGGTCTCCTGACTTGCGGATCGCTGCTCCTCTGCGCCTTCCCATCGAAATCCGGTAAACGTGAGAAATGAAAAGTAAGAAGTACACTCCTCTTCTTACTCTTTCCTTTTTTACTTTTACCTTCTTCAAACAGTGGCGTTGTGCAGATTCGCTTCCCGCTCACAGTGGCGGCACCGTGCTGGAATTACACCAGCTTCCCCGTCACAACCGTCCGATTTCCCTACTAGAACCCTCCTGAAACGTTAATAAAATCAACCATGACACTCACATTCATCCTTTTCTTCTTTTCCCTTCTTCCCTTTCCCTTCTTCCCTTTCCCTATTCTCTTTTCCCTTTTTCCATTCATTACACCGGTAACGTGACACGTGGCAGCCCGGATTGCGGATGCCGGTCCACCAGCACCCGGCACCCATAAACCGCCTCCAGCACATCCGGCCGGATGACTTGATCAGGAGGTCCGATATCCACCGGATGTCCCTGGTTAAGCAACATCACCCGATCGCAATATTGGCTGGCCAGGTTGACATCATGCGAGACCAGAACCACGGTCAGCCCCTGCTCCCGATTCAACCGGCGAATCCCCCGGACAATATCCAGTTGATGATGAAGGTCCAAAAAGGCCGTCGGTTCGTCCAACAACAACACCTTGGGCTGTTGCGTCAAGGCGCGGGCAATGATCGCACGTTGGCGCTCACCTCCCGACACTTCGGTAACCAACCGGCCACCTAGATGCGCCACGTTCATATCCGCCATGGCCTGATTAGCAATCTCCCAATCCGACGCATCCTCCCAATGCCACCCGCCCCAACCGCGATGATGCGGATAACGGCCCATCAACACCATCTCGGCGATGGTAAACGGAAACACCTGCAGGGTTTCCTGAGGAACCAACGAGACCTGACGGGCAATCTCAGCCTGGGCCAACCCGGACAGTGGATTGCCAAATAAGGAGAGCCGTCCTTCCTGCGGTTGATAGACCCCGGCCAGTAATTTCAACAACGTGCTTTTCCCGGAGCCGTTGGGGCCAAGAATCCCAAATACTTGGACGACCGGAATCTCACAACTCAACCGATCCAGAATGGCCTTCGAAACCTCCTGCCTCCTCGAGGCATACCCGAAGGTCACCTGATGAAGCGAATAGGCCGACAAGCTGCCATTGATGGAGACCGTCATGATTATTTCATCCCCAGTTGCGCCTGCCGGTGGGTCAACAACCACAGAAAAATGGGGCCGCCCAACAAGGCCGTCAATATTCCAACCGGCAACTCGGTGGGACTGAGAACCGTCCGGGCCACCGTGTCGGCAATCATCAGGAATCCGCCGCCGACCAACCCGGCAAGCGGCAGCAGCAACCGATGATCGGCCCCGACGAGGAACCGGACCGCATGGGGCACAATCAATCCGACAAATCCGATAATCCCGCTGAAACTCACCACCGCGCCGGTCAACAACGCCGACGCAATAAACACCAATTTCTTGACCCGCTCGACATCCACACCCAGAGACCGCGCGGTTTCCTCACCGAGAGTCAGAAGGTTCAAAGAAGAAGAGTGGGCTGTCAGGAGAAAGAGACCAAGCCCCAGATACAGAGCCAAGACGCCCAGTGTCGGAAAATCGGGTCCGATGAGCGTGCCCATGAGCCAGGCATACATTCCGAAGGCCCGATTGGGATCGGCGATGCTGGTTAAAAACATGATGAAGGCCGAAAAAATGGCGTTCAGCACCACCCCGGCCAGCAACAGCGTGTAGATGGAAAAACCGAATTTGGCCGAGGAAATGCGATACATAATGAACAGCGAAAAGAGCGCTCCGGCAAAGGCACACACCGGCAGCGCGGACACGCTCAAAATCGAAATGCCCACGCCGAACAGCAACGCAATGGAGGCCCCAAGCGCCGCCCCGCTGGAAATGCCGATCACAAACGGGTCGGCCAATGGATTGCGTAACAAGGCCTGAAGCGCCACCCCGACCATGGCCAGACTTCCCCCGACCAAAAATGCCAGGAGCACACGAGGCAGCCTGACTTGCAACACAATGACCGAGGTCGGATCGTCCGCCACCATTTCCCCCCCCATGCCCAAAGCGGTTGAGGCTACCAGGGAGGCGATCCGGGAAAAGGAAATGGCTTCGGTGCCGAACCCCAAGCACACGACACACACCACACTCACCATCGCCATACCGCCCCCTACCCACAGCCCCCAACGCAGCGGAGTGAGTCTAGGTCTTCCCCCGGTTATGGATGAGCCGGCACGAGAAGTAGAGTGTATCCGCGGGATCGAAACAGAGGAAGAAGAATCGGTTGAGACGGGAGAGGGAGTCATTCGAGTCCTGTCAGGGAAATGATGGGGTGGGTGGAGTTTCCCGGGCAGCCGCATCCGGATGAAGAATCCGCACCAGTTCCCTGAGTCCGTCAAGAACACGGGGACCGGGACGGTTTAACAGATCACTCTGAATTTGAAATAAATTTCCCTCCCGGACGGCTGTCAGGGATTGCCAGCGTTTCCAGCGATCCTGTTCGGCCTGAGGAATCCCCTCATATTCACCAACCGGAAACAACAGCATATCCGGGTTCTGCGTGAGCACTTCCTCCATGGTCAATCGGGGATACGGAGCACTGGCCCGCTCGGCGGCATTACGACCTCCCGCCAACTCGATCAGATGATGGATGAAACTGCCTGGGCCGACCGTAATCAAGGGTTCCGAATTCAAGACATACAGCAATGTGGGACGGGGAAGCCCCTCAATGGTCCGGGTCAGGTCACCAATCTCCTTACGAAGCTTCGCCGCTTGTTCGTTGGCCCGAGAAGCATGCCCCACCATCCTTCCCAACAATTGGAGGTGCCCTAAAATACCTTCCACCGTTTTAGATTCCAAAATAAACGTCGGGACTTTAAGTTGTTCCAATTTGGCCAGGAAATCGGGCCGGATAAAGGAGGGGGGGGCCAACACCAATTGGGGCTGAAGCGCCAACATCGCTTCCAGATTCGGTTGCGAATAGGCGATTTTGGGTTTGGTCAGGGCAGCAGGGGGAAAATTACAAAAATCGGTGACGCCGACGATCTCTTCGTCCAGCCCGATGGCAAACAGCATTTCGGTGATACTGGGTGCCAGCGACACGATCCGCTTCGGGGGATTGGCCAAATACAACTTGCGCCCAAGGTCGTCCACGAATGTCCGGGGGGCGATATTGGCCATGAACGGCATGCCCGTCAAAATGCCCTGTTGGCGCCGTTTCATGGAATCTCCTTGGACGGCCGAGGCCGGAAAGGCCAGGACCCAACACCATATTACCCCGCCGCAGATCAGCGCGGCGACGGTACGACTCAGCACACATCGGCTCAAAATAAAAAATCCCCAAGGCTTCGATAACCTTGAGGATTGCACCCGGTTCTTCATCCTCACCTATTCCCCAGCCCACGAGGGAACATTCGGTTTTGAACCACATGAGGTATTCTGGCTTCCGGGTGGTAACCTACTTTCCGCGCCTTCCCAACCGGATAGAGAAAAATGTGAGAAGTGAAATGTAAGAAGTCGAGGAACTTCCGACTTTTCCCTTTTTACTTTTTCCGTCTTCGGGCAGTGGCAATGCGGGGTTCGTCCCCGGTTACAGCGGCGGGACCGCGCGGGAATTGCACCCGCTTCCCTTCATGTGCTCCGCTTCATGTTGAAAGGGACAATAGAAAGTGTGGAGTGGCTTTGTCAAGAAACCGCTCTCTCACCGGTCGCGGACGGTGGAAACTTCTGGGACCTCCGAAGAAGCCGGATCGTCCAGCGAGGCATCCACGCCCGAGGAAGGGCGAGGGGAAGCGGAATGGCCATCGAGGGCCGCATTCAGTTCTCCGCCGAGCAAGAGGGTCAACCCACCCATATACAACCACATCATCAGAATGATCACCCCGGTCAAAGGACCGTATACCACGTTATAGTTGATAAACCGATCCACATAGTACTTGAATCCCAGGGACAGCAAAATCCAAAGCACGACCGCCAAAATCGCACCCGGCGTGACCCACCGCCAAACCTGCCGGTTGTTGGGAGCCCAGAAATAAATCAAATCGACCGCCATCAGAAGCAAGACCAACACCAACGGCCAGCGAACCAGCGACCAGACCGGCTTTCCCCATCCGGGGAAACCCGTGACATTGATGACCCAGCGTGTGAATTGTTCACCGGCCAAGATCATGCTCAAGGAGGTCATCACGAAGACAGCAGCCCCAACCGTCAGCAACAGGGCAATCACCAAGGTCTTCCAGAAGGGGCGCGTTTCCCGGACCTTAAAGACGACATTGAGCGACGTCATGATCGCCATCATTCCCCAGGAGGCGGCCCACAAGGCCCCGAGAATACTCGCAGAAACAACGGTTCCACCGCTGCCTGCCGCCATTTGATCCAGATATCCCTCGACCAACGAAAGCGATTCGGCAGGGAGTACTTCCCGGGCATACGGCATCACCCGTGGAGAGACCACCTGAGGCGGCAACAAACCAATTATCGCCGTGATGGCTAAAATGGAAGGAAAAAGCGCCAACAGGGCATAAAACCCGAGCTGCGCGGCACGGGAAAAAATTTCGTCATCATTCGAATTCGACACGACGCGTCGCACAACTTTCCACCACCTACTCATTCTTGATTACCCGTGTCGATTCCCCAAGAGACCACCATAAACCTTCCCCCTTCCCTATATTCACACCCCTTAAAAAAGCCAACGATGTATTATTGTTACACCTTCTGTCACATCGGGCAAATGTCAGTAGTCATTCCAAAAGCCATGGAACCCACGCGAACGGAATGCCCGGAGTGTCTTGGAATTCCGGAACGGTTGAAGAGACCCTAGCGGCCTCCAGCCCCATGAGCCCTCCTGAAAACTTGAAAGATCGATACGATGGTTCGAAAGGGCCCGGCCGGGCCTGGACGGCAGGTCTCGGTCAATGAAGGAGGTGGTCAGGCCACGCAATTATTAATTTGAACCGTATAGCCGTGCGGGCGGCGTGGTGGCGCATCTATTCCCCGCCAGCGCAACGCTACCGCCCTGGCCTGCCTGAGGCCTCGACAATAGGTCAACAGTCCGGCGGTCTTGCGAATACCGGCACGGCGAAGCTTGCCGATGATCCTCGCCGGTAACCCTGCCAGAATCAGCGCAACGCCTTCGCGATGCATTTCCTCGACCAGTGACTGGAGGGCCACGATGGCCGTACCGTCCATACTCGGCACATCATGCATATCAATGATGATGATTTGAACCTTGGCATCCACCAGGTGAAGTGACCGTAACGCTTTTTCGGCAACCCCGAAGAACAATGGTCCGTTAATATCGTAGACGGCCACTTCGGCAGGGAGCCCGTTGACGGTCGGATGCCCCTCTACCTCAATGCGGTCGGTTTGAGTCAGCATAGCCATCCGCCGAATAAACAGCGCTGCGGCCAGCGCCATCCCCACGGCTACAGCCAAAGCCATGTCGAACAGAACCGTGAGACTAAAACAGATGACAAGAATGGCTACGTCCCCTGGAGGAGCCGAGCGCAGTGTGTGCCAAAAATGCCGGGCTTCACTCATGTTCCAGGCGACAATAAACAGCAACGCCGCCAGCGCGGCCATCGGTACCAGTCCCAAGAGGCCTGCGAGGACCAGCACGGCCAACAGAACCACTCCCGCATGCATCACGGAGGCAAATGGAGAACGGGCGCCGCTGCGGATATTGGTGGCCGTCCTGGCGATGGCGGCAGTGGCCGTGATGCCCCCGAAAAGCGGGGCGACGATATTGCCCAATCCTTGCCCGATCAGCTCGGCGTTGGGATCATGCCTGGTTTTCGTCAATCCGTCCGCCACCACCGCGCAAAGCAGTGACTCAATCGCCCCCAGTACGGCAATCGCAAAAGCGGGCCCCATTAGGGTACGTATCAGCTCAAAACTCAGTTCAAGCGGTTTCCCGTTCGATCCCGGCAAAAGCCATGGAACCATGAATGTCGGGGCAATCGGAGGAATACCACTGCCGGTCTCGCCACGAGCTGTCCAGGTAAAGCGGGAGGCGATCGTCTCAACGGCGTTTCCCTCACCCGAGCCACTGAACCATTGATTGGCGGCGTAAGCCATACAGGCCCCAACGACCAACCCGACTAAGGGAGCCGGGATAGGCACATGCAAACGAGGCCAGAACACCATAATGACCAGGGTAAACGCTCCGATGCCCAGTTCGATCGGATTGACAGTGGGGAGTGCGGCAAGGATCCGTCCCAGATTTTCAACAAAATGTTCACCAAGCCGGGCCACATTGAGCCCCAAAAAGTCAGGAATCTGGAGGACCGCGATCACCACGGCAATGCCCGCCGTGAAGCCCAGCACAACCGGATAGGGCACGAATTCAATAATTCGGCCCATGCGGGAGATGCCCAAGGCTACGAGAAT
>JBDIVP010000087.1:0-12998 GCA_039794325.1 Candidatus Inrsubterrania sp.
CTCCAAAAAGGGAAAATCGAATCCGCGGACGGGGGAACGATCTTTTTGGATGAAATCGGGGATATGCCGTTGGGGCTGCAGGCGAAATTATTGCGGGTGCTCCAGGATCATGAGTTTCCACGGGTCGGCGGGACCCGTTTGGTCCGGGTGAATATCCGCGTGATCGCCGCGACCAACAAGGATCTGAAGCAGGCCGTCAAAGCCGGCACTTTCCGCGAAGACCTGTATTTCCGGCTCCATGTCGTGAGTCTTTCCTTGCCGCCTCTGCGCGATCGGCCGGAGGACATCATTCCGCTGGCCGAGTATTTTCTGGACCGGCATGTCAAGGAGATGAACAAACGCAGCCGCAAATTTTCCAAAAAAGCACTGGAGGCCATTCGCTGTTACACCTGGCCGGGCAACATCCGGGAACTGGACAACGCCGTGTCGCGTGCGGTGGTGCTGGGGGTGGATGAAGAGATAACCCCGGAACTGCTGGGCATGGGCGGCGGAAACGAAGATGAGGGTGAAATCGATAACCTCCCCTACCACGACGCCCTGGAACGGTTCAGTACCCGCATTCTTGAAAAGGCCATGCGGCGGACCAACTGGAGTCAAACCAAAGCGGCGGACCTGCTGGGCCTTCAACGCACTTACCTGGCGCGATTGCTCAAACAAAAGGGCATCCAACAGGGCACGGAGTAATGGATTTTGTGATGTTATGACATATAGACAAATCTTCCCATGATATCACACCGGATTTTTTAGTATGCTCACTTTTTCTGATTGTCTTAAATTAAGAGTGGAGAATCCCACCGATTGCCAACATATAAATAGTGGAATGGGTTAGACCGTCTAAATCAAGAAATTCGTCGATTTTGCGATCATAAAATCCTCCAATGTTCACAGAACCAAGACCTAGAGCAGTGGCTATTAGATTGAAATTCTGCGCCACGTGGCCGGACTCAAGAAGGGCATAACGATAGCCCCGGTCCTGATATTTCAAGGTCAAACGTTCAAAAACTGCGGTGATAAAGATAACCATTGATGCTCCAAGGATGATCTCAGGTTGCACTACCAACTGTTTTAGTTCATTTTTCCTGTCTCCTTTCTCAATTTGTCGAATAATTCTTAATATTGGATTAAAATGATAAATTCCCTCTGGTAATTCTGTAGAACCCACCGAATAAAAATATATTTCTAAAGGGTATAAGGCACCCGCTGATGGAGCGGAACGAAAAGAGCGGCCATTGGCTGAGGTGAAAGAATGTCGGTTGACGCCATAGGCATAAAGGAGAAACGTACTTATTGTTTCTAGGCTGAGAGGGATAGCCTTTAAACTCCTTATTGAAGCACGGGAATCAATTGCATTTTTAAGAGTAAATTCAGAAGGCAGATTGGTCCTTTCAAGGCTTATGGCTGGATATCCGTTATAGGGAAGCACTTGTGCAAAATTGGAAATTTTTTCCTTTAGTCTTTCAAGGGAAATTCCCTTTGAAAAAGGAGTGAGTTTAGAGTTTTCGTGAAACGTTTCCCAAATGGAATCCATACCCTCATCAGATCCCTCCAGCAAATATTCTCTAGTTTCATCATTTTCCATCATTCACCCTAAAACCTAAGGATAGGGATGGGGGTTGGGGTTGTCTCCTATCATGGGGACAATGCCTGGATGCCCAAGAATTTGGGGGACTGTCCAAAGGCGCCTTCCCCCTAGAGCACGATTGGAATGTCCCATAAAAAGGGGATGTAATCCAGGAATTAGAGCTCTTACCACACGGAATCCAAGTTTCTTTACGTCCGAGGTGGTAAGGTCACATAAATAAATTGTTTCACCAATTTTTTTAATCTTTTCTATCAATAGCTTAAGATCTCCTTCGGGATCACTCACGCCAATTTTTTTGATAGAAGAAAACGAAATTATTCGGGAAGTTTGAAAAATAAAATCTGAAAATTTGGAATTCTCATGTAGGCAATAGAAGTAAACGTGATCATCGCGGCCTTTTACCATTTCTGCAGTTAAACCATATGAGGAGGTGTTCCTTCCTGTTTTCAATCGTCCGGCTAACCTTTGAGTGTGAGCGAGCTCCTCAAGGCTTTTTCGAACTGCATTCTCTGGGTCAAGTTCACAAGAAGCGGCAAAAACCAATGCTGGTTGGGCGAGATTTGGATTTGCTAGTACCGATAGAATGGCCGGAACTTCAACGTCTGTCGTTATGTTGAAAACAGTTACTTGAGAACCGGTCCTGTTGAAACGTCGAATCAAATCCCTATTTTTTGCACTCAACGTGCCAATGTCAATTTGGGGAGGGGATACTTTACCTTGCCAAGATATGGAAAACGCATCGCGTTCAATAACTTCACAAATCGCTGAAATTGAGGCCCGTGCAAGGTCTTCATGACAAGCAAGGCCGGTTGAAATTCTTTGGGCGATTTTGTGTTCCCCAAGATTTTTTTGGTAAAGATATGGCAGATAAACCATCGAGGCAGGAACATAGCAAATTTGTTTTGTCATTAGATTTGTGGATGCCACCCAAAAAACTGGGGTATCCTTGTTAAAAGGGGCATATGGAAATGAAGGGTCTTTATATTGAGATGGACCGTATAGAGCAAATGACTCCGGGGGAGAACATGGATATTTCAGTGACGAAAAGGATCCAAAAATAAATTCTGAAACACAGTAGAAAGAAGAGCAATACCTCTCAACAGCTTCTCCAACTGCCTTCGAAAGTGCTGCATTTCTAGTGCTTGATGCCCCACCGGCATCCGAAAAATTTCTTCCACCACCTAAGTGCTGGGCATTGCAGGCTTTGGCATAAAAGTGGAAAAAATTCGGTGCTCCGGGTTCACGAGGTAATTCACGAAGAAATTGAATGATTCCAACTTCATTGTCAACGAGCGTATCTAATGTAGCCAAGAGAGGGGAAGAGGCAGAAGAGATGGAAAGCATGGTGGTTTTATAAGCTGAGAAGAAACATTTTTATAAAATTATTTTTGAACTTGGAGCGATAATATAAAGATTACTGCAGGCGCTACAACGAGGAAGTTTTAAGACTTTCCTTGATGTGATTTTGGAAGAAAGAAGATTGACATCCAGTAGAACGCTCACATTTTTATCAGGGATTGCCCCGAGATAAAATTTGGTTACCTCTAGGGCTGCGATATTCCCAATAATAGAAGGCATCGACGGGTGAAATCCAATTACGTGTTGCCCTTGAAAGGAAAAATTCTCAGATATTCTTTTTGTCGTGGGATTATCTAGGTTGGAGTCTTGGCGCTTTCGAAAACATTCAAAGCATGCAGTTTCTCTTGGTATTACCAGCGGGCCGATGTATCCACGCATATTTTTTAAAACCAATGGGAAAAAATGCCAATTCTTTTCAATGCAAAACTGATTAATTTCTGAAAGAATAGGATGAAACCCTATGTCAGATGCAGCAATCACAGTTTTGTGAGTAGTTGCATCCCCTTCCCAACTATTGAAACTTCCTGAATATTTTTTTATAGCTATTGCAAAATTTTCATCAATTACCTGACCTTTTTCCGAAAAGAGACGAAGATTTCTCAGGGATGGAAGATCAATGATCTGAAAATTAGTGAGGCCGGATTCCAGAAAATTACTCGCAATCTGCCGGGTAATATAGTTTACACCTAAGAGAAAATAAATGCGTTGATTAAGTTCGTGCGTAACATCTACTTCATTCTTTCCAAAATGCCAATAAAAAATATCAAGGTGACTTTCCTCATTTGTCCGTGGGGTTTGAATGGAGGCATCTGTTGATAAAAATCCTCTGGCTATTAGCTTATTTATCAAGTCAGTAACAACATTTTTATCAGTATATTCATGAGAATTTAGTATGTCCTGAAGAGTTGTTCCGCCTTTACGACCGGTATATTTCAGAATACTGCCAATGATGGCCTCAGCACCATTTCCGGAAATTATAAATTCCCGGGCTCCACGTTTCAGAAGAACCCCATTATTTATGGGAATTAATTGAAGCGGAAATGATTGTAGTGAATAGGTCTCATGGATGGGATTGTTAAGGAAATCAGCCATATACAAAAGGATTCGTCCAGTCAGGGATGCCCTTCACAAGGGAAGTTTTAAAAAGGGGAATTTAATTTTTAAATTACATAATATTCTGTTATTCAATCATCAAAATCAGCACAGCAGCAGCAGGAATATACCCCAGGTGGATACCTCACAAGAGCTCCATCAACGGATCTCCATTTCGCCAAAACATCGCCAAGGTCATATGCATCTTCCGTTTTCAATCCCCTAACTCTTTGTGACTGCTGCCTATACTCTGGACCTTGTTTGGGATCCTTCTCATGATAAAACCCCAATAGCCCCCAGAGGTCGCCTACCGTCAAGTTTTCTAGTCTTTGCCATGTAGCTTGTTTGCTGGGGATGACCTGTACTTGGCCGTTGTTGTCTAATTCAAAAATGATGTCCATTAAGTTATTTCGTTCGATCATTGCATTGGTGGGTTGTCCATTCGGCCCTTGAAATAATCGCATGTCTAATGGCTTTGGTTGTTGAGGCATAGTACGCTCCTTACGATTGTGACTATTTAAGCATGGCCCTGCTTAGAATTGATGCCCCACCGATATCCAGCTTTGCGCAAAGTAGATGGCTTTATCCCCTCCTGGAAGTGGTGGATGTGCCTATAGTGTGTACTTTTAGCCTATTGGCTCCAAGGAAAGTCCTATTTTTAATTATCAATTTCGTAGGCGTAATTAGTGGTCAAGCACTACTGTTTCCTATAAAGGAACAAGCATTATTTTGTTGCTAAAATTTACTAGTCTTCAAAATCCGCGCAGCAACAGCAGGAATACACCCCATCGGGATAATACATTCTAGTCCCATCAACTGACCTCCATTTGGCCATAATATCCCCCAAGTCATATACGTCATCAGTTACAAGATCCCGAACTCTTTGTGTTTGTTGTCTGTGATTTGCGCCTTGATTTGGCACATTGTCATGACGAAAGCCTAATAAACCCCAGAGGTCGCCTACCGTCAAGTTTTCTAGTCTTTGCCATGTAGCTTGTTTGCTGGGGATTACTCGTATTTGTCCGTTATTCTCTATTTCAAAAATGATTCCCATTAAATTGTTCCGATCGACCATTGCATCGACAGGTTGGCCATCCGGTCCTTGAAACAAGCGCATGTCCAACCGATTGGGTTGTTCAGGCATAAAAACCTCCTTAAGGTTGGTAAAGGTTAATAGTAATTAAACATTTTCCTGCCCTGCACTAATACCTTACGGTCAACCATCCCATTACTCGATTGCTAATGATATCTCCTAGTGGATGCTCACGGTGTCTGTCGTTTAATGTGTTAAATGCAGAAACGGCCACCTCTGCTTTTTTTTGTCCTTGTACTTCCCAGAATTGGTATCCCCCTCGCAGATTCAGTAAAAAATAACTTCCGACCCTTTGATCTGGTGTTTCAACTCCAGGGAGAAAAAATAAACTATTAAGGGGGTATGTGGCTGACCCTACATAATGGAGGACAGCTTCTCCGTTGAGGCCATTATCAAAATTCAATCTTATTCCTCCATTTGCTTTGAATCGTGGAGCCTCTCTTCTTGCCGTTCCTATGAAATTTTGTCCAAATTGAACGTAGGAATAGTTTGCAAAACCAGAAAGCCAAGGAAGAATAAGAAATTCCGCCCCTGCTTCCCCTCCATAAACATCTCCTTCCCCGGTATTGAAGAATTCAGGATTGGCGGTGGGAGGGGAATCAGGACGGCGTGCGAAAATAATGAGGTCCGATAAGTGATTGTAGAAAAGGTCGGCTCGTAGTCTCAGTCGATGTTTTAAATACCAACCTTGGTAGCCAAGTTCATAGGAAATAATTTGTTCCGGGCCCAAGTTTGTTGAGCCAACCAATCTGGTGGAAAACCCAAATAACGGGAATACTCCAATTGACTCATTATTAGTCTCATAAAGTGTTGGGGGCCGATATGCCAGACTTATGGATGCACGAATAGTGTGGTTTGGCTTGGGCCTAAAAATAAGAGAAAAACGTGGACTATACGTCGGATTAATTTCGCTGTGAAGATCGAGTCTGACACCGCCAGTGGCTTGAATAGTTTCGGAGACCTTCCATTCCTCCTGTAAATAAACTCCTAATCGATTTTCATGGGAAAATTCACTTATGAAATTACTTGAGATTGAATTATGGCGGTAGTTTATTCCTAAAGTCAGGCGACTGCTTTTCAAAAATTCAAATGAATATTGTCCTTCAATATCATAGCTGTTCCAGGTTTGTGACTGATTGGAATTTCCATCTCGATCTGTTACCCGTATGAAAGGAGCTAACAGGGGATTGGTTCCGATAAAAGAAGGAATGTCGACATTGGTCCAATACCCACGCAAAAAGTAATTTGGTCCTTGGTACCCCAAATTAACATACCCTTGTCTCAACTGATCCCGAGTTGCCACATTCTCAACTATGGGCCCATCAAACCTATTATTATTAACGAACCCTCCTGAAAATTTCAGGCTATTGTCAGGGGAAATTTTATAGTTTGTGTCAAGATTAAATCGGTATGCCCGAAAGGCGAGAGAGTCTCGATCTCTCCATTGTTGCGTTTGTTCCCATCCCCCCGAAAGTCTGACTCCTAGGTTTTTAAACGACCCGCCATAAATGACGGAACTAAGAATAGTTCCAAATTCACCTCCTCCAACCTGCACTATGCTTCCGTTAATTTCCTGGGGATTTTTGGTAATGATATTAATAACCCCGTCAAAGGCGTTAAAGCCGTACAGAACCGAAGCGGGACCTTTTAGAATTTCAATTCGCTTAATTTCCGCCAGGGATATTGGAAAAGTTTTCCAGCGGACCTCACCTTGTACATCCAAATAGACTGACCTCCCGTCAATGAGTACTAATATTTTATTGGCTCTAGGCTGATTGTTCCCTCGTGCGCTGACTTCAAATTTTGCTCCCGTCATTTGAATGATTTCCAAGCCTGGTACACGACGGAGTATAGTTGGTATATCTATCGCTCCTGACTGACGAATGTCTTCATCTGTTATGACATAGACATTGGATGGCGCTTCGGATATGGGTTGTTCGTGAGCAACCGCAATGCTTACGGTTTCTTCTTGAAGGAATTTCAATTCTTCCTTCAAAAGGTCCGAATCGGTTTGAATGACTGCGGCGAGATCGGTTGGCGGTTGGGCTGGCTCGCCCCAGGCTCGTCCGGTGGTGAATGTGGCAGGTGCCAGGATCATGAAGGAAACGGTTGCCCCCCATATCCACCGCAGAACTCTCATTCTGGAGGGTTCTGCGGATAGGCTGATAATTGAAGACACCCTGGGGGAGTGATCAGTGGTCTCATAAGGATCTCCCCTCCCAAGACTGTTGCCCCTCGTTTTTTGAGGATTGTCTGCAAATACGAGGCCTTTAGTGGGCATCATCTGCTTTCCCCCTCCTTTGCCTTTTTGTAAGACGGGAATCGTTGAATTTTTTCCCCAATCCTTACCGGGTGAATTTGGTCTTCCTGATAGGGAATCCCTATTCCTTGCCGTTTCGTTTGTATCGAATTGGATAAAATTCGTATCTTTTTCGATACGGCAAATTATGAAAATGTTGTCGAGGATGCCCGGTTGGACACACAATGTGGCGGGGGATTTGTAGGGAAGGAAGGCAAACCTTCCGGACAATCCAAGGATAAACGTTGTAAGGAGGAAGCAGGCGCTAAAGGCGGAGAGGTCTTTCGGAAGCCAATGAAGGAAGAGGCAAAAACACTTCCCGGATCGGGGGCGTGGAGTAGTTCTTTATGACTTCTGCATAGAGGCCAGTGCCAGGTAGAGGATATTTGTATTCATGATGTCAGATAAATGTTTCGACGGCTCTGTCCTCACTCTCCTGCTCAATAAGCATTTACGCCGTTCCCAAACCGAAGGAAAAAGTTGCTCACGAATTTCTCCACCGACAATTTCCTGGCGACATAGTCGTAGGCTGCATTCCCCTGCCGCATTGATGCTACCGGTTGAGAATTGTTGCTGTGCTGCCTCCTTTGTTGTCGGTTGTCCCGAGCCCGTTGTATGAGGCCTCCGTGGATTTTCCCTTTGGGGTGGGATGATGGGGATGGGCAAACAGGCTTGTTCAAATGCGTCCCTCCGGGTTGGATGGGAAGGTGATGAGGAAGTCGAAGGCCCCATTCTATGTCTTATTGAAAAAGATCTCAAGAGGGCCGGTTAGGAACGGAAACCCTTTCGGCTAGGCTGAGCCAAGGGCCGGGAATATTGAGGGACAGGATTTAAAATTGGGCATGGACCCCCACAAAAAACCGTCGTCCGGGTTCGGGAAATCCAAGATGGCGGGCGTAATTGGCATCAGCCAGGTTTTCGACCGCCAAAAAGGGCCGTATGCCTTGAGCGATCTGATAGGAAACTTTCCCATTCAACAGGAAAAAGTTGATGACGTCGGGCTGGCCGGTAAAACTGTCGATGGGGTTGGAGGTGGGTTCGCCGTCGAAATACGACGCCTGCACGAATCCATTTAAGCCCCATGAAGAAACATACGCCACGCGTGCATTGACCTGATGATAGAACCGGCTGAAACGTTCATCGTTTTTCGAGGTGACGACGACATCGGTATAGGTGTAATCCAATGACACCGACCATTCGTCGGTGAGTTTGTTCATGAGAGAAACTTCCATGCCTTGGGAAATGGCCTTGAGCAGATTTTGGTCCTGGGTTGGATTGCCGGGACCGGGTAGCCGGACGAAATCGATGGCCTCATCCACGTCGTTCCGGAACCAGCGGAGTCCGATTTCCATGCGGTCGTTCCACAGTCGCTGGGTCCCGCCGATCTCAACCGAGAAGTTGGTTTCCGGAACCAGGTCCGGGTTGCCGATTCCTGCATGAAGGTTGATCAATCTCGGCAGGCGGCTTTTTCTGCCGATTGCCGTGTGCAGGCGCGTCCGCTCCCATGGCTGATAGATCAAAGCCCATCGCCAGGTGGGGGATGGAATGCTGCGACCTCCACCGGTATAGAGAAGATCGTACCCGAATCCCAGGTTGGTTTGCAGGTTCGGCAAAGGCATATACTCTACTTCCCCGAAATAGCCGGTTGTGAGGGTATCGATTGTGCGGCGAGAATCTGCGCTTTTTCGCTCATGCTTGTCATGCTTGACGAAGAGGCCGGCCTTCACTTTGATGCGGTCGGTGAGCGGCAGGGCCGCCTGCAGATTGGTGCCGATGACGTCGTTCGTATCCTTGCTGATATCGTCGATTTGGGAAAACGCATTGTCGGTGAAGATGACGAGATCGTTCTGGAATCGATCAAAATACGCGTTACCCCGTAATTCAAGGTTCTTCCACAATGTAGTTTGGCCATGCAGATCGGCATACCAACGGTTCCAGTCCGAAAAACTGGTATAGGGAATTCCCCGTCTCGCGAGGGTGTCTTGATTGACGTTGACGGGATTATCCATGTCGGCCTTGTAATAGCCGACCAGGAGAGCGATTTTATCGTGTGCCGTGAAGTCATAGCCGAGGTTGGCAGACACATTCCATTTTTCGAATCCGGCATGTTGCCGGAACCCGTCCTGTTGAACCGGCATGGTTGAAAAGTTATTGGCCAGGTCAAAGCCGTTGCTTCTTCGATAACTCCCGGTCACATAATAATTGAAGCTCTCCTTCTGTCCCCCATGTTCAACCCAATAATCGTGGGTATTGGCGCCTTCGTAGGAGGAGTTGATTCTTGTGGTAGGGGTTTTGGTCCCCTTTTTTGTAATGATGTTAAAAACGGATCCGAAAGCATTGGGCCCATAGGCGGGATCGACCGGGCCCTTGATGATTTTGATTGTGGCGATGTTGTCAACTGGCAGATTTCTCAGATCGACGTCTCCAAAGAAGGGGTCATACACCGGTCTTCCATCTATGAAAACCACATTTTGGCCTGTATTCAAACCGCGCACACTGGCCAACGAAGGATTTTTATTTCCACCAACCGACAGAAAAAGGCCGGGAACAAATCGCAAGGCATCGGCCACGGAACGGGCATTCTGGTCCAGAATGTCCTGCGCCGAGACTTCAACCACGGTGGTGGTGGGTCCGAGGGGTTGGCTGATGGGGGGGAGAAATTCTCCCAGGTCGAAGGGTTGGAGACTTTGTTCCTCCTGGATAAATTCCAGTAAGTCGGAGAGTTCGGCTCCTGCGGGTGAATCCGGCGTTGGCGTTCCGGTGACTGAAAGCGGGAGACAGAGGAACAAGAATAGCCCAATCCCAAAGGTGCTTGTGAGGCCTGGAGGCATAAACCCGCCATACCCGTCGCACCCTTGTCGCATGCGTGTAGTCCCCCGCGAAATTGCTTCCTCGCTAGCGTATTAAGGGCAAAACAGGGGACAAGTGTCAACTGGGGGCTTCTGGTGTTTTTTCCCTGGCGATGTTGGATGTTTTGAAAAAGGTATGCCCGGGTTGGTTCGGTTGGAGCAAGCATGGGGGCGGATCAGGAGAAAGGGGGTTTTTCATCCCGGGGGCGAATGACGGCACAGGTAAAATCGTTGCCCTGAAAATGATAAAGGTAAAGCGAAATCTCGATGGGAAATTCTCTGCCGTCTTTCCTCCGATGAACGGAAGCATAGGTCAGGGATCCTCCGTTTTTCAGGCTTTTCAATCGGAGTTGGAATTGGTCATGGCTGTGATAGGGGGCGATATCGGGAATTCTCAAGGCGAGCAGCTCCTCCCGGGTATAACCCAGGGATTGGCAGGCCGCTTGGTTGGCCAAGTGAAAACGCTTGTCGGGTCCGGCAACAAACACCGCCTCTGGGATTTGGTCCAGGACAAAGTGCATCAGATAGGCATAATAGGCCAACCGTTCATAGCGGTGAAGCCCGGGAGCTCCTGATTCGGCATCGCCGGTTGAGTGAGGAGGAATAGAAGGCAGGTGGGTCAGAAAATCTTTGGAATCTGGCTGGGTGCCCGGCTGGATTTGAATGGCCGCATTCCGTGCCACTAGGGCCCGCCAGATAACTCCTTTGACTTCCTGACGGTTATACGGTTTGGTAAGACAGGCAAAGGCTTTGTCAATGAGTATTGATAGCGAGCGATTGTCGGTTAGGCGCAGGGTGGTTACCCCCGTCAAAAGAACTATGGGTAGGTTGGGATCGTGTTTCGATAATTGGTGTAAGACCTTGGTACCGTCCTGATCCGGTAGGTTGATGTCCAACAGGATCACATCGAAGGGGTGGGACAAGCCCATTTGAATGCCGGCTGCGGCAGTGGTGGTGGCCTCAACCGAGAAGCCTTCTTGTTGAAGATAGTCCGAGAGGGCCAACCCAATATCCGGGTCGTCTTCTACCAATAAAATTTTTCCATGGGATGGCATATTTCCGTGTCGTCATTCCATCTGGAAAATTTTAATCCGGATGGAATGGGACTGAGCCGCCGATCCTATTTTGAGTCGGCCGACTTTTTTCCATCCGATGGGGGACTCTGCAAGAATTAGGCGGAGCTAACCCTCTGTTTTTTGTGCTGCCGTCACAAAGGCACTTAACTATCAGTGTATCCAATCGGATAACATGGTTATCCGATTGGATACACTGCAGCGGCCTCAACGGTTGACCCTCAGATGACCTTTCCCTGTGTAGGCTAATGTGAAACAGGAGGGTTGAGATTTGAGCTGAAGGGATTCATCCCACCAGGTGTCGGGCGGATATGAAGAAGGATGAATCCCTACTGTAAACGAGGTTCTGGTTCGTGTTGTTGAGAGGGGTCAGATACAGGAAGTTTAAAGCAGAACTGGCTGCCGACTCCAGGGGTGCTTTCAACCCATATCTTTCCCGCATGAAGTTCGATGAGACTTTTTGAGATGGCCAATCCCAGTCCGGCTCCTGGAGTTTTGGATAGAGTGGATTGTGATCGGACGAACGGTTCAAATAATTTGGCTTGGTCATCGGGTGAGATGCCGCATCCTGTATCCGATACACAGGTTTGAATCCACCCGGCTTCGACCTGAGAGACGGTTACGGTCACGGTCCCTTGTGGGTCGGTAAACTTCAGGGCGTTGTTGACCAGGTTGGTGAGCACTTGAGTCAATTTGTCACGGTCTCCCTGGATGGTTGGAAGGGCATCTTCCACGTGGGCTTCAAGGGCAAGGGATTGCTCTCTGGCGTAATCCTGGAACAGTTCAACCACTTCTCGTGCCAAGCTGCCCAGGTTGACCGTGGTTTTGTGCAACTCCATCCGTCCGGCTTCTATGCGGGAGAGGTCAAGTAGATCATTGATCATGCGGGTGAGCCGTTCAATGTTGTGCCTGACTCTTCCCAAATAGAAGGATTGCCGTTCATTGATGGTTCCCGTCAATCCGTCCAGCATGTTTTCCACCAATCCTTTGATGGACGTCATGGGCGTACGGAGTTCATGCGACACGATGGACACAAAGGCGGATTTCAGTCGATCTAATTCCTGCAGACGTTCATTGGCCGTTTGTAAATCCTGAGTGCGTTCAAGCACCCGGCGTTCCAGGGTTTGCGCCAAATTTTCAAGGTCCTGGTACGCGCGTGCGTTGTCGATGGCCACCGCCACATGGCCGGCCACGGTATTAAGCAGGTCGAGGTCTTCCTGCCTTGAAGGGACGTTTCCTTTATCGCCTCCGAGGTAACCCAGAATGCGTTGGTGACTGATGAGGGGGGCCACCACAAAGGAGGTCACTCCCAATTGACGAAGGATGGGGAGAATGGCCGGATTGATCCGGAGGGCTTCTTTTTCAAGGTTGGCGACCAAGGTAGGTCTGCCTTCGACCAGTATTCGTTGGTCCAGGGAAGCTCCTCCCATGAGGGAAAAGGGCATTCCCCGGATTTGTTGCTCCAATTCCGGCGGGAGCCCGAGCACCTCAGTGACGACGGCCCGTTCCGTCTGGGGATCAAGCAGAACAAGGACCATTCGCTGAAATCCGAGATTCTGATGAAGGTATTTCAGGACGGTCGGTAATAGTCTGTCTATGTCCAAGGTGGCGGTGATGGCGGTGCTGGTCTGATTGAGTGTGCTTAATTGAG
>JBDIVP010000088.1:0-12995 GCA_039794325.1 Candidatus Inrsubterrania sp.
ATTCCGTCTGCAACCCCTTGGCGAAATCCTCGTAACTTTCGTTGGCCATCACATACAGCTTGTTCACCGATTCATCGAAAACCCGGCAACCGGTTTGGTCGACCGGAAGGCGTAAACCCCGGCCAATCTCTTGGCGTTTCTTAACGGCGCTCCTGGTCTCATTCAACGTGCAAATCTGAAACACGTTGGGATTGTCCCAGCCTTCCCGCAGGGCCGAATGGCTGAAAATAAACCGGAGCGGCTCTTCAAACGAGAGCAACCGCTCCTTCTCCTTCATAATCAGGTTATAGACCTCGTCATCCGCCTGGGTATCACCACGAGTATCTTTTAGATATTCAATAACCTTCCCCCCGACCTTCTTCTTGTCGACGGCAAAATACCCGTTATGCAGCTTCTCCAGTGGCTCGCGGAGCCAAGTGAGATCCCGATAACGCTCCTCTTTCGCCAAGGCGGCCAGTGCAGTCTCGAAGGTCGCGGCGAATTTCCCATTGACCGGTTTGCCGGTTTCATCATAGTCACGATAGTTCGCAACCCGATCGATGAAAAAGAGAGAAAGCACCTTAATCCCCCTGTTTCTTACTTGCAGTTCCTTCTCCAGGTGCCGCTTGATCGTGTATTTTATCTGAGCCCGCCACACATCATCGCGCATGGCGCCGATTTCCTCCCCTTGCCGAAGCGTCCGTCCGTTGCTGAAACGGATATACTCGTTTCCGGGTTCGGCATGAATTTCGGCAACTTCAAATCCATCCTTGTACTGCTCCCGTTCATTGGAGAGAGTAAACAGGTCGGCGCCGTTTTTAAGCGTCACCGTTTTCTCCTTCGGCCCTTTGTCCGTTTGCACATGAAGACGAACCTTGGCTTTGATCCCCTTTTTGTAATCGATTTGCTCCACACGGACAAAGGGGTCGTTCCCCCCGCCTTCCGCGGTGGCACTGGCCACGACAATCTGTTTGACCAGTCGCAGCTCAAAGGCACGGACGGGGTCAAGCCGGTACACGAGGTTATAGGGATGCCGATGGGTGGCGGAATATCGGAGGGTACACAGCGGATTCAAGGCTTTAATGGCTTCCTGAGCCTTATCCGTCGAATCCACGCTTTGAGGCTCATCAATAATCACAATGGGACGGGCCGCCTGCACAAATTCAATCGGTTGGCGCCCCGACAACTTGTCACTTTCTTTATAAATGACATTGCTCTTCTGCTCGGTTTCGGTGCCGGTAAAATTCTTACGAAAGGCATCGATATTGATGATCAGGAGCTGGAGCACCTGGCTGACGGCAAACTGGCGTAGGCGATTAACCTTTCTGCCGTCATAGACGAAATACTCAAAGGGCAGATTATTGTAAAGCGCACGGAAGTGCTCGCAGGTCATTTCGATATTCTTCAGCACCCCTTCACGGATGGCCACACTGGGGACGACAATAATAAACTTCTGAAATCCATACCGCCGGGACAACTCGAACAGACTCCTGAGGTACACATAGGTCTTCCCGGTACCGGTTTCCATCTCTACCGAAAAGTGAGGGCACCGCCGAATCTGATTGGCCGAGCCGTCGAAGAATTCCCAGGCATCCAACGGAGCATCCGGTTGGGCCACCTCAATATCATTCCGGGCCTGAACGGTCCGGGTATTGGCCAACAATTTGTCCTCCGCCACCAACAACCGATTCCCGATACCCAATTCCGTCTGTTGTTGACCGGCAAACAGACCCGTACTGGCGCCCATATCAATGACGGCATATTCCGGCGGCCCTTGAGGCTGTCCCTCAAAAAGGTCCGTGACGGCGGCCACCGCATCAAGCTGAAATTGTTGATTGGCATCAAATTGGATTTTCATGGCCGGACTTCTTCCCCCTGGGAGGGGGAAGGAATTATGAATTGTCTTTACACAGTTTTAAAGCTGGTCACCCATTTAGTCTTGAAGCTCTGCACGGCCGTGGCTTTGAGTTGGAAGGCTGGTCGAGATCGACCTGGAGTTTCATGTACGGGCAGGTTGTTCCACGTACCCCCAGGCGACAAATTGTTCTTGTAATGCGGGATCATCTTGAAACGCGAGAAAATAGAGATACTCCGGAGCCACATCCAACTCGCCCGACCAACACAGAGTGCCATACTTTAATGTGAACTGCTTGACAATATTTTCATCAGCTAATACGGCAAAGACGCTTCCTGGACCAGTGTCTATCAAGGGCCTGACATTCACAGTCCCTGAACGGCCATCATTGAAGCGAACATGAAACTGATAGTTTCCAAGATAGCGGGCTTCGTCAATTTTGAGCAGCATGGCAACCTCCCTTAGACGAGCGGCTCGATACGGCGATAGAGACCGGTCGAACGCAAGGAATTCCAGTTATCCAATAATTCTGGCTGATGGCATCCGGCCCATTCTATCACCAGACTCAACACTCTGGGTGGCAGCCGGCCATTCATCACGCCCAGAGTCTCGATGAGAATCGCCGCTTCAAATTCATTGTACTGCACATGGAAATGCGGTGGATTGTGATCCCGAAAGTGCATAAAAATCACGATGCCGAGAAAGCGGCAGATTTCAGGCATAGATATCCCTCATACCGTCTTGAAACTCGTTACGCCTTTGGTGTTGAAGAACTGGACGGCGTTGGCTTTGAGTTGATCGTTACCGGCAAAGCCTTCATCCAGGCAGACGATTCGCTCCGGCTTTTGCTCGGCCATGGCGCGGATCAGGTCCATGGTGAGTTCCCGCTCAAGACAGATAAAGAAGACCCCGCCTTCTATACTGTGCACGGCCTTTCCGGCAAGGCGAAGCGTCTCCACGGAAGCGGTCAGCGAATAGCCGCTTTTCAAGAGAATTTCAAAGAGCAAATCCTCAGCCGTCCGGCCCTCACGGATATGGTCCATATGCAGTTCAAGCTGCCTCTCCAATTCTCCGGCTTCCGGTTTCACGTCGGCATTCCATGGCTTGAAGTTGGACTCAGCCAGCTTGAAGACTTTGAATCCTCGGTCCGGGTTCTTTTCCCCTTCAAGGGCGAGCTTGCCGGCTTCCTCCTCGTCGAGTTTCTTGATAGCACGGCGGACACGCTCCTTACAGATGTCGGCAATGGTGGGATAGTCCGTGCGACCCGTCGGCTCGGGAAGCTGAACCAGAATGAACTTGCGATTGCCGCTGTCCTGCTTGTTCAGCTCCAAAACTGCCTGGGCGGTAGTTCCAGATCCAGCAAAGAAATCGAGAACTATACCAGAATGATTTTCTGTGGCCTGATCAATAAGAGTTTGCAAAAGGCTGGCAGGTTTTGAAAAGGGAAAGACCTTCTCTCCGAAAAGATCCTGAATAAGACGAGTACCCTCGGTTGTCTGCCCAACATTTAACCACGAGGAAAACCCGGTTTCATGACGGGTTACTTCATTAAGGAATTTTTTATGCCTTGGTCTTCCTCCTGGTTTGGGTGGCCAAATAATACGTTTCTCGGCAATCAACCTTGCCATAGTGTCGGACGCACAAGACCACCCCCTTGTCGGTGATGGGGGATAAACAATACCCGTCTCTGGGTTTAATAAATCATAGTGTAGGTTGGGACGCTCTTCCTTGTTAGCAATTCCCGTAAGATCCGCACTAAACCAAGGCCCACGAGGATCATCATCAGGATTAGAATATTTTGTTTGGTCTATGGGGGTTCCCTTAAGTTTTGCCGCTTGCCTCTTATAGCAAATTGCATACTCGTGGTCAGTTGAGGCTCTATCTTCATTTCTACTATCAGCCATTTGACGCCGTTGCCAAACAAGAGTAATCAAAAAACTCTCTTCTCCAAATATTTCATCGCAAAGTCGTCGTAAATTGTGTAGCTCTTTGTCATCAATGCTAATGAAAATTACCCCATCCTCCCGCAGCAAATTCCTCGCCAGATAGAGCCTTGGATACATCATGTTCAGCCACTTGGAATGAAAGCGGCCGTCGGTGTCGGTGTTGGTGCCGAACTTTTTCCCCTGAGCATCGACCTGTCCGGTGTATTCCAGATAGGTCTGAAGACTTTCGGTATAGTTGTCGGGGTAGATGAAGTCATTGCCGGTATTGTAAGGCGGGTCGATGTAAATCATTTTGACCTTGCCGAGATAGGATTTCTGTAAGAGCTTCAGCACTTCCAGGTTGTCGCCTTCGATAATGAGATTCTCGGTGGTGTCGAAGTTGATGCTTTCCTCCGGGCAGGGGCGCAAGGTGGCCAGGCTCGGCTTCTGGATTGTTTTAAAGCAGTCGGCTTTGCCCGGCCAAGACATGCCATACCGCTCTTTTCCCACATCGACGGCTTCCCCCAAAGCCTGCTTCAGGCGATCAAAATCAATCTTCCCCCCTTCCGTCCGGATTTCAGGAAAAAGCCGCAGCAACTCCTGCCGTTTGTCTTCAGTAATGTCATGCGACCGCAGGTCAAGTTTTTCGGGTTCCACGGCTTGATTGTCCTCAATGAGATTTTCGTCCATGGTTTCTCGCTTAGCCAGCCTTCGCCGTGACGCGCAGTTTGACGTGAGTTTTTTTCTGCAGAGCATTCACGATACCGAAGAAATTCTCCGTGCTTGGGTTTCCGTGGGGCGCCAGCATCCGATGTAAGCTTTTGCTCGATTTGTCGAGTTCGACCGCTAAGGCTTCGAACCCCACGGTGGCGTTGACCAGATCGCGCAGGATAGCCTTACCGGTAGTCAGATCGCCTCCGAGATAGGCATTGATCGCTTCGGTGAACAGCGCTTCCCGAAAACGCGGGTCGCATCGGGCGCGGGCGGCCACTGTTTCTTTGAAATCCCGTGTGAGTGCCATACCTCCTCCTATCCGGTTAACTCTTGGCTTTGCGGCGGCGATAATCGGTCCAACGCGCCTTCGCCGCCTCAATAGCCTGTTGTTGGCGTTGCTTGCTGCTGCCGCCCAGTAAAATGACGACGTCCTGACCGTCCCTTCCAAAATAGATCCTGTAGCCTGGACCAACATTGAGTGTTCGTTCGAATACACCCGACCCCACACCTTTCACGTTCGAGAAGTTGCCTACCGCCATTTGGTACACAGCCCCCGCGACCTTTGCCGCCGCCGGTGCACTGAGGCCTTCGAACCAGTGGGCGTACGACGAACGGCCGTCAGAATCGAGGTACTCAAGAATTCGGATGTCTGCCATTCGCTTAAGGTAACGTAAAGGTTACCACGTAATCCGGTGTGGTGCAATCAGATCATGCTCCATCGTATGGTGAAGAGGGGCTCTTGCTCGATTCGCTGTTCCAATCGCCGACTAATCTCGTCGAGGAGCGCATCCTTGCGGCGTTCGATTTCCCTCGAGGCCTCATCGAACACTTTCCACGCTTCGGTGCGCTTGGATTCCAGATGACGCACCGCCCGTTGCCGTTCGAGCTTTTCCGGGAGATTCGGCGCCAATCGGGCTTCCCTTTTGGTCTCCTTGATCATCGCATCAAGATCATCGAGTTCTTTCTTCAGCGAATCACGCCGATCGTCCGCCCAATGATCTAATTTTTCCATTTCACCGTCAAACCATTGCCCATTCCTGGCCGCCCCGGCCACGAGAAACGATTGAATCCGGCGGGCCGTCATGGTTTCCAACGCCGTCCTTTGGTCGGGGGACAGCGTGACCATGCCTCCTTCTTCTCCGGGCAGGTCGAAGAACCGCCGACACTGGCATTCATCCACCTCTTCCCCTTCATCGGTCAACCCGGCAACAACCAGGTGATCTTCTGTCTCCAAGGCGGAAACCGCCAGGTGGGTGCAGGTCAGCCAACCACGTTGGCCACGAAGCCCTTCCAACATGGCGATATGTTTGCCGCTTTCGGCATAGTGAAAACGAATCTCCATAGGCCTGATGGTCAACGTCTTGGCTTGTTCAAGGAGGCGCTGAGCCAACGGGTGGCCGACACGGTAGGTATTCACATCTTGCACCTTTTGGCCCATACGATAGGGACCTGGATGAATGGATTCACCCGGAAAAGGGTTTCGCTCCAGGGTGAAGCTATATTCCCGGTCGCCAAAGCGGGCATAGGGTGCCACCAGGTATCGGGTGAGCCGCCACAGTCGCTCTTCGAAGCGGTCCAATTCATCAAGGCTTTGGATGCGTACTTTTTCCACCACGTCCTGATCGAAATTATTCAGCAGCTTTTCACGGGCCTCCCGCTGCCCTTCGGCGATTTCCGACTCCAGTTCCCGTTGGAGGGCATCAAACTCGAATTGAATCTGTTCCGGTGTGCGGCACTTCTGATAAATGGCGGCAATGCGTTTTTCAAAATCCACACCCGATTCGACCGCCCCCAGCACCTCGTCGCTTGACCCGAAGACGCCGTTGAACAGGCGGAATTTCTGGTCCAAGAGTTGATAGACTCGCAGGTCGGCGGCGTTGGTTCGGTTGAGCAAGTTGACCACCACAACATCGAATTTCTGTCCATAACGATGGCAGCGGCCAATGCGTTGTTCGATCCGTTGGGGATTCCAGGGTAGATCATAGTTCACCACCAGGTTGCAGAATTGCAGGTTAATGCCTTCGGCCGCCGCCTCGGTGGCAATCATGAGAACCGCTTCCTCACGGAAATAGTCCACCAGCGCCGCGCGCATGTCTGCGGTTGGGGAGCCGCTGATCCGATCGGTGCCGGCATGCCGCCCACACCAATTCTGATAGATGGCTTTCGATTTCGGATCGCTGTTGGTGCCGTTAAACATCAGCACCTTTCCGGCAAACTCGGTTTGCTCCAGGAGGCGGAAGAGGTATTCCTGTGTACGCCGGGATTCCGTGAAAATGATCGCCTTTTGTTGAATCGTGACGCCGCCTTGTTTCTGTTGCGCCTCGCCTGCCGCGGCAAATCCCCGGCGAAGCGCGGTCAACAGGACCTCCCCTTTCGAGTTTTTCATGATAGATTGGGCCAAGGCATGAAATTCCCGCAACCGTGCCATTTCCTGTCGAAGTTCCAGCAATTTTTCCGGAGTCAGTCCCTCTCGTGTGGCCGGTGAGGGGCCGTTCTCGTCTTCTTCCCACTCGTCGAGCCATTCATCCAGTTCTTCCACATTGTCCCGCAGCTCGCCCGGCAGCGCCTCGACCGTTTCGCCCGCTCGTGCCGCCGACTCCAATTTGTTGGCCAGGCCCTCTAATGTGCTGGAAATGGCGTGAGTAGAGGAAGCCAGGAGTTTTCGAAGAATGAGTGTCATTAATTGCCGCTGACTGGCGGGTAAGGCATAGAGCACCGGTTGCTGAAGATACTCGGACACCAAATCATAGAGCCGCTGCTCTTCCGCTGTCGGAACAAATTCCTGAACCAAGGCGTGGCGGTTGGTATACTTTACATACTGCAACACCTGCTTGCGCAGCGTCCGTTTACAGAGCGGCCTGAGCCGTTCCTTCAGTTCCGCAAAGTCCGCTTCGGTCCCAAGCCGTGCAAATCGTGATTTGAAACTCTTGAGATCTCCAAAGGCAAACTCGTCGATGAGACTGACCAAACCATAGAGTTCCAGGAGCGAATTCTGAAGCGGGGTGGCGGTCAACAGGACTTTGGGGAATGGCGCCACCGCCTGCTTGATCGCGGTGGCGATTTTACTGGAGGACTTGTACACATTCCGCAGGCGATGAGCTTCGTCGATCACCACCAGATCCCAAGGTGTCTGGTTCAGATAAGCCTCCTTTGTCCGGGCAAACTGATAAGAACAGAGGAGAATCTCATCCCGAATAAAGGGGTTCAAATTGCCGACCCGGACGGCCTCGTTGAAACTGCGATGCTCCAGAATGGTTGATGGTAAATGGAATTTGTCGGCCAGCTCCTGCGCCCACTGCTTTCGGAGGTTGGCCGGAGCAATCACCAACAATCGCCGATTGCGTTCCGCCCATTTTTGAGAGAGCAAGAGCCCGGCTTCGATGGTTTTCCCGAGACCAACCTCGTCGGCGAGAATGGCCCCCCGGGAAAAGGGGCTGCGGAATGCAAAGAGTGCAGCTTCGATTTGATGGGGGTTCAGATCTACCTGAGCGTCTGAGAGTGCAGCCGCCAACTTTTCGGTACTGTCCGACGCACATCGTTTGGTGATCTCATACGCAAAATACTTGGCGTGGCAAGCCGTCATCATGTGTTGCCCATGCACGGTCACTTTTTGGGGAACATTGCCCTATGAGGGGAGCACGGCCCTCAGTAGAATTTCACCAGGAGGATCAACAGAGACCTTACCCTTCCCACTCTCTACAAGAATGTACCCAACCTATCATTTAAAGTACAGAATTTTTATTTATATTGTAGTATCCGCGAGCAGGCATCTGTAGACAGGCCTCCCATTCCTGCGTATTCTCCCATATGTTTCCACCACCCTAAACGGAGATCCGTTGGAAACGGATTATACCCAATGCCGGAGCTGCCATTTACCGCTCGGGGACGCCAAGGATTATGTCCACCGGTATGATGAGTACTTTGAACAACGGGATCACCGCAGCCACTGACGCACACCGTGACGCCGATAACCGTTTCACCGCTCATGCCCATTTCCTCCATATCACACATCCAAGGACGGACCGGCCTCCTACCTTGGACCGGCAGGGTGAAGGTGGGTTTCCCCTGAAACCTCCTAGACCTTCACCCTGCCCATTTTTTCTCCAGCCCCCTCACTATCAGCTTGAACGAATTTCTTGCGTCCCTCCAAAATGAGAAATGACGGTTGACTCCATTTTAACCCTGCATTATTCTTGGACCACAGGCCGCTTTCCTGCATTTTAAAAGACCCGGCTTGGTTTACCGATGACATCCATAACTCCCAAACCCTTTCTTCTCAACCATCTCCTGTCGATACTTCTGGCGGCCCTTTCACTCATGCTCTACCCGCTTCCCTCCTGGTCCCACGCCGTCCTCCTCCAATCAAATCCGCCACACGGGGCAACCCTTCAGGATCCCCCCGCCACTGTGACATTACGATTCAATGTGGCTCTAGAGGGGATCATGACCCGGCTAAACCTTGTCGACCTTCATCAACATGAGACCTCCCTACCCCTCACGGAAGGGCCCCAAGCCAACCAAGTCATCGCTGAATTGCCGCCTCTCAGTCCAGGAGTGTATCTGGTCCGTTATAAAGTTCTTGCCCGCGACGGCCATATCTCCGAGGGGGAAATTCGTTTTACCGTCCTCGGGGCCTAAACCCGGCTCATTCTCGTATGACCGACTTGCTTGAGTTTTTCAGCGGGCTTTTGGATGGTCTTGGTCTTATCGCATTGGCGGTTTGTGTCGGAGGTATCGGATATCTTCTGATTATTCTCCGTGCCACGAGCTCCCCCCTACCCGGTCAGGCTCTGCTTACCCGTCGAGCACTGACCATGACGATGGTCGGGGCATTCACCCTGATGGGTATACGCACCCTTCGATTAGTCCTCAAACCCCTTGCGCTGGGCGACGCCATGAGCATCGGGAGTTTGGCGCGTTTCCTGCAAACTCAGGTCTTTTGGGCAAACGCCGTCAGCCTGGGTCTAATCTGCCTCCTGGCCGTTTTGCTTTGGAGGATCCGCAGGCAGCCCGCTAACCGCTTCCTCTGGATCATGCTTTTTCCCATACTGCTTGCCTTTTTTGTCAACGACGGCAGACTGAGCCATGCCGCCGGGCGGCTTGGCAGTGAAACCTTTCTGATGATCACGACGGCCATCCATGTACTGGGTGCCGCCATGTGGGCAGGCGGGCTCGCGCACCTTTGCCTGTCCTGGCAAACCACCAAGGGCGATGCACGTCTGACAACGACACTGTGGCCGACATTCATCGAACGTTTTTCCCATCTGGGAATGATCAGCGTGGCCTTGATCGCCGTCAGCGGGACGTATGTTGGTTGGCGATATGTGGGTGACTGGGAGGGGCTGGTCGGCACCGGTTACGGCAACCTGCTCCTCGTGAAAATTGGATTTTTTTTCTGCATGCTTCTGCTGGCCCGCATCAACTATTCAGCCGGTCGCCATTGGCAACGAAACGGATCATCCGACCGGCTCACCACCCGTGTACCGGTCTATATCGAGGTCGAAATGCTTCTAGCCGTATCCCTCCTGTTTGCCGCCTCGGCCCTGACCGCCCTTCCCCCCTCCATCGACGTCAAGCACGCCGCCGCCACCCCACAAGAGGTCTGGAGCATGTTCTCACCCAAACTGCCGCATCTGGCCGGACCGGAACTGCTCTTGATCGATGCACCGGAACTGACCGATTTGCGAACAGGGGAAATCGGCCGCAAACCCGATTGGAGCTGGGACCGCTTAAATCACAATGTTTCCGGGGTCATTGTCCTGCTGATTGCCACCGTCGCGCTTCTCAACTGGACCGGACGGTTTCCATGGGCCCGCCATTGGCCCATCCTCCTCGTGGCCTTTTCCCTTATCATTATCGTGTTTGCCAACCCCGATCATTGGCCCCTCGGTTCCATCGGGTTGCTTGAAAGCCTGCAAAACGCCCAAGTGATTCAGCATTGGCTCGCAGGCGGGGTCGTGCTCGGGCTGGGATGGTTTGAATGGCAGGCACGCGAGGGGCGGATTGCCACCCCCTTTGCCCAATTGGTGTTCCCCTCACTGTGCCTCCTCGGCGGGATTATTCTCCTCACCCATTCTCATGGCATTAACGACCTCAAGGTCGAATTTCTCGCCCAAAGCACCCATGTCGTCATGGGTTGGTTGGGAGTCATTACCGGATGCGCGCGATGGATGGAGGTGCGGCTTGCGCCACCGTATAGCCGTGTGGCCGGAATGATTTCAATTTTGTCCATCATGGCAGTGGGATGGATTTTACTGTTTTACATCAAACCGGAACACCTCATCCCTCTCTGAACCTCTCTCTCACCCGCTTAAAAGGCCGTCACCCGCACACCGCCGAACATCTGGGACCCCTAAAAGGGGTCGGGAGTCTTTTTTAGTTAAAATTTTCCTTGTTAAACATTCCACTTCAGGAAGAATCATCAAGCTTGATGAACACTGCCAAGCCACCTCCTTTTAACAGAAATTTTTCTTTTTCTTTTTTTGCACCAATCATTGCATGATGCCGTCTTTTTTCTGCCTTTTGATTTTTTTGTTGCAAGCGTTGGCAACGGTCGGCAAACAATCGTAGACCACTCTTTACCAAAATCGGTATACGTACCAGCCTCTGGCCTTCACCCCAAGGCGGCAATTGTTGTTATCACGTTTTCATTTTTTATTAATATTCGGCCTCTTGCTTCACAAAAAGGATCATGCCTGATGAACACCATCCCCACACTTTTCCGGAGGAGAACTCAAATAACTAAAAAGACTCCCGACCCCTTTTTGGTGGCGGGGATGCTTCTGGCGCTTTCATCGATGGCGTGGGGGGCGGAGCCTTCCATGCCCCCGGACACCCCTGACCAAGCCATACAGGAAGACGCCGACCGGCCGGACCGCGGTGATTCCCCCTACACCCTCGACCCGGTCGTGGTGACCGCCACGCGAACCCCCAAGGCTGTCACCCAGGTACCTGGAGCGGTTTCCGTCATTCAACAAAAACAGATTCTCCAGGGCCAAGTGGGCACCGGAGTGGACGAGACGTTGCGGGTCGTGCCGGGCGTGCAGGCCGAACGGCGCTTCGGGCCGGATGATGTCCGCATTTCCATACGGGGCAGCGGTGTGCGTGCCACATTCGGCGTCCGGAGCATTCGGGTCCTGATCGACGGCATACCCTTAACCGAAGTGGACGGCCAAACCCGCCTTGAACCGATCGATCTGGATGCGGTCTCACGGATCGAGGTGCTGCGAGGCCCCAATTCCACCCTCTACGGGAATGCCTCCGCCGGAGTCATTAACTATGTCCTGGAGGAAGGCACGCAGGACCATGTTTATATCGAACCCCGACTCACGTTCGGGGCGTACAATTTTTCCAAATATCGTTTAAAAACCGGCGGCGCCACCGATTCGTTCAGTTGGATGGGTAATTATTCCTATCTGGATTCGGGAGGATTTCGTGATCATTCCACCACCCGCAATCAACGGTTCATCGGCAAATTCCGGTATCGGTTCAATGATCACTCCGACCTCGCGCTGATTTTCACCTATGGCAACCTAGACAATGACATTCCCGGCAATCTGTTCCGGGCCCAGCTCAACACCAACCCGCGCCAAACCCAACAAACCCTGCACGCCATTCCCCCGGCTTTATTTCCCGCCACCACTCCCTTTCTCGCCTTTCAACCGGCCCGGAAAGACGAACGAATCCGTCCGGCCCTGACCTACCGCAATCAATTTTCGGAACATCAGGAAATCACCCTGACCGGCTTCTTCGGCCTCCGTGATCTGGATCATCCGCTTTGCTGTTTCGCAGGAAGTTATGTCACCCTCAAACGCGTGGAAAATGCGGCATTCGCCAAATATACCAATACCGCCCCGATTTTTGATTACGGCAACCGCCTGATCATCGGTTTCGATTGGCAAGATCAAAACTCGATCAACAAACGGTTCGACAACGTCTTGGGTGAAAAAGGCGCCCTGCGGCTGTATGCACAAGAACGGATCAACCAGGACGGCATCTATTTCCAGGACGAGTTTCAGGTGACCGATACCATCGAGCTGGTCGGCGGAGTCCGATATAGCCAGGTCCGCTTCAAGGTCGAGGACCACCTCGTCGCCGGGGGCATCAGCGGGTCAGGACGGCGGAACTTCGCGCAAACCACGGGGCTGGCCGGCATTCGGTATAGTCCCGTCACCTGGGCCAATCTGTATTTCAATTTCGGCCAAGCATTTGAAACGCCGACCGGCGGCGAATTTCGTAATCCCCTGACGGCAACCGGCGTCGGGCTCAACCCCGATGTCAAACCGCAACAATCCACGAATTTTGAAATCGGGATGAAAGGCACGATCGGGGAGACCCTCTATTATGACATCGCGGTCTACCGGCAGCGGTTTACCGACGAATTACTCCGATTTAATACCGGGTTCGTCTGCCCCTGCAACATCTTCGCCCCCTGCTTTCGCAACGCCGGAAAAAGCGATCATGATGGACTCGATGTCGGCCTGACCTACCGGCCGGTCAAACCCTTGTTGATTCAACTTGCC
>JBDIVP010000089.1:0-12520 GCA_039794325.1 Candidatus Inrsubterrania sp.
GCTGCCTGTCGATTTCTGCTGGCGATCAACACGGCGATCATGGAAATGGTGGCGCCGGCCAAGGCCCCGGTGTACCAACCCCAGCCCCAATAGGCCAGAAGGCCACCGGCCGACCCCAGGGTCATGTCCCACGTTGCTCCCTGTGCATTGGCGTGCGGCCAGTACAGTCCGGTGGCGATCGGCCAAATCGTGCTGGCCACCAAGGGGCCCGCTAAAAAGAGGACCGTCGCCAGTGTACCGATCTGGGGGAGGCAGGCCAGCCAGGTGAGCCCGCCTAGCCCCACAATGACCAGGGTCGCCATTTTCCGGAGGTCTGCCTCGCCGGCATGAGGCGCCCACCAGGGTTTGATGATGTCGTTGGTGATGAGATCGGAGGTGGCTGCCAGCAGGCTGTCCAGGCTGGAGGCCAAAGAGGAAAAGAGGACGATGAACACGACAACGGCGCCGATGGGCCCCAGAATGTGAGCGGAAACCAATGGGCCGACCATGTCGGGCCTGGGGATATTGATGTTTAGGATACCGCTGGACAACGCCAGAAATCCGGCGGCGATGGGAATCGGGATCCATAAAAATCCTGCCAGCAGATAGGTTCGTTGACCGATGCGTTCCTGTAAGGCAAAGGCCCGGCTCCACCAGACGTTGCTGTGAAAAATTTCGCCGACTCCGAAGAGTAGGTTGTTGAACAGGGCCAGCAGGGCCGCCGGGAACAGGATATTGAGCAGCATGGGTGTTTCCGTGGCGACCTGTTCGTACATGGCGTTGAAATCGGAGGCCATCACGATCCCTATTCCGACGGTTACGATACCCGCCAGAATGATGAGGCTTTGAATGAAATCGGTTCCGATCACCGCATACAGCCCTCCGAAGATGGTGTAGGTGACGCAAACGACGAGAAGAGCGGACATGCCCCAGATATAGGGAATGCCGGCCAGAGCCTTGAGCAGGATACCGCCGGCCATCCCCATGCTCACCAGCCAGGTCAATGAATAGAACAATGAAATGACGAGAAAAATTCGCCAGGGGCCGCGACCATACCGTAGGCGGACGAAATCGCCGCTGGTGTATCCGCCCGGCATCAGGCGGCGGATCCGTCTGGCCAGCGGGGCAAAGAGAAAGAGTCCGCACGAGGCTGTGGAGTAGGCGAGCATGCCTAGGACTCCCAGTTCGAGGGCAAATTGGGGAGCCAGCATGGTGGTGTTGGACGTAATCCAGGTGGCCATGACGGTGGCGACTCCCAACCCCATGCCTACATTGCGCCCGGCCAGCATAAAACCTTCCAGGCTTTTGGCTTTTCGTCCCCACAGGATGCCCAATCCGATCCATAGGCATCCCAGGATCAGCAAAAGAGCCATTCCCCAGGAAAAGGGGAGTATGGCGGATTGCGGTGTCATGTGTCTGTGTCACTCGCCATCTCCAAACCATTAATCATTCCGGCAGGACATGATGTGGTTCAAGAAAGTCATTCCCGGTTCTTCGCCCCGCTGAGGACGACTCCAAGAGTTGAAAGAAACACCAAGGCCCCCACCCCCCACATGCTCACGGCAAATTCCAACGAAGGATGTTGAACGATTCGACGGATGGGTGAAGCCCAGCGGCTCTTCCGATTAAATTGAGTATTCACCCCCCGGACTCTGTAATAAAAGTCTCCGTTGGGAAGGCCGGAAACGTACGAAGCCCGGTCGGGCCCCGAATAAATCAGGCGTGCCTCCGAGAAGTCTCGATTCCTGCTTTGTTGTAATTCGAATTGATCAAAGGCGGCGGGTTGCGCAGACGACCACCGAATGGCAAAGCTCCCCGACGGGGCCACGCGAGTCGATGGAACGGTGAATCTTGGAGTATCTTGACTAATGCTTGGGTTTTGACTGCGGGCGAGCGCGAGGGTCGTGCCTGCCGCCCATATGGCCGTCCCAAGTCCTAGTCCCAGCACTATGGCAAACGCGCTCTTTCCTGTCGGGACAGGGAACCGGTGCGTTTGGGCTTTCGATGTGCAGTCTGTTTGCGTATACGATGTGTTTATGTTTTTTGTAATGTCGATGTGGCTGCTTCCAGTTTTTCCCGGATGCCTTCCGGTGTGGCTTGAGGATTCCGGGTGTGGATAAAGGCTTTGATAAATGCATCTTCCTTTTCTTCGAACAGGCGTCGATTGGTTTCCAACCATCGGACGAATTCATCCTCGTCCGTAATATGTTGATTTGTAACTGCCCGAAGCACTGAATTTTGGCTGAATTGCAGCAGTGGGATTTCAGGGGTCATATTCGAGTCGTATCTAATGGGCATGGAGATGTTGCCGTTTTCCAGCGTATCGATTTGATGATACCAATACGGCGGAATGTAGAGCATGTCTCCAGGGTTTAAAATGCCCTCATAATAGGTTTCCAGATTCAGGTTCCGTAATTCCGAGGAGGAGATCACGGGGGCCGGAGCCAGATCGTATTGCGCTTCTTCTTTCCAGTTTTTCTGGAGGGCGGCTCCTTCCAACGGATGGATCAAGTGGTACCGTTTTGTTCCTGAAATCTGCGTCAAGAATCCGTGCCACCAATCATGATGAAAGGGCGTGACATTGCCCTTTTGCCCGATCCAGATGCCGGTGGCGGAATGATTGTAACGGTCCAGCCAATCCGGAATGACGAAATCTGCGGCCATCCGGTCGAACAGGACATGTTGGCTATCGATGCGCAAATAATATTGATGGTGGTCCTCGGGATTGTCGGAAAACACGAGAGCAAGAAAATCCTCAAATCGCAAGGTTTTGGACTGATTGACCTGCTGGAGAAAGGTGCGGTCGTTTTTGTCCACATAAAAACATTTGACCTGATGGTTGCCGTACCGCAATTTTAAATTGTCATGCGTCCATTGTGTGTAGGCCTTCCATTGTGACACAAATCCTTCGACAATAAAGGGGACACAGCCGAACGGTACGCGAGCTCCCTCAAGTACGATGTGTCGTTCTTGTATGTGATCGGGTGTAATACGAATCATGTTGTATTTTTCCTATGAGTTGGTGGATGCCTTCGGTTGTTTTCAGCATATCAAGCAAATCCAGGAGATCAAACAATTACCCTCGAAAAATTCAGTTTTTGTGGGTGCGTTGAAAGGTGAAGACAGAATAAATGGGTTGAGGGAAAAAACAACTATAAAAAACCCTTGAGGATTTAGATGTCGGGCTGACGGAAGATGAAGCCGTAGCGGTTCGGGGGACAGAGTGCTCTTTTTTTCAGGGGTTTGCCCCTACCCGGACCGAAGTGGGCCTGGATATTGGGATAGGCCATAATTAAGGGAAACGTCGATGTACTCGAGAATGACAGGCTCTATTTTTTATATTCCGCGGCGGGGTTGACACTCTGAAACGCGGAGACTGTAACACATCGGGGGTGGGTGGCCCCACCCCCAACGGCACTTCAGGCGGGAACTACACCAGCTTACTTCTTCTTTGCTTTCGCTTTCGGTTTGGCTGCCGCGGCTTTCTTCTTTGGAGCGGCTGCTTTCTTTTTGGTAGCTGCCAATTCCCTCACCTCCTTTCACGTAGATCAGTAGGGTTTATATTTCCGCCTTCATGGTCTAGACGGCTTTAGTGAATGGTTTGTCCTGAATGACCTCGAAGGTGTTGGGCCCAACCTTACGGAATCGTGGATCCCGCTTCAGGGAAGTGGCGACCGAGGTCACCGGAGTCTTTCCCCTGATTGGCATTCCGCCTTCCTGCAACCGTTGATAGAGTTCTTTGGCGTGTAGGGGGCGTCCGACCTCACTGAGAATCATATATACGGCGTCGGGTACGCTCATACCTACGTATTTGCTCCGTCCTAAGAGGATTTCCCGCGATTTTGACGCAACATCGACACCGGGAGGGGGCACGTGGCCCTCTTCGTCCGGGATGATTTCACTCGAAAGGCTCGCCAACTTGGCCTTGTCGGCCTCCACACGATAGAGAGTTTTTGCCAGCTCCAGGTATTTCTCAACCGTTGCGATTTCTTCACCCAGCAACTCCCGTTGTTTTTGAAGTTCCTTTAACTTGGTCTCGTATACCCTGATGCGCTGTTCCAGCCCATCAGTAATGTCTTTGAGCTCATCGCTCCGTGGTTGCATCTGTTTATCTCCACCATATGTTGTGGTCATTCTATTCGTGCATTAAAGCAATGTCAATAAGCAGGATTTAAATATTTATTTTTTATGATCATTGAATAAAATGTCATAATTCAGCCTATATTTTTTAGTCTAACGTAATGTTTTGTAAAAGATGATTATAAAAAGTGACAACATGTTTTAAAGCCTACTTGTAGTGTGACGTTATGTATTATCGGCTGCATTTTGTGTGAGGTTTAAGCAGTTATTGTACTGGAGTTAAAGTTATTAATTTTTATTACCTAAGATGAATTTTTTAATTTGGTAGCCATGTTAAAAGCTGGTTTTGTTGGATTGGCCGTGATTTTTGAGGGTGCCGTTCAACTGAATGTTTATGGTGATTTTTGTGAGACTTTCGACGAGATGATATGGTAAGGATCAGATCAAGAGATCTATACAAAGCCGTCATTTGAGGTTAGGTCTGCATTGTCTCTCGATACATTATCTACTGAGTTGAATGAATAATTTTTATGGCATCCACTTCTCTCCACGCTAATCTTCTGGCTTTGGAGCCGGCTGAAATCGAGTTGCTGGTCAATCGGTTCGGCTGGCCGCGCTACCGGGTGCGTCAGATCCTCCAGTGGATCTATCAAAAAGGGGTCTGCCGGATATCCGAGATGACAAATCTGTCAAAGGGTGATCGTGAGCGCCTGCAATCCGTCGCGACGATCGGTCGCGGGGTGTTTTCCGCTCCGGTTATTTCATCCGACGGAACGGGAAAAATATTGTGTCGGTTGGAAGACGGGTTGGCTGTGGAGACCGTCCTTATTCCGGAAGGTCGGCGCCGAACGGTCTGCGTGTCCTCGCAGGTCGGCTGCACATTGGATTGCGGGTTTTGCCTGACGGCTCAGATCGGATTCCGAAGAAATTTATCCGCGCATGAAATTGTGGATCAGGTGTTGAATGTTCAGTCCCTCCTGCAACGGGAAGGGGAGGCCATCACTTCTCTGGTTTTTATGGGGATGGGGGAGCCGCTGATGAATTTCGAAGCTGTTGCCGGGGCCATTCGCCGTTTGACCAACATGGAGTGGGGAATGGGGCTTTCCGCCAAACGGATTACGGTTTCGACCGCCGGGTGGATTCCGCGATTTCAAGATATTCAACGGTTGGGTGTCAATTTGGCCGTTTCCTTGAATGCCACCATCCATGGGCAACGGCAAGCTCTCATGCCTGCCGTCAACAGGCGGTTTGATCTGACACAGCTTCTTGAGGCCTGCCGGGCTTATGCCAAGCGAAGCGACCGTCGTCTCACCTTTGAGTATGTGTTGTTGGCTGACATGAATGATACGGTGGAAGACGCCAGGCGTCTGGTGAAATTGTTGAACGGCATCCGATGTAAAGTGAATGTGATTCCGTTCAATGAGTTTTCGGGAAGTGGTTTCCGGAGACCGTCACAGGAGAGGATTGCCGCCTTTCAACAGGCGGTCAGAAACGGCGGGTTGGATGTCTATCTTCGACGCAGTCGGGGAGATGAGGTGTTGGGAGCTTGCGGGCAATTGGGAAAAACCGCTTCGGAATCCGCAGGTCTCTCGCCCAGGAGAGTCATGAAAGAGGCGGTGTATGCTCAAAATTAGTGCGGGGCTCGAACGAAAATTTGGGATCCTGGAAGATCTGCTTCGAGAGATGGGATCCGTTGTGGTGGCGTTTTCCGGCGGCATCGATAGCACGCTTGTCCTGAAAGTTGGCGTGAAAGTTCTGGGGGACCACGTTAAAGCGGTGACGGCTGTTTCCCCTACCTTGTCGGCTCTGGAAGTTGAAGCGGTCAAGGATCTGGGACGGGAAATCGGCGTTCCGGTTGAATTGATTGAAACCGATCAATTGCGGGATGAAGCGTTTGTCAAAAATGACGCAAACCGCTGTTACCATTGTAAAACCGACCTGTATCGATTGTTGGGCTCCTTGCGTGATCGTTATGGGTTTCGGACGATTGTTGATGGAACCAATGCTGATGACTTGGGCGAAGATCGGCCTGGAATCCAGGCCGCTCGGCAATGGGATGTCAGGAGTCCGCTTCTTGAGGCCGGTTTCCATAAAGCGGAGATTCGGGAGTTGGCCCAAGCGCTGGGTTTGAGCAATTGGAATAAACCCGCAGCGGCCTGCCTTTCTTCCCGCATCGTTAGGGGGATTCCCATTACCCGTACCTTTCTGTCCCGGGTTGAGCAGGCGGAATCGGTTTTGTTGGATGAAGGGGTGACACAGGTTCGGGTCAGGCTCCATGGTGACCTTGCCCGTATCGAGATGGATCCCGCCGAGATGTCTTTATTGATGGACCCGGATCGTCGGAGCAAGATTGTCCGGAAACTAAAGGCCATCGGCTTCCAGTCGGTGACTCTCGATTTGGAAGGATACCGTGCCGGAGGCGGCAACTAGGAAGGATTCTGGAAGGATTGGTTTTGGGGAAGCCGGTGATCCGTGTGAAGGAACCCCGATCCCTTCAGGCTTCCGGGAAGGGACGGGGTTCGGTCAGTTTTTCGATTGGGCTAAGACTTCAGCGAGCGTCTCTTGGGCATACCGTTGGTGATCTGCATCCGTTAAGCTTCGCCCGATTACTTTCTCAGCCACCATGACGGCCAGATCGGCCGTGGTTTCCTTGATGTCCTGCAGGGCTTTTCGCCGTTCCCGTTCGATGTCCTGGGTGGTTTCGTCCTTGATTCGTTGGGCCTCGGCTCGGAGGCGTTGCTCATTTTCCTCAAGCAGTTGCTGGGCTTTTTGCTTGGCTTCAGTCACGATCGCTTCGGCTTCCTTGGCCGCATTTTGAAGCTTGGTTTCGTACTCTTTCAGCGTGCGTTCCGCCGTCGACCTGTTGTGCTCCGCCTGATCCAGACTTTCACGGATTTTTCGTTCCCGGCTTTCCAGTGCTTCCATGATGGGGGGCAGGGCAAATTTGGCCAGCACCCATAGCAGGATTGCAAACGACAGGATCTCCCAAAAAATCAGAGACGAAAAAAAATGTGAGTCAAACTGTGGCATAGGCGGAGTCCTTTACCCTTTTCCCATAATGATAAAGGCAATGACGAGTCCATAGAGCGCAATGGCCTCGACCAGAGCGAACCCGATCCACATATACTTTCCGACTCGCCCTTCCGCTTCAGGCTGCCGGGCCACGGCTTCGATCATTTTTCCGAAGATATACCCAATGCCAACGCCTGCGCCCGCAAAACCCGCGGCCGCCAAGCCCATTCCTAAAAGTGCTGCTGCTGCAGAATCCATTGTGTAATGTTCCTCCCGGTTTAAAAAGGGGCTAATGGTAAACGGAGCACCTGCGGTTCATTCGACCACGTCAGTGTAGGTGAATGGCATCTCCGATATAGACACAGGTTAACACGGTAAAAATATATGCCTGGATAAAGGCAATGCCTACTTCAAGGGCATATAAGGCGATGGTGAAGGTGAACGGAAGCCACCCCAGCATCAGCCCTCCGGTGATCGTCAAGCCAAACAAGACTCCCAGAATGACGTGCCCGGCCGTCATATTGGCGAATAACCGGACGGCCAGTGAGATGGGGCGGGCCAGTTGGCTGATCAATTCAATGGGAATCATCAGGGGAAGCAGCCAGCCCGGCGTGCCGGGGGGGACCAGAATTCCGAGGAATTTGGCTCCGTGCATTTGAAATCCGACAGCGAGGCTCAGCATGTAGACACAGACGGCGAAAATTCCCGTCACGACCAATTGACTGGTGACGGTATAGGAACCGGGGACGAGCCCGACCAGGTTGCAGAAAAGAATGAATAAAAAGAGGGTGCTGATCAACGGAAAGAACCGCATGCCGTCGGCTCCCATCGTGTCGTGAATGATGCCTCGAATGAAGTCCACCAATAATTCGGCGAGACTTTGCAGTTTGGTGGGAACCAATGATTTGGCCGATCCTGCTTTGAGGAGCAGGACGGTAATCAGGCCCACCACCACCCACATGATCAGCACGGCCTTATTGATCGAAATATCCAGGCCGAACAATGAAAGCGGGATAAAGTTATGAAGCTCGAACGGATGTAAGGGATCTTCCAAGACGGAACCTTGTGTCTACAAACTATTGTTCCCAACGCTGGGCGGTACGATAAGCATTTCGGATGCCTGCGACCAGCCCTAAAATCAATCCGATCGCTACCCCCCATGGAGTGGTTGCCAATACGTACGTATCGATCAACCAGCCAAGAAAGCCGCCGACAATAAGGGAGGCAAGCAGATCGGTCCCCACCCGCACTGCCTGTCCCAGCCCCGCAAATAGTGGATCCTGCGAAGGTGCCATTTTTGTGGACCGACAAGGCGAGCCGTTAGAAGGGGCTGCATTCAACCAAAATCACCTAAATCTTGTCAAGCAAGAGCAGAAAATATGTTCCCTCTCAAGATCGATGATGTGTTAAGGTAATCCATAAATCCTGCAGACACTTATGGGTATCAGTTACACATTTCCCCATCCGGTCAAGGCCATGATGACAAGACTCTGGTTGTGTCTCACGATTGCCTTGGGGGGCTGGTCTGCTCCGGCTTGGGGGGACATTAAGGTCGATGATCTTCCGGATTTAACCGGAGGTGTGGTGCCTATTGTGCAATATAAGGGGCGGGATCCTTTTTCCGGGAGGGATTTAACCTCCGTCAGTCAGATTGAATACGAAGTCAAAGTCAAAAATCACACAGGAGATCCCCTCGTGGTGGATTCTTTGATTCTGGTTATTGAGTCACTTCTGGAAATTTCCGGAAGGGATATTGCCCATCGTGTGGAAATTAAAGGATATGACGGCATTTTGGCTGACGGTAAACCCTTTTTCCGGGTTCCCGGCCCCAAGAAGGAATTGCCGCCATTCGGGGAAAGTGCCACGATTACGATTCGTGTGAATAATCCGGATTTTCTTCGATTTTATCCACCTGAAATTCGGGTGCGTGGGTTGCGGCGATCTTCAAGGGCGGCCGTTAAGGAATTGGTGGAGTCTCTCATGAAAAAAGGTGTGTTGCACCCTGAAGAAGCTGCCAAAGCTCTAGAGGGCACCGGGGAAGGGATACCGTAACCCTTGGTGATAGATGGTGCGAATCTGCCGGACGGTAGAAGGTTTTCCACCGGTTCATCTTGTATTTTTCCGCTGGTCAGGCATTGCCCTCTTCTCGTCACTGATCCGTTCGATTTGTATGTCCGGTTGACCGGTTGTTCCCCTCATTCCTTTTTCCTGGAACAGGATGATGCGAAAGGCGGCGTTTCCCGCCGTGTTGCCTATCTGGGAAGCGATCCCTATGAAATAGTCAGAGGCAGGGAGCACCTTGTCGAGGTTTGGCGTTCGGGGGAGTGGACGACTTTTCCCGGCCACCCGTTTGAGTGGCTGTGTGAACGGTTTCGCGGTCAGCCTCCACAGGTTGCCCAAAAAATTCTTCCTTTCCAAGGTGGAGCCATCGGATGTTTGAGCTATGATTTAGCCCGCTCCTTTGAATGCCTTCCGTCCCTTACCGCCAATGACCTCTTGTTCCCCGATGTGTATTGCCTCCTGGTTGAGACTTTTGTTGTGGTGGATTGTCAAAGTCCGGGAGCTTGGTTGGTGTATGCCCCATCGCCCGAGCGGATGGCCGGAGAGAGCTGGGAGGTGTTGTGTCGAGAGGGGGCGGCCCGCTTAGCTGAGTTGGAAGCCAAGCTCACAACTGTTGAGGATTCCCGACCCGGGAGCGGGAGGGAAGTGCTGACTCCGCGGATTTTCGGTGAACAATCGGAAAGGGAATACCGGGATCGCGTCCAGGAATGCCAGGAGTTCATCGCAGCCGGAGATATTTATCAGGCCAATTTATCTCACCGGTTCAGGATTGAAGGCCTGACGGAACCCTTTCCCTCGGCCGCGCAAGCTGGGGCAGAACTATTCCGGAAAATTCGGCAATGTAACCCTTCCCCGCACGCAGCCTTTCTGGTGTTGGAGAAGGATGTCATTGTCTCCAATTCGCCCGAGCGCCTGGTCCGGCTCACGGACGGGCACGCCGATATGCGTCCGATTGCCGGGACCCGGCCCCGTGGCCTGTCCGACACAATCGATCGGCGGTTGGCCGAAGAACTGTTGTCGGATGTGAAGGAGCGGGCCGAACATCTTATGTTGGTGGACTTGGTCCGTAACGATTTAGGCCGGGTGTGTGAGTATGGGACGGTGCGGGTGGACGAATTCATGACCATTGAACGGTATTCCCATGTCATGCATCTGGTTTCCAATGTGTCCGGCCGTTTGGGGGCCATGTCGGCTCCCTGGGATTTGATTCGTGCCGTGTTTCCGGGTGGCACTATTTCGGGGGTGCCGAAAGTCCGTTGTATGGAGTTAATTGAGAGGTTGGAGCCGGTTCGCCGGGGATTATATACGGGGTCCATCGGTTTTATGGGGTGGAATGGGAATATGGATTGGAATATTGCGATCAGAACGTTGGTGTTGCGCGGAGCAGTCGGCTTTTTGCAGGTGGGGGCCGGAATTGTGGCGGACTCCGTTCCAAAACGGGAGTATGAGGAAACGCTTCACAAGGCCGAGGCGTTTTTCAAGGTGTTACGGGGGCGAGCTGTGGGATCGGCGTGACCGGCATGTGGGTGTATGTCAACGGATCCTTCGTTCAGGAGAAAGAGGCCATGGTCTCCGTATTCGACCATGGATTTCTTTATGGGGATGGAGTCTACGAAACCCTGCGGACGTATCAGGCCAGACCCTTTCTGTTGAGTCGACATTTGGCTCGTCTGCGACGGTCGTGCGACCTGATCGGCCTTGTGCCTCCATTGAGGGATGATGAATGGAGGCCCATTCTCTCCGAGATATTGAGGCGCAATCACCTGTTGGATGCCGGTTTGCGGTTGACTGTGTCACGGGGCGCCGGGGAAATGGGCATCGATCCTGCGCTCTGCCCCCATCCGACGGTCGTAGTGATAAGCAAGCAGTTGTCTCCTTATCCCGCCTCCATGCGGGAGGCCGGGGTGCGATTGGAAATAGTCTCGGTACGACGTAACCCCCTTTCGGCGCAATCTCCCCAGATCAAATCCTTGAGCTTTCTCAATAATATTCTGGCCAAACAGGAAGCCAGCCGTGCGGGGGCGTTTGATGCGCTGATGCTCAACCTGGATCAGCATGTGACGGAGTGCACCACCAGCAATATCTTTTTTGTGGCACAGGGGAAGCTCCATACACCGTCATCGGAATGTGGAATTTTGGAAGGTATCACGCGTGAGGTTGTGATCGAATTGGCTGATGGGCTTGGAATCCCTGTTGAGGAAGGGCGTTATGAGATCGGGGACCTCTTGGCTGCGGATGAATGTTTTGTGACGAATACGGGTATGGAGGTGATGCCGGTCTCTCAAGTCGGGGATCGGCTTATCGGTGCAGGTGGAGCCGGTCCGATCTCAATGAAGTTGTGGATGGCGTTTCAGGAACACTTGGATCGATATTTGGAGCCCGGTCTTTTGGGTGTTGAAGGTCAAGCGTGAAGGTGTCGGGACAAGAGAAAAGGGAAAAGAGAAAGACGGACTTTCCCCCTTTTCCGGACCTCGGATGAACACCTCATCCAAATGCGATGCACCAATGCAGGGGCGTTTGCCTATTTTCATTTAACGGCGGGTGAGGAGGGGGTGACGAGGCTCAGCCGGGAAGCGAGACGCTCTCGATGCGGCAGTGGCTGTGGTTTTTCCAGTTCAGGCCTTTGTAATGAGGGAAGTCCTCCCGATAATGTGCTCCGATACTGTTTTCTCGACTCAATGCTGATTCCGTGATGCACCGGCCGACCTGAAGCATGTTCCGGGTTTCCAGTCCCGGGCGGGTCAATGGCGGTACCGACAGTTTATTGTTCCAGACCTTCAATTGTTCCAATGCCTTTTTGAGGGATTCGCCGTTCCGCACAAGCCCGACCTTGGTCCACATCAGGCGTCTTAACGAATTGCGGATTTTTTCGATATCCTGCGCGGAATGCGTGAGGGCCTTGCCGGATGGCGCCATGCCTTCCATGGGATGCGATGGAGTCGGTTGAGAGGCCGCAAATCGGGCGGCCGCCTGAGCAGCACGGTACCCAAAGACCAATCCCTCCAGAAGGGAATTGCTTCCCAGTCGATTGGCGCCATGCACTCCCGTGCAGGCGACTTCCCCCGCAGCGTACAATCCGGGAACGGAGGTTTCTCCATTGAGTCCCGTTTTGACCCCGCCCATAAAGTAATGGGCACTGGGGGACACCGGAATCCATTCTTCCGTGATGTCGATGTCATGGCGTAAGCAGGTCGCATAGATGGTGGGAAACCGTTCCTTGAGGAAGTGGCTGCCCAGATGGGTGACATCGAGATATACATGCCTGGCCTTGGTGCGTTGCATTTCCGACCAAATGGCGCGTGAGACCACATCGCGTGGGGCCAGTTCCTGGCTCCGGTGGTAGTGTTTCATGAATCGTTCACAACGATTATTCCGAAGAATTCCCCCT
>JBDIVP010000090.1:0-12520 GCA_039794325.1 Candidatus Inrsubterrania sp.
GGTGGGAAGAACGAGACTTTCCCGTCCATGCCGCCCCATCATCACCGCAAACCGAATCGAGCCTTCATCCGTCGAGAGAGGCACGGCACGAGGCAACGGACAATAAGAATTGGCCGTCTCTGCGGGGAGGGGCATAGCACTGGGCACCTTTTCTACGCCGGAAGAACCTTCAAACAGCACTTTTCCCGGACAAGGCTCGCATTGTAAGTTCTGAGAACCGGCTTGGGCCGCCGTTGGATCAACGTTCGGCTCCATGAGCGGACACTCCCCAACCAACCGGTCGGCGGAGGGATTGGCATAAACCATTTCCATGTTTGGATTGAAAATAACGATAGGCTCATCTACAAATTGAGCCAACAGCTTTAGGCCCTCCAGGCGGGCTTCAATAGAAGGGTCTGAAAACAGAGGGTTACCAAACGATCCGGCCATCGCGCACCTCAGACAAGACGTTTTATTGAATCAGCGTTAAGGGATTATTGCCACAAGGTTTCACCCCGCAGGCCCAGCAAATCCACTCTTTCACCTCTTGGATTCGAACCGGTTTCTCAAAATACCCCTTCATGCCGCATGCCAGGGCTTTTTCCTTGGAATGGGCATCCCCATAAGCCGTCATCAGCAAGACCGGACAATTCGGTGCAGCGAGTTGAAGGCGTTCCAAATAGGGAAATCCCCCACCCGGCATTCGCAAATCAGTGACAATCACGGTTGCGGTTCCCCGGCAAAGAAAAGCCAGCACATCATGGCCGTTATTGAACTGAATCACTTTGCACCCGCTCTCCTGAAGCGCCTCCGTGAGTAGATTGCCCATCGCTTCATCATCATCGGCAACCAAAATTGTACAGGATTCCACCGCCGGACTAAAATCTCGGGAATAACTCCTCACGCACTGCACCTCAATTAACTTTCAAGACCTGTGTTTAATGGTTGCCAACCATTCATTCTTCAGGGCACACCCTCCCTCCCTTCAGCCGACAGGAGAGCTCTTCACGCGAGAAATTCAAAGCAAATTTCATGCCCCGCCTTAAATTAAATAACGGTTATCAATGTTTGTCGTGACTTATGCCAGGAATTGTAAATTCGAAGAACCCGCTTAGTGAGGTAAAAACCCCCATCTCTCATTGGGGAAGAATGTTTGGCTGGGGAATCAAGGGTCTTGGGATGGCATGGCAATATTTCGGCTTACTCACCCTTGGAACGAATCACCAGAACCGAACAGGGAGCATTTGTGGCCACCTTATGAGAAACACTTCCAAGCAGCAACCTTCGAAGCCTGGTAATTCCTCGTGAGCCGACTACCACAAGATCCGCCTGTGTTTGCTTAGCCGCTTTCAAAATCTCCTGGCCTTCGTGCCCGAACACCAAGCGTTCAACAACCGTCAGGTTCAACGCCGCCAGGTGTTCGCGGGTTTTTTCCAAAAGTTGGACACCTTCCCGTCCCCGTTTGTCAAGCACTTCTTCAGCCAATTTGGCAAACGCCTCTCCTTCCGATGGCTCCCCCACCAAGACTTGTTCGGTTTGATAGATATGCTTACGCACCACATACACAAGAGTCAATTTGGACGATGGCGGAAATTGGAATTGCTTGAGAAAATCGACGGCCGCCCACGCGTCCGGCGACCCATCGACGGCCAACACCATTTTCATGGGGCCCGGCCCTCCTTTTTGTCGAGCCCGGGGACGTCCGACCAGAACGGAACAAGGGGCCTCATTTAACACCCATTCACTCACGCTCCCCAGTAACAAACCGGCAAGTTTGGATAATCCTCGTGAGCCCAACACCACCAAATCCATCCGACCTTGTTCAAGAGCTTTGAGAATTTCTCGACCGGGATTTCCATCCACAACCCGCGTCTGGAGATGAACGGATTGGCCTTGAAATACCTTTCCCAGTTGTGACAACGCTTCCATGGCATGAAGCTCTGCCCTTTGACGAATGTCGGCCATGGGTTCCGATTGCCTCGGAGACGGCCCGGACTCACGGGGTTCCGGCCATTCCTCCGGATTGTTCACATGCATCAAATGGACTTCGGAGCCGGAGGGCAGCTGCATCCGCCGAAACAGTTGGACCGCATTCTTGGAATGACTGGAAAAATCAATCGCAAACAGAACCTTCATCAACCTGCTCCTTGTTGTAACCGCATAGTGTGTGGGGCACCACCATAGAGATTTTTTTTCTCATTGACAATATTCCGTGCCAGCACCCCCGCGGTCCGGGCCTGACTCCCGCCCTCCCTCTCGGGGAGGCCTACAGGTCAATTCCCGCATGAGAATGCGACCTTCAAATGGTGGGATCTCCAAACACAGGCCCTGCTCGATCAATTCAGCCACCTTCCGTTTCAACCGAACATGATGTACCGGATCATCAAACATCCAGAAATCTTCGGAAGGCGCCTGAGGCGGCACGAAGGTATCCTCCCTCAGGGCAATCGATCCTCGCGCCGGAATCGTTCCAAGATTGACGACGACCACTGCATGTTTCAAATCCGTTTTCCATTCATAGGCCAGCACTGGTTCATGGGAGGCATTCCCTAAAGATCGGACCGGCAAAAGACGCCATTGGCCGGCATGAAACACATCATCATCCGTCACCTGTAAGAGTCGAATATACCAACCTTCCACACTGTGGTCGACGGATTCCTCCATACGTCTGGCCAACTGTACCGGAATCCGGATTCGCCGTCCCTCCAGTTGCCCTTGATGATACAGCCGCATACCGGGAAGGGTGGCCATCACCATGGCAACCGCCGCATGTTGCCGCGCACCGAAGACGGTCATCGCGCGTTCTTCATCGTGATTTTCAATAAATCTGACCAACCGGCGCTGAAACTCCTCATCGGCCCGCAAATGATCCATGATTCCGGAGGGTGCGGGCCCACGCAGGCGGTCATAGAGCCGTTTGTCATAGGTATAGGTTATCCCCAACCTCTGCAGTTTCCACTCCAAATCCCAGTACACCTCGGCTACCCAGATAAAATCCGGCAGCAGACGACAGGCCTCGGCCCAGAATTCCTCCGTGGGGTGGGAATCGGACCCAAGACATCTCTTCCATGTCCCGGCAAAGACTTCGTTGAGCACCAACATGGCCATATCGCATCGGACCCCGTCACAGTACTCGGCCATCTTCTTTAATTCACCATACAAAGCTTTTCTGGTGTCCGAATGAAAAAGATTTAATTGCGCGGTGTCGGTCCATGAAGGGAAATAGGGGTCTTTGCCGTGCGCCAGATGGAAGGTGGCGGATCCGGCATGAACGGGGAAAAAATCGGCGGGTCTGGAGCCGACCTCCTCACGAGAACCCTGAACATAGTATTCCGGGTGACATTCGACCCATTCGTGATCCAGAGCCGTATGATTGGGCACAAAATCCAGGATCAGTTTCATGCCTCGATCATGAAGCGCCTCCCGAGTCCGCCTAAGATCCACCCAGGAGGCCAAGGCCGGATCGGGACGGTAGGCACGGACGGCATACGGCGACCCGACCACATCAGGTTCCCGCCATCCGGGAAGCGCATGATCGTAGGCCCGGCGCAATCCTGCATCCGTTCTGGCAATCTGCCGGCTGCGTGGGCTTCGTTCCCATATGCCCATCAGCCAGACACAGTCAAATCCCAGACTCCGCAACCGATCCCATTCCTGTTCAGAGACATCTCCAAGCCTGGTGATTTTCCCGGCTTTCCGGGAAAGTTCATTCAACCAGACCCACGTATTCATTTCATACAAATGAGGATGGGGCCGAAGCGGACGCATGAAGAAGCACAGCGAAAAACCCGATAATCCATCACCTTTCAGGCGCAAACTTTTGTCTACCTTGCAGAGCAATCAGAAAACCGTGAAGCGTGAGGCGTAAGGGGAGAGGATCGTGAGGTGTGAGGGGAAAGGGGGAAAAAATTTTTACCCCCTACACCTCACCTTCCCCCTCTCTCCTGTCTTTTAGTACGGCCACTTCCAATCTTTAATTTCCGGCATATCGTCTCCGTACTTGGCAATATAGGTTTTATGATCAATCTTCTTATCGCGAATGGCTTGCTTGGCATAGGCCGCCAGATACCCCAACTTGGGAACACGGTCGATGACGTCGGCCACCAGGTGAAACCGGTCCAAATCATTCAACACCACCATATCGAACGGAGTCGTCGTCGTCCCTTCCTCCTTGTAGCCCCGGACATGGAGATTGTGATGATTGGTCCGCCGGTAGGTCAAACGGTGAATGAGCCACGGGTAACCATGGAAGGCAAAAATGATTGGTTTGTCGGTGGTAAACAACGTATCGAATTCCTGATCCGATAAGCCATGGGGGTGCTCGCTCTGCGGCTGCAGCTTCATCAGATTGACCACGTTCACCACACGGACTTTTAAATCCGGAACTTGTTTGCGCAAAAGATCCACCGCCGCCAAGGTCTCTAAGGTTGGAATATCACCGGCGCAGGCCATTACGACATCAGGTTCTCCGCCCTTATCATTACTAGCCCATTCCCAAATGCCTATACCGGCCGTGCAATGCTTGACGGCCGCATCCATGCTCAGATACTGCAGCCCAGGCTGCTTGCCTGCCACAATGACATTGACGAGGTTGCGACTGCGAAGGCATTTATCCGTGACAAACAACAGGCTATTGGCATCCGGGGGCAAATAGACCCGGATAATTTCGGCTTTCTTGTTGACGACATGATCGATAAATCCAGGGTCTTGATGGGAGAATCCATTGTGATCCTGCCGCCAGACATGGGAAGTCAACAGATAATTCAAGGAGGCAATGGGCCGGCGCCAGGGGATCTCGTGGCCGGCCACCTTCAGCCATTTGGCGTGCTGATTGAACATGGAATCCACCACATGAATAAAGGCCTCGTAGGTGGAAAAGAACCCATGGCGGCCGGTAAGGAGATAGCCTTCCAACCACCCTTGGCAGGTATGTTCGCTCAGAATTTCCATCACTCGCCCATCGGGAGACAAATGTTCATCTTCCGGTATGGTCTCGGCCACCCATCGTCGATCGGTCACCTCAAACAGGGCATCAAGCCGGTTGGATGCCGTCTCATCGGGTCCAAAAACCAGAAAGTCCCGATTGCCGAGATTGAGCTTCATGACATCACGCAGGAACCGCCCCATCACCCGTGTGGCCTCCTCGTGGACGGTTCCGGGTTTTGGCACCTCAACCGCCAAATCCCGATAGTCCGGCATCTTAAGATCCTTCAGCAGGAGCCCCCCATTGGCATGGGGATTGGCACCCATCCGACGGTCACCCACCGGCGCCAGCTCCGCCAATTCAGGGCGCAGCTTACCCGACTCATCAAACAATTCCTCCGGCCTGTAACTTTTCATCCACTTCTCGAGCAGCTGAATATGCTCCTTGTGAGCGGCCATTTTCGCAAACGGCACCTGATGCGAGCGCCAGGAGTCCTCCGTTTTTTTGCCATCCACTTCCTGCGGACCGGTCCACCCCTTGGGGCTTCGCAACACAATCATCGGCCAAAGAGGTCGAGTGGTCTCTCCTTGGGTTCTGGCCCGCTGCTGAATACGTTGAATCTCCTGCACCACCTCCTCAAGTGTGCGCGCCATATCCTGATGCATCGTGTCGGGATCGGAACCCTCGACAAAATACGGTTGATACCCATACCCCAGAAACAGGTTCTTCAATTCGTCATGGCTGATCCGTGCCAGAACGGTCGGATTGGCGATTTTATATCCATTCAAGTGCAAGATAGGGAGGACCGCCCCATCCAATTTGGGATTGATAAATTTATTGGAATGCCAGGCGGTGGCCAAGGGGCCGGTTTCCGCTTCACCGTCCCCGACCACACAGGCAACAATGAGGTCAGGGTTATCAAAGGCCGCCCCGAACGCATGGGACAAGGCATACCCCAGCTCCCCTCCCTCGTGAATGGACCCTGGGATCTCGGGAGCCACGTGGCTGGGAATGCCGCCGGGAAACGAAAACTGCTTGAATAGTTTTCTCATGCCTTCAGCATCCTGTGAAATATCCGGGTAGACTTCGCTGTAGGTTCCCTCCAAATAGGTATTCGCTACCAGGCCGGGCCCACCATGCCCCGGACCCGTGATATACATCATATTCAAATCGTACTTTTTGATGACACGATTGAGATGCACATACAAAAAATTCAATCCCGGGGTCGTTCCCCAGTGGCCCAGCAACCGCGATTTGATATGAGCCAGCGTCAGGGGCTGCCTCAGCAGTGGATTGTCGAGCAAGTAAATCTGCCCCACGGATAAATAATTGGTCGCCCGCCAATAGGCATCCATCCGGCGAAGTTCGTCTTTGGTCAAAATTGACTGTTTGTCTGATGCAGGTTTCATCGTCTCTCCTTCCTTTTCTCATTCACCCTCAGACCGCTCGACGGTTTTCGAGACCCCGAGAATCCAAGACGTCGTCCTTGCCAGCCCTTATCCTGACGAAGGGCATCCTTCACTCATGATCAACCTTTTGCCGGTGATGATTGAATCTTCTCCAGGAAAAAATTCCTCAACACCGCCTTTTCCAATTCCACGATGAGAAAAATACCCAGACCGATAGTATCGATTCGCACCCAATCCCACAGGGAAATGGGGGCGGTGCCGAACAGGGTTTCCATGGGCCCCGCATACGTGAACAAACCCTGAAACAACAGGATTATGCCGATCGAAAGGAGAATGAAGGGATTCCCCAGCAACCCTTCACGGGACAGGACCGACCGATAAAAAAACCGGGCATTGATCAAATAAAATATTTCAAACACCACCAGGGTATTGACGGCGATGGTTCTGGCGACTTCGATGGACGCTCCCTGCTCCACCTCCCACAGGAACAGACCAAACGTACCCGCTACGGCCAAGACGGATACAAACCCGATCCGCCACAACAGAAACGGGGACAGCATAGCCTCGCCGGGGTTCCGCGGAGGGCGTTGCATAATATCCTTTTCCGCACGTTCCACCGTCAGAGCTAACGCCAGCGTCACCGCCGTCACCATGTTGACCCACAGAATTTGTACCGGGGTGATGGGCAAAAGGGTGCCGAACAACACGGCCCCGACGATCACCAGGGATTGCGCCACATTGGTGGGCAGGATAAAAAGAATTGACTTTTGAATATTGTCATAAATGCGGCGGCCTTCTTCAACCGCATGGGCGATCGTCACAAAATTATCGTCCGCCAGAACCATTTCGGCTGATTCTTTCGCTACTTCGGTTCCTTTGATGCCCATCGCCACGCCAACGTCCGCCCGCTTCAGTGCCGGTGCGTCATTCACCCCGTCTCCCGTCATGGCCACCACTTCATGATTGGCCTGGAGAGCCTGCACCAAGCGTAATTTATGCTCCGGACTTGTCCGGGCGAACACGTCGACTTCCTGAGCCAATTTTTGCAGTTGCCGTTCATCGCTTCCTTCCAGCTCCTGCCCGGTTACCGCCCGCCTGCCATCGCCGATGCCCATTTGCGCTCCAATGACCCGTGCCGTCCCCACATGATCCCCTGTGATCATCTTAATCCGGATCCCTGCAGCCTGGCATTGCCGAACCGACTCGGTAGCCTCTTTCCGGGGAGGATCGATGATGCCGAACAGACCCAACATGGTCAATCCGCTCTCCACATCCTGAAAACCCAACTCCCGGTGCTCTCCATCGGCCACAGCGGACGCCACGGCCAAAACCCGCTGCCCCTCATTGGCCAGCCCTTCTATACACTTCAGCCAATAATCCCGGTCAAACGGGCGATCACCCTCCTTGTCCCGTTGCCGGTCGCACATGTCCATCACCCGCTCGGGGGCCCCTTTCACATAAATACAACCATGGCCTTCATGATCGTGGTGGAGGGTGGCCATAAATCGATGCTGCGACTCGAATGGGATCACATCCGTTCTCGGCCATCGCTTCTCTTCCAATTGAGCATCCAATTCGGCTTTTCTGGCCAGGACAATCAATGCCCCCTCCGTGGGATCTCCGTGAATTTTCCATTGTTCGCCGGTCTGCTCCAGGCGCGCATCGTTGCAGAGCAGCGCCGCACGGGCAAGCTCCGACACGTCAGGAACATCCCCGATAGCTACTTCCCTGCCGTCACGGACAAACCCGCCATGTGGATCATAGCCCGCGCCGGTCACCTCGATCGTTTTGTCAGATGTCACCAACGTTTGGACCATCATCTCATTCCGCGTGAGCGTGCCGGTCTTATCGGAACAAATGACCGTGACCGACCCCAGCGTTTCTACGGCAGGGAGCCGGCGAATAATGGCCTGTTGCCTGGCCATGGCCTGGACTCCAAGGGCCAACGTAATCGTAATCACGGCGGGAAGCCCCTCCGGTATGGCAGCGACCGCCAACCCGACACTCGCTAGAAACATATCTCCGGCGGAATACTGCCGAACCAGGACGCCAAAGAGAAAAACCAGCGTCGTCCCCGTGATAATCGCCACGCTTAAATGTCGACCGAACCGCTCGATCTTTCGCAGCAGCGGTGTGGTCAAGGTTTCCACTTTCGACAACATGGCGCTGATCCGACCGATCTCCGTGCCCCCCCCCGTGGCCACGACAACTCCTGTGGCCGTACCGGAGGTCACGAGAGTCCCGGAATACGCCATGTTTGTCCGATCTCCGATAGAGGCCGCTTCATCTACCACCTCCGTGGATTTTTCAACCGGTACGGACTCACCGGTCAAGGCCGCTTCTTCAACCTGCAACTCCTTGACTTTCATGAGCCGCAAATCAGCCGGGACTTTGTCTCCTGATTGCAGATACACCACATCGCCCGGAACAAGTTCCTCCGCGGCAATCGTACTACGCACTCCGTCCCGCAGCACCATGGCTTCCACCGACAACATTTGCCGCACGGCATCCATGGCCTTTTCGGCTTTGCCTTCCTGAATAAATCCGATCAGGGCATTAATGACCACCACACCAAAGATCACGAATGCATCAACCCAATGACCTAGGAGTGCCGTCACGACACCCGCGACCAGGAGAATATAAATTAAAATGTTGTGGAATTGAGCAAGAAACCGCTGCCACGCCCCTCGCCTTGGCGGAGGAGGCAACCGATTAGGCCCATATTGATCGAGACGCTGCGCGGCGACTTCCCAGGTAAGACCTTCAAGGTGGCTGTCCACCTCACCCAGAACGGTTTCCACATCACACGCATGCCAGCGGATATCAGTTTTCCTTCGATCGGAATCGTTCATACGTATCCCTTAAGAAATCATCGAGTATTTGAGATTGAAAGATCACAGGTTCAGGCGAACCACCAATACGGAGCAGCGGGCGTAGCGGGCAATTTTCCTGGCCACTCTTCCCAGGGGGGCGGACTCGGATTCGCCGGTTCCCTGGGTTCCGATGAGGATTAACGCGATCTTCAACACTTCTGCAGTTTTCAGAATCTCATCCGCAGGATCCCCGTGGGTTGACATTGTTTCCACTTTCATCATCTGAATGAAGCGAACTCTATTCTTACCTAATGACCAATAAGCACTGGACCATCAACCGGAGGCCCGTCACTGGCAATCACCTCGTGGCAAGATACCCCGTAAATTTAAATATCCATGCGGTCTCTTTGGCGCATCCTGCGACAAAAACCGGACCATCGAAGTCCTCACCCTTGAGGAACGACCATCCTTTTAATCACGGACCCTATCTGGTCAAGATGAAACGGCCCGCTCGCACTCTCAAAACCTCCGATGACATGATCCACCCCCAACCGCCAAGCTTGTGCGATTAGGGTACTGACGGAGGTTCCGGCCAACAGCACGACTTTTCCGGCATATCCCTGGCTCCGCAGTTCCCGAAGAACCTCCAAACCGCTCGGCTCTGAAAGATACATATCCAACAACACCACAACAGGGTTTTTCTCCCGGACCCACGCATAAACATCCTGCCTGTGAGGAGGAATCGCCACCTCATATCCTTTTTCCACAAGGTACGCACTCAAGGAATCGCGCAAAGCCTGTTGAAAGGTAATAATCATAATCATATGGCAGCCCTCCTCGGTCTTACCGGTCGGGATAACAATGAAGTGGAGTGTTAATCTGAAATCGCTAACAAGTTACGTGCCAATTCCTTTTGGCTTCCTTCAATCCCATCTCTTAAGGCCGCGGGCAATCACAAGAAGCTATACCCTGCTCCTTCATAATGGTTCAAATCCCATTCCCGCCAAATGTAGCAAAGCCCTAAAACATACGCCACCACACCCACACTACACCACTAATCAGTAACCCATCAAATAAGGAAAATCCTGACAAGCATTCAGTTTTTGAAGGATTGAAATTCTTATGGGGGGAAAGTCAGGGGGGCTTCGTGCTATCCATAAGGTCGCAACCCCAGGCCTTGGGACTAAACAGCTCTCTGAGCAAACGGGCTGCCTCCCTGCAGAGAATCCCATCTGATGTCCGGTGAAGAATGAAGGTGGAGGAATGGGCTCTTGAGATTACCCTGCCATTAGTTCGTCAGGGCACCGGCGAGATTTCATCATGGGGCTCCTGAACCTTCTGCCGGCTGTACATGAGTTGATACAACACCGGAAGCACGACAAGAATGAGAATCGCGGAGGACAACATGCCGCCTACGACCACCCGTGCCAGCGGCTGCTGAGCCTGAGTGCCAATGCCAGTGGCTACGGCTGCGGGCAGTAACCCAAGGCCGGCTGCCAACATGGCCATGAGTATAGGGCGCATACGGGTCATGGCCCCGTTCCAGACCGCAGACGGAACATCATACCCCTCGGCACGTAAATCACGAATGCCCATAATCAAGATCAGCCCCCCGAGGGTGGACACCCCGAAGAGCGAAATGAAGCCGACCGCCGCCGAAATACTGAAATCCGTTCCGGTCAAGGCCAATGCATAAACCCCGCCCACCAGGGCCGAGGGGACGGCAGCCAACACCAGCATTGCATCCCGGAAGGAATTCACCGCGGCATACACCAGGAAAATAATGATCAATAAGGAAAAGGGAACGATTTTGGCCAATCGGTTCTTTTCCGACTGCAATTGATCATATTCTCCATGCCATTCGATTCGATAACCAGCAGGCAGCACAACTGCTTCCGCCAATCGCTGTTGAGCCTCTTTCACCGTGCCTTCCAAATCCCGTCCACGGACACTAAATTTAATGGTCAGGTACCGCTCATTATTTTCCCGATAAATCATAAAGGCACCGGTCTCGGTTGAAATCGTCGCGAGTTGTTTCAGGGGAATTCGGACGCCTTCCGGAGAGCTGACCTGAATCCGGCCGATGGATTCCTTGTCACGCCGGAATTCGGGCATAAACCGCACCACAACATCAAACCAGCGATCCCCTTCAAACACTTGAGTGACGGCTTGACCGCCGATTGCCGCCTGCACCACGGCATTCACATCCGAAACCCGTACCCCATATCGGGCACAAGCTTGCCGATCGACTCGAATCACAAGATTGGGCTGTCCCAGTACATGGAAAATACCAAGATCCCGCACACCGGGAATGTCCGCCATCACCGCCTCAATCTCCGCAGCCTTGGCTTCCAAAACAGACAGATCGGGGCCGAATAATTTAATTACGTTCTCCGCCTTGACTCCGGACATGGCCTCTTGCACGTTGTCTTGGATGACTTGAGAAAAATTAAAGCGGACGCCGGGAATCGTACCAAGGGTTTCCTCGATTTCCTCAATCAGATGGTCCTTTCCGGTAAGATGCGGGCGCCATTCATTGGCCGGTTTTAACTTGACCATGAATTCGGCATTAAAGAAACTGGTCGGATCGGTCCCGTCATCCGGGCGGCCTAATTGGGACAACACCCCTGTCGCTTCGGGAACCGATTGGAACACCTGCCGGATGTCCGTCACCAGTTCCCCGGCTTCCTCAAACGAGATATCCACCGGCATGGTGGCCCGAACCCATAAATTCCCTTCCTCCAAAGCCGGCATAAACTCCCCCCCGATGAACGGAATAAGCACAAGGGCAATCAGAATCAGAATGACCATCAGCATCACCACGGGCAGGGCATGATCGAGAGCCCAGCGCAGCACGATTTCATAGGCCGCCCGTACCTTGCGGACCATCCATGTCTCCTGCTCCTGAATGGGACCGGTCAGCAAAAGGAAACAGAGGACGGGAGCCAGACTGAAGGACATCAACAAGGCTCCTCCCAGCGCCAGCCCATAGGTCAGGGACATGGGGGCAAAAATCCGGCCGGGGACCCCGGTCATGGTAAACATGGGGATAAAGGCCACAACAATAATCGCCGTGGCGAAGAAAATGGGCCGGCCCACATCCTGTGCCGATCGGTGAATGGAGGCTTGAATCGTCAAACCATGAATCGGCCGATGGGCCAACTGGAAAAAAATCCGTTCGACCATAATCAACGTGGAGTCCACGATAATCCCCAGGTCGATGGCCCCCAGTGAGATTAGATTCGCTGATTGATCGATGAGCTTCATAATGGTAAACGTAAACAACAACGCCATCGGGGCAGTCAGGGTCACGATCATGGCGGTTCGAAAATGCCCCACAAAGATCAACAGAACGAGAAAAACCAGTACCATCCCGTTGATCAAAATATGCATCA
>JBDIVP010000091.1:0-12482 GCA_039794325.1 Candidatus Inrsubterrania sp.
CCATCTGCGATGTCGCTGCCATACTCATGAGAATTTTTTCTCCACCAACCGGCAGTTACCCTGTGGCACCAGCCCGTTCAAGAGAGGTTCGCTGATCCCGAATCATGGCGGCCATCCGATCTTTCTTTCCCAATTTTTCCACTTGCAATTGTTTTTTCAACACTTCTTCCTGGGGGGTCAAGACGTGATACTTCATCAACTGCTGCAATTCTCTGTCGAGCTGGTGATGAGATTCCTCCAATTCCCGAAATTCACGATTGGAGGCCCGCAGCTGGTCAGCAATTTGATCATCGGTCATCATCGGAACCCTCCTTCATGGACAATGTGGATAATTTTGAATGGATTTTAGACTTCCCTCCCGAGGCTTAAGGTCCCGTTCAATAGCGACGAGGCAAGAGGTTCCAAGGCCATAAGGATAGCATCCTCATCCGGGTTCGTATAGTAGCCCTTTCTTGTAGCATACACTTTAAAATTAAAGGATTGTTACAAGTTTCGAGCACGGTGATTCGACTCCCGGACCTCCAGTAACCCTCTCCGGCACCCTTCCTCTCTGGCATGCACAATCGCCTTTTCGATTAAGGCTTTGGCCAGTCCTTGGCGGCGAAATTTCTCGGCCACCGCCAAATTGAGAAATCGCAGCTCATCAAACACCAGCCAGCAACACACATAGGCGATAACAGGGAACACCGGTTCATGTTCTTCGGGATGCGGTACGACGAACAACCGACTGAATTGATTGCCGGACAATTCCGCTTCAAAACTTTTGCGGGACCAGGGAACAGTAAAACACGATTCTTCAAGGGTTACCAGTGCATCCAAATCACTCCCTTCGGCCATTCGTATAGGATGGATCATCGGCAACATAACCCGCTTTCCTTTAAGACTGAATGCCGTCCGTCTATACAGTCCACTGATATCAGGCGGTCGATTGGGAAATTCATCGGTGTCTCTCCCCTTTCCGGGCTGATTGGGATTCAGCATAGGATACTTGAAGATATCGAGGGGAGAACTCTTCCGGAAGCATCTGGTTCCGTTGCAAGAGGAAATAGCCCGCCAACCCGATACCGGGAGCGGAAATGGATGATGATTCATTCTCCATGGGGGATAACCGGTTTCCGTTCAGATGAGAAAACAAATCTTGATTGCGACTCCATCCGTCGCCTACCACCAAAGTCCGGGCGTTCACCAGTTCAATGGCTTCGGCAACCGTTCCCATCCGTTCATCCCCCAAAGAGACAATCTCTTCACCCTGCCAGGCATAAAATCCAAAATAGAGAGTCCCGGGTTTGATATGGACGGTGCTTAAGATCGGCAAGGCCGTGTGTGGCACATTCCAGGCCAAGCCTTCCAAGGTTGACGCTCCCACCAGAGGAACCTTCAAGGCCAACCGCAACGCCGACATCGTCGCCAATCCAACACGCAACCCCGTAAACGTGCCGGGCCCCACCGAGACGGCCAACCCTTTCACATCCGAGACAACCAGATCAAGCGAACCCAACAGCCGGTCAATAACCGGCAGCAATTGGCGGGTCAACGAAAACGGTGATTCGAATGCCACCGCCCCCAATGTTTTTCGATCTTCCAAAACGGCGACACTGGGATGAGACGTAGCTGTTTCAAGTGCCAGAATAATCATCTCCGATCTCTTCTCCTTCACCGAGCCGGGATGAACCTTGCAAGCTCATCCATCCTCCTCCTAGGCAGCATTGACGACATATTCCTGAAATGTCAACGTCAGGGTTCCTCCCATCATACGATGATCCACCGCCTTCACCCGAAAAGGTAATCGCAGTTGGGCGGGATCAGTCGAACGAGCATCCGTGACCTCCCGATAATCCTCACATTGGACGGTCACCATGACATCGTCCGATGACCGGACATATTCCACTGATTGCAACTCCAGTGTCGCCCGATCAATCCAGGCCCGTACCATCTCGTCGGGGAACAGACCATTCGGATCGTGTGAAGAACGTGGAATATCGATACGATACAGATGTTCACGTTTCAAAATATGGACATCCCGATCGGACAGTGTTCCGATTTTTCCCAGAATGGCATCCAGCGCCCGCAGGCTCAATAGGACCGTCCGGTCCCACTCGGACATCTGCTCACTGCCTTCCACGCGACCGGATACCACTTTGCCTTCCGCCGGAAACGACAACCGATACTGATCGCCGTCCCGCACAAAATCCAACACCGGCATTCCCAAACGAATAAATCCTCTGAGATGCACATGATCCGGCTCGCGGTAGGCCACGATTCCGGTGAGATCCTGTGAAAGGGGAATGCCATGACCGGAAACGGATGCCTGAAAAAGTCCACGGAGGGTGGAAATCGCGGATTCTTTGTGGCGTAGGACGTCCAGAACCTGGCGAGACGTTTCCTCGTCCACCTGCATTAAAGGTTCACGCTGGAAAGCCGCACATCCTGAAAGGAACCATAATAGGATCATTCCCAGGACCCATGTCGCTTTTGGCACATCCCATGACGGAGCCCTTGACTCAAGAATCGACATACTCGAAAATCACTTCTCCTATATCACTGATTTGTCGCACCCCCACCACGTCAATACTCGGCACCGGTTTCCATTGTTCCGCATTCGATTCGGGCACAATGCAGCGGGTGAAGCCCAGCTTCATGGCTTCACGGATTCGCAATTCCCCATGTTGCACGGGTCGGACTTCCCCGCCCAATCCCACTTCTCCCATAACCACCAGCCGCGGACTCAATGCCATCTCCCGGACACTGGACAACACGGAACAGATAATGCCCACATCAATCGTCGGCTCTTCGATTCGAATGCCGCCCACCACATTGACGTATACATCATAGCCGGTTAAGTGCAGTCCCAACCGTTTTTCCATCACGGCCAACAACAACGCCACTCGATTGGCTTCAACCCCTTTGGCCATCCGTTTGGGCATGGGATACGTGGTTTCCGCAACTAAGGCTTGCAGTTCGACCAGCAGGGGGCGTGATCCTTCGACACTCGAGACCACCACCGAGCCGGCACTTTGACCGAGTCGACCGGTCAGGAACATTTCAGAGGGATTAGACACCTCGGCCAGGCCCTCATCCCGCATTTCAAACACCCCGATCTCATTGGTGGGGCCGAATCGATTTTTCACCGCACGCAGGATGCGATAGCTTTGCCCTTTATCCCCTTCAAAATACAATACCGTATCAACAATATGCTCCAGCAACCGGGGGCCTGCAATCACTCCTTCCTTGGTCACATGCCCGATAATGAACACCGGCACGTTGGTCCGCTTGGCATACCACATGAGGCGGCATCCGACCTCCTGGACCTGACTGACACTTCCCGGAGCGGACGTCAACTCTTCGGTAAACACCGTTTGAATGGAATCCACCACCAGAATGGCGGGTTTGATTTGCTCGGCAGTTCGAAAACATTCTTCAAGAGAAGTCGTCGCTAAAACATATAAATCGGGGCATTGAAGATGAAGACGATCAGCCCGCATTTTAATTTGCTGGGGTGATTCCTCCCCCGATACATAGAGCCCCAACCGTCCTCCTCCCCCCAGAGAGGCCAGTGCCTGTAGAAGCAGAGTGGTTTTCCCGATTCCCGGATCTCCCCCGATGAGCATGACCGACCCCGGCACAACACCGCCGCCCAACACCCGATTTAATTCCTCAAGCCCGGATTGAAGCCGAAACTCTGCGGTATGGGTTATCGAGGCGATAGGCACCGCCTCGGAGAGTTCACCGGCGACCCCTTTTTTGTGGGCTGGGAGACTGGATCGATCCACTTCCTCACGGAGGGTATTCCACTGGGTACATTCCGGACATCGTCCACTCCACCGGACCCCCTGATACCCACACTCCTGACACACAAAGTGGGTTTTGGGTCGCGACGGCTTCATGGATTTCATCTTGAATCGGCCCTGTAATCGGAACCAGGATTGGGGTGGCTCCGAAGCCTGCTTTATAAATGCCGCCGGATCCGGGTCCAATCATTCAAAAGGACGGCTCTGCGGGGAAATGATTCGGATGAACCAGGTTGTTTGATAATGACGGTTTCAATGCGATTGGGGACCAGGGCATTGGCGAAATCGGCCGTTTGGCCGATTCCGGCACTGACATTTTCCCACCCTTCGGTTTTCAATGTTTTTAATAACTCCACCAGCGCCGTGGGTCCTTTGGGCAGTATTTTGATCATGCCGGGTGGAAAGTCATGCTTCCTTAGCCATACCTGAATGGTATCAACTTTCCCAAGGCCTGTGCGATCCAAATAAATCAGATTGTAATAGAATTCAGCCAGCTTTCCCAACTCAAACGCTGCCGCGGCCTGAGGTTCCCCCAGAAACAACCCGGATCCGGAATAAGGGAAGGATGTCGAATCCGACACGAGCGTCTCTGCAGCCAGGACCGGCAAATCAATTAATATGATCGGGCGCCGACGTTCCCACGACTGCAAAACCCCCCGGCCTTGTACAGGGGTTACAAGGGAGGGGGAACGGCCTTTGACCACCAGTTGCAGGTTCCCCCGCATTTTCGGCGTAAAGGGGAGGCTAGCCCACCCCTCCTGATTCGTGGTCGCCTGCCCGACCCTTCGCCCTTGGACGAAAAAGTCCAATTCCTTTTCCGGAAGGCCCACGATCCCTTCCGGTGCTGATTCCGCCACTCTAGCCTGCAGCTCGATCTCTTTGCCGGGAGAAGTTAAGACATCCGGCACATAGACTTCGATGGGTACTTCCTCGGTCCAGGCCGAAACGCCCCCTCCGGCCAGGAAGGCCAATACCAGTAGCAAACACGGACCAACGCGGATAGATGCCCCCTTTCGGGCCTGTGTACTCATTAAAAAAATCCTCTTCCCCGTTTGGCAAAGGCAAAAGCATCAAATGCGGTTAAAATGACCCATTGCAGATAGAGGAACCAGGCTGTGGGCCAAAAGAATTTGGCGATGAGGATCATGGCCACACTACAGGTGACGAACAGATAGCCGCGCCGTTCAACGCCCAGGTAGAGATGTCCCATCCCTCCGAAAATGGAAAGCGAGGCCGCCGCCAGGGCATTCATCATTTTGTCCCGGTCTCCAGTCGAATGTTCCGGCGGTTCTCTCGAAGGATTGGATTTTGGCTTTTTCATGAAAAATGTTTATCCCGCGATGAGGAAAGACCTCTCACGCCTTCCGCACCGGCAACCGTTCTTTCAGCCGCAACCTCGGAAACGGCGGGACGCTAGGCCAGATGTTTTTTGCGTAATTCCTCGGCGTAGGTTTTTTGATAGAGAACATCCCATTCCTGGGAACCCTCCGGGATCGATCGGGAATATGACCGCAAACGAGTTCGAACCAGTTGGTCCAATGTGTGCTCTTCTTGTAATTGGTCGACAATCACACGCTTGATTTCCTTCAGTACTAAGGGTGAATCCCCTCCGAGCGACCCGATCGGGCTGGTTTTGAGGGCAGCCAAAATCACATGAGCCAGATGAGTTTGCTTCTCTTCGCTTAACAACGCAGATACCCCCGGCGTTCCTCAACCCCTGCCATTATATGTCCTCCTACCCCACCTGCCGCCTTGGATCCCCTCTTGGCCCCTCACTTATAAAACCAAACCCCGCTCCTTGACCAATTTTTGCTTCACCATCGAAAACATTTTTTGATAGTCCGCACGACCGGAGGCAAATTCCCGCTCGAATTGTTTTAACATTTCCCGAACTTCCGCATTCAACCGGTCCTCTACCTGCAATTCCTTGACAATTGTGCTTTCGAGCATCTGCACCAGGTCCTCCCCCTTGCCTTTTGGCACAAACAGGCCTTTCGACGTCAACCGTTCGGCTAAAACGGAAGCCATATGATGCACGCGTTCCTTATGAAGTCGCATGAGGTTCTTCTTCGAGAACAGGTTCAACCAGAATCGTGGAAGCGCCGATTGCAGCTCGCAGGGCCTTGGCATCCCCGACAATTTTCCCTATGACATTGACCCTATCGGCAGGAACCGGATCGTCCCCCAAGCTCATGGGGGTGCGGCCGAAAAAAATGGCCAGCATTCCGCCCAGGCCCCAAAACGCCACATCCCCGACTTTCACCTGCGTGGTGGCCGTTTCGCGGTAATCCGTGACACCGGGCAAATGACAGTAAAATTCCTCTCCCCATTGATTGACTTTAGTCTGAACCGGCAACACCTTGAAGACGGCATCGGCGGTGCGATTGGGTTTTAATTCGGCCGTGATCCTGACGCTCCCGATGGTCATCTTAATCTGTCGCACTGGAAATTCCATGGAATATTACTGACTCCCTTCGTAAGACATGGTATGGTTTTGAATGTAGCTGGCAATCGAAAGTGAAATCAAGGCTACATCGTCCAGGTTTACCCTTGCAGGATTATGCTCGAATCCTCCTTCATTTTTTTGAAAGGTATCGGAGAATCCACCGAACGTTTCTTTTGGGAACAGGGCCTCCACTCCTGGGATCATTTCCTCAGCTCCCAAGTTGTTGGCAGTCTGTCGACCGACCGGAAAAAGTATTATGATCACGAAATTGAACAGGCCAAAACCCAGTTGGCCTCCGGGTGCTCCCGGTATTTCTCCCAAATCCTGAAGGCCAGGGATCATTGGCGCCTGTACCAAACCTTTCGTCACAATACCGCATATCTCGACATTGAAACCACCGGAGCCCCGCTTCCCCTGGGGGATATCACCGTGGTCGGCATTTACGGCAGGGGGAAAATGACCACGCTGATTCAAGGGAGCACCCTGACCGCCCGGACGCTGGCCGACGAATTAGAGTCATACGACCTTCTGGTGTCTTTTTTCGGTTCAGGCTTCGATCTGCCGTTTTTACGGGCAAAATTTCCCAACCTGCTCCTCTCCCAACCTCATTTCGATGTGTGTTTTGCCGCTCGGCGCCTTGGGTTGAAAGGCGGATTGAAAGCCATTGAGGTCGAACTGGGGTGTGACCGCTCGCCTGATGTATCCGGTCTAACCGGCTGGGACGCGGTGCGATTGTGGGAGGCATGGCAACAAGGACATGGAGCGGCCGGAGACCTTTTGATTCGATACAATCAAGCCGATACCCAAAATCTTCAGTTTGTCGCGGACACCGTTTATGAACGCATGGTTCAACGGTACGGACCGACCAAATTCATTTCCCGGGTTTCATGAAGGCCCCTTCAACACACGCATGGGTGGGGATAGGCAGAACGGACATTGGGAGAGTCCGTTCCATGAACCAGGATGCCTTCGCTATCAGAAATGATCTGCAATTATGGGTATTGGCCGATGGCATGGGCGGCCATGCCGGAGGGGAAGTGGCCAGCCAAATGGCCGTGGATCTCATCCCACCATATGTGGAATCCCACCCGAACTATCGCCAAGGCCAGGTAGACCCCGAAGATATCCTGGCCTATGAGCACCTCCTCATCGAGGCTATTGAACATGCCAATCAACGTATCAGAGAGGAATCCCAACGGACCGCCTCACTCAAAGGGATGGGCACGACGATCTTGGTTGCCCTCATGCTTTCTGACACCCGAGGAAGGGATCATGCCGTGGTTTGCCATGCGGGAGATAGCCGGCTCTACCTTTTCAGGCAAGGCCGCCTGACATTATGGACCCGTGACCACACCCTGATGGAAGAACGGCTGGCCTTAAACCTGATTACCCCGGACCAAGTAGCCACTCATCCTCTCCGCCATGTCTTGACCAAGGCCTTGGGGCCTGACCAAAAGGTCTCACCCACCAGCACCACCTATTTGTTGGAGACAGGGGATTTATTACTGTTTTGCTCGGATGGATTGACCAAAATGCTCACAGACGAGGAAATTCAAACACTTCTTAACAAAACAGGACAAGAACCGGAGCATATTTGTACCGAATGCCTTCGAACCGCCAACCGTTTGGGGGGACTCGATAATACCACCGTCATCGTAGTGGGTCAGAACCAACCACAGGAAACTGCCCCTTAGGCCGGGCCCTTCACGAAGAACCTTTCCTCCAAATCGACGACCATCCGAAATACCCCACGGCATCCTTCATGTTGGAAAACCATCGTTGTACCAGTCCCATGGAAGGGTCGGTGACGTACTGAAGCGTCAACACAATCCGCTCTTCGTCGGCCCCCAAAGGGGTGACGGCGTGATATAATTTATCGCCGTTGAAAAAGACAAAGGCTCCAGCTTCGGTGGACAAGGCCAGTTCCTCAACGGATCGACCTTTTTCCCTTGTATGAAGGCGGCACAATAATCGACTGGTGGATTGATCCCGCAATCCGACCAGAACCGTGAATCGGTCTCCTTTATAATAGGAGGTATCATAATGATATCCGATATGATCGCCGGCTTCGGTATAAAAATACAACGCACAGGAATGCGGATCCGTTTCCGGACATCGCAACAACGGCACCCCGGCCATCCGGCTCAACAATTCGATGAATCCCTGATGTTGGTATAAGGCTAAAATGGCTGGAGCATGCCGTTGCAGAAGATAGAAACTGACACTCCCTCCCTTTTTATGCCCCGGGATAAAATTGCGATTGATGTGAGGACGGACCTTCTCCACCTCATCGAGGAAGACATCAATGATCTCCGGGGACACCACTTGCTCTTGTGTGAAAAATTCCCCCTGCTCCCAATACTGTCGCTTCCACTCATCAACTGGAATCACCGATACCAGGTTCGTGAGTTGTTGCTCCAAGGCACCGGCCGTCTGGTCCGAGGCCTGAGAACTGCCGTTTGGCCTTTTCATACCCTTTTCACCTCTTTCCCTCTTTCTCTTTATGGTCCGAAGCATGCATGATGCACTTCTAATGTATCATTCTCAACTAAAAACTTCATGAGAGAAACACGAAAACCATTTTTCCCCATCGCCTGTCTTCTCTTGACCCGGCAGGAACAAGATCATTAAGGTCCGTGGTCGGTGAAGGCAACCTTATTCCCGGAGATCCTCACCTATGCCCATTCTTCCCTACCGTGACTTGATCCTGGGCCAGGACTATTGGATTCAGGACCAGGTGCTACCGAACGCCCTGGCGGTGGCCCAGCGCTGTATCAGTATCAGCACCTGGACATTGGGTTCGCCATGGCGATCTGAACCATGGCCCGGCATGCGGGCACCCCATGCACTGACTTCCGATGAAATCCAACAGATTGAAGCCTGCGTCACCAAATTTTTAAAGATCCCATCCTTAAGCCCTCAAACCGACAGCGAAGCGGGACTCTCGGGACACAACCATATACAAATCTGTGGGGGTGCAGAAGGTGTGGCCCGCCCCCACGTGGATTCGGCTCGAATCTGCGATTATGCGGCCGTACTCTATCTTCACCCCAGTCCTCCCACGTTCCATTGCGGAACTTCGTTTTACCGCTTGCATCTTCCCGATCAACCACCGGACGGTAATTTTTGTCCGAAGGAATATGAAAGCCTGAGCGAGGTGCCCGGTCTCCCCCGTGAAATGGACCCGACCTTGTTCGATGAAATTCTTGAAGTTCCTTATGTATTTAACCGGCTGGTGGCCTATAAGTCGGATCTGATTCATTCCGCCACCGGGTATTTCGGCTGGGATCATGCCTTGGCTTCAAAACGCATGGCGATCGTGTTTTTTTGGAAAGCCGGCCCATGATTTTTTCGGCGGATGCGGGCCGGATAAACCAGCCAACTGATTAAGGGAAATGGGCGAGGTCAATTCTTAGGCGGTTTCCGGAGAGGTTTGACGGAACGAGGACCAGCGGAAGCATCCCGTCCGCCGGTTTGAGCCCGCTTCAGCAATTCCCCCGCTGACTTTCGAAACGTCTGGCTGTTTTGGCCGCCCCCCAGCATTCTGGCGATTTCCACTTCTCGCTCTTCTCCTGAGACCTGATGAACCCGGGATACCGTTCTGGTGCCCGATGCGGTTTTTTCCACGACAAAATGGGCATGCGCCTGGGCGGCAATTTGAGACAAATGCGTGACACAACACACCTGGTGATACTGCGCCAAATGGCGCAAGCGGGATCCCATGACCAGACCGGCCTCACCCCCGACCCCCGTGTCGATTTCATCAAATATGACGACAGGGGTGTGATCGTTCCCGGCAAAGACCGTTTTTAAGGCCAACATGATACGTGACAATTCCCCTCCCGAAGCAATTCGACCGAGGGGCAAGGGGGGTTCACCGGGATTGGACACAATCAGCATTTCCATGCGATCCATTCCGTTGATTCCGAACTCAGGCTCTCCGCCCCTTACAAGATTTACATGAATTTCCGTGTCGGCCATTTTCAAGGCATCCAATTCCTGCCTGACGCGTTTCACCAATTGTTCGCCGGCCTTCTTTCGCCGCTCAGACAATTCCTGGGCGACCTCCTTCATTCCAGCCTCGCACTCGGCCAGGGCGGAACGGCGCTGAAGCACCTCCATCTCACTGTTGTTGAGGCTATTCAGATCCCGCTCGAGTCTCTGCATCAACATCTGCAGTTCTTCGACCGTTTTGCCATATTTTTTTTTGGTCCGTTGAAGCGCGGCCAGCCGACTATCGATCTCGTCCATACGATCCGGCTCGTAATCCAATCCTTCTCGATAATCCCGAAGCCCATCGGTGACTTCCCGCAACGCGGCTTCGGCCGTCTCCACCAATCCTACCCATGCTTGCCCCTGAGGATCGATTTCTCCAAGGGCCTGCAGTGTCTGCTTGACGACACCTAAACGTTCAAGCACCGAAGGCTCCTCGTCATACAACATTTCAAAAGCACGGTTGGACAATTCTCCAAGGCGCCCACAGTGTTTCAATCGGTGATATTCCTCGTTCAGCCCCTCTTCTTCCCCGGCTTGCAGGCGAAGTTTACATAATTCATCATATTGAAATTGCAGCAGGTCTCTCTGGCGGCCGGTTTCCTCAAGCTTCCGCTCAAATGCCTCAAGCTCGGCCCTGGTTCGGCCCCATTCCTCATATCGTTGCTGATATCGTGCGATCACCTCTTCCAGATTGCCGAACAGATCCAACAACCGCAATTGCATTTTTGGAGATAGCAGTAATTGTTGATCATGTTGACCATGGATATCCACCAGGTGCGGTCCGACTTCCTGCAGCGTTTGAAGCGGAGCCATGTTCCCATTTAAATAAATCCGGTTTTTCCCGGCACGGGAAATCATTCTTCGAACGATCAAGTCCTGTTGACCGTCATCCAAATATCCGGTCTCTCGTAAGTCCTTCAATAAGGGATGACCGCCGGGAATTAGAAAGCGAGCCTCCAAAAGCGCTTCCTCGGCCCCAAACCGGATTTGGTCGGATGAGGCTCGACCGCCAATGAGCAACAGGAGGGCATCGATCAGGAGGGATTTGCCCGTCCCGGTTTCGCCGGTAAAGACCAGAAACCCTGACGGGAATTCAAGTTGAAGGGAATCGATCAGAGCAAAGTTGGAAATGCGCAGCTCGGCAAGCATGGAACCGAGTGATCCGCATGCCCATCAAGCCGTAGCTGATTGGGCCAGCAGGGAATCAATCTTTTCTTTAAATTGTTGCTTGGGACGAGCCCCCACGATTTTATCGACCACCTGCCCCCCTTTAAAAAAGACAATGGTCGGGATACTCATTATCTGGTACTGACCGGCCACTTCAGGGGCCTCATCGGTGTTTAGTTTCAACACCTTTAATTTACCCTGATATTCCTTGGCCAATTCGTCGACTATGGGAGCCACCATTTGACAGGGCCCACACCAGACGGCCCAAAAATCCACCATTACCAGTTGTGAAGTCTTCACTACCTCTGTCTCCCAATTCGATCCATCCACCTTGGCCACTAAATCGGACACGTCATGCCTCCTTTGATGATGAATGACAAGATCATAACCATAGCCGTTCATCCTAAACCGCCCTCTACAGGCTGTCAACTTTGCTATCCAAGAAAAACCTCATAAGGCCCGGAGCCGCTTCCAGGGGAACTCTCATGCCCTCTCTCCTTTATGATTAGCCTGTCCTACCATCTCCAGTTCGATGGGACCCCCATCCACCAGGTTTCCGGATTCGCCTCACGCCAGGCCTGCTGCTGAACCCATAATTCATCCGTACGGTTCCGATTCAGACGATTGGCCATCGCGGATGTCAGATCAAACTGTTGACGAATCCCTTCATGTATCAGCTCCTGGGCCATGCGAGGCATGACATTGGGTGGATCGATGAGATCGATGACCTCTCGTGCCGTCAAGTTCAAGGCTAACTGCTCGACTTTGACATAATCCTCGTTTTTGACAAGTGAGGCTAAATAACCATCAAGGGCTTGATACACATATGCCAGATAGACATAGGATTCCACCGAAGGGTGGTCATCTATTTGTTGATGACACGCCTCAATGGCCCGCCGATAGTCTCCGGCCTGCAAGTAGATTTTGGCTTTTTTCATATGCCCTTGATCACTTTCCTCCCCTTCTTCGGCCCATACCTCATGAATGAGCCACTGACCGGCACCGGGGATTCCGAAGGACAACCAGCCGGCCAGCACAAGGATCTGAAACTTCATCCACCGATGTGTCACCATGATCACTATCCT
>JBDIVP010000092.1:0-12311 GCA_039794325.1 Candidatus Inrsubterrania sp.
TCCAGCTACCTTCCCCCGCCGCCGTTGGAGGTGCCGCCGCCATCGCAGCGGGGAAACCCTGAAATCGTGCCCCCGCGGTTGGGGGAACAGAACGGTGCCCTTCACTTCCATACCGGCCGGATGGTGTTTCCCACACTTGGACCGCCGCATGTACGGGGGTTCTACGAACGCCATGCCGGTCCCGTCATGGGCCTCGTGCAGACCTTACGGAATGAACCGGCCCGGCTGGAATCGTTCGGAAAGGAAATGGAGGCACTCGCCGCCCAGTACTTCGAGGACAATGCCATCCACCAGGACTATCTCATGACCAGAGCCTTACGGGTTTAAGGCCCCTCGGCCGAATGGGCATTAAAAGGTGACACCTTTTTTGAATTCTTTATTCCTCATGGATTCGCCAAAGACCGTTGGCATGGGCAAGATGAATCGCCTCCTCGACCTCCATTGAGGTAACTGGGCGGTTGAGTTGAGGATGGCGAGTGGCTTTACCTGCCGGGTGGTATTGATCCATGATATGAACATAGGTATCACGGGAAATGTCTTCCGACAGGAACTTCATCACTTCCGCTGTGCCGGCGAGGGAGTGAGGTAAAACCAAATGACGAACCAAGAGCCCCCGGACGGCCAACCCTTCTTCATCCAATATCAAATCTCCGACCTGCCGATGCATTTCCTGGATGGCCACCTGTGCTGCTGACGGGTAGTCCGGAATTTTGGACAATCGCCGGCCAATAACGGAATCCGCATATTTCATATCCGGCATATAAATATCCACGATACCCTCTAAGAGGCGGAGCATGCTGACATCGTCATAAGCACTCGTGTTGTACACGATGGGCAAACGCAATCCTCGTTGAGCGGCGACAAGCAAGCCTTCAAGAATCTGCGGGACTTGATGGGAGGGAGAGACCCAATTGATGTTATGACAGCCTTGCTCCTGCAGATTGAGCATCATGCCGGCCAAGGCTTCGGGCTCCAACTCCTCTCCATTAGGCAGGTGGCTGATTTCAAAATTCTGGCAGTACACGCACCGCAGGTTGCATCCGGCAAAAAAGATGGTCCCGGAGCCGTACCAACCGCGAATGGGAAATTCCTCACCGTGATGCGGCCCGGCACTGGCGACCAACGCTTGGGACCCGACCAGACATGTGCCCAGCTCCCCCTTCACCCGATTGATTGCGCAGTGTCGCGGACAGACCCGGCAAGCCGTCAGATACGTTTTGGCCCGTTCGACCCGGTCGTAGAGTTCCCCAGTTCGGAGGAGAATCCGATAACCGGCTTGGGGTTTGGTTCCGACGTAAGGCATTTTCCAATGGTGCATTGGCTATTGTTCATCGATCGAACTGATATACACCAGGCTACGTCGATGTGACGGAAGAGTCAACTTTCCTGGAAACAAGGAAACCAAGTACAGACAGAACCAACGCAGTTTATCAAAAAGGTGTCAGACACCTTTTTTGCATCAGCACAAACAATTCATTGGTTAAGATCCTGTCTTGACTAAATATTCCATTAGTGTAATTATAACTTTTGTGTAATATATTTATAGAATAAAAGATTTGAGCGGCTGCATGAAAGAATGGATGATTATTTACCGGCCGCGATACATCGCTTGGTTTGTAAAATGCAGCGAGTCCCTACAGGATGAAATCCTAGCTCATTTGGAAGTGCTCAGGAAAATGGGGCCGACTCTGGGAAGGCCGCGCGTGGATCATACTAAAAGGCTCAAAGCACCAGAACATGAAGGAGCTGCGCATTCAGTTTAAAGGTGATCCGGTGCGGGTTCTTTTCGCTTTTGATCCCAAACGCCGGGCCGTTTTGCTCCTTGGCGGTGCGAAAACCGGTGAAAAGAACTGGTACCGACGGAATATTCCACTAGCCGACCAGGAGTTGACGTTGCATTTAAAGGAAATGGAACGGGAGAAATAACGATGACCACTCACAAGGAATTTATGTCCTCTCTTCCCAAGAAGCGCCGGAAGGCCATCCAAGACCGCGCGGCGGAGATACTTGCTGAAGAAATGACGCTCCAGGAACTACGCAAGGCTCTGGATCGATCACAGGAGACGACTGCAGAGGCCCTTGGACTCAAACAGGCGGCTGTCTCTCGCCTGGAAAATCGCGACGACATGCGGATTTCCACGCTTCGGGATTATGTCCAGGCTTTGGGCGGTGAACTCGAATTTTATGCCCGGTTTAAAAAGCGCGGGGACAAAGCCCGCCTGGTTCGGATCAAGAATAAACCCAAGGAAGAACAGCATACCGTTTGAAATTTTAGGTGCAGGCGTCAAAAAGGTGTCTGAAATCTTTTTGACATTCCCTATCACGTGGCTAAGGTTTAAAAAAGAAGCCTGCTACCTTTTTAATCCTGAGCCATCCTTTTAGTTTGGCAAATAATAGGTGAGACAGGTATTGTGAAATGTGCGGTAGATCATTCATACTTCTGAGGTCATCAAAAAAGGTGTCTGCCACCTATTATCAACCTCCAAAGGAGAAAAAGAGGACATTGATCTTATTGAACGACAGATTCAGACCAGACCAATCGTATGGAAGTCGACTTGCACCCTGACAAGTAGAATGCCCACTTTAATTCCCTTAAAAAAAGGGTCTCTAGCTTACGTTTCAATTTTAAGTTTTTCCACCTTCACTTTTTTTAATGCTAATGACCCATCGCTACGAATAAGTCGTAGAGTAACGTTTTTCCCGATATGTTCATCCATTTTTTCAAGAAAGACCACAAGGGTTTCTATGACTTGGCCATTGACTTCCAGAATCCAATCGTCTGCTTCTAATCCACCCTTTTGTGCTGGACTATCAGGTTCAATGGCGTCCACGAGGATAGCGGTGGTTTGTTGAAGACTATGAGCACGGGCGACTTTGGCCGGGAGGTCGCATTCCAATCCTGAGACGCCTATCGTTCCATAAGTAACCTCTTCTCCTTTCTTCAGCTTGTCCGCAACCTTGAGAACCGAATACATTGGGATGGCAAAGGCAAGACCTTGTCCTTCTTCTGGATCAATTCCCCAGGTGATGATCCCTAAAACTTTCCCATCATAACCCACTAAAGCACCACCAGAATTCCCGCCATTAATGGCCGCATCGGTTTGAAGATAGTGCAAAGGTCGATTGGCAGAAGAATCACTTGCTTGAGGACCCAATTCAAGACGGGCTGCTGCACTGACAATGCCCATTGTTACACTGGCAGATAAACCAAGAGGGTGCCCGACGGCCAACACAATTTCCCCAACCAAGGGTTTGCGATGACATTCTACTGGAGCTACTTTCAGGTTATCGCAAGGAATCTGAATAACAGTAACGTCTGAAATTGGGTCAACCCCGCAAACATCCCCTTCAAAGCTTCTTCCGTCAGAAGTCACAACTTCAAGCCGGTCGCAATCCTCAACAACATGGTGGTTCGAAACAATAATGCCAGACTGGTGAATCACAACTCCAGCACCCACAGACTCAATATCATCTCCTTCCAAAAGCCTCATGGGATTAAGCGATGCCCTCTTTTGGTACCCCCGTATTTCTACTATAGATGGCATCACGTTTTCGATAATTTGGTTGATTTCGTTACTTAGTTTTTGGAGCAAGCTCATGTCCACCTCCCTTAGCATCTCTTTTGGAATACGAGCATTCCACAAGCCTTTTATTTTTCCTAGTGATTTAAACATTTCCTCCCCCTTGTCCAAGGCTACATCATCGAACTAAACCTTTCACAATGCGGACAGATGTTCTTTATTGGGGAGGATACAAATCAATTGAATACCTTTACAGTCAAGCCCAATTTTATGCCACTCTTGGAAACTAATCTCACTTTGCCGGCAAAATTCTAATTCGGTACGGTACCCATCCAATCTTTCCAACGATTCAACCATCACATCACGATGGACTTGGATAGCCTGACGTTTCCTGAGTGGGATTTGAAGAAGGTGCGGATACTTTCCTATGTCTTTCAACGGCTCTCGAAATTCCAAAAGTGATTCATTTGCGGTTTTTGTAATCTTCTCCAATGTTTTCATTGCGGCAGAAATTCCGTCCAAAAGGAGATCGCAACGGACCTTTCCCATGCCAGAAAGGATATGCATTTGAAAATAGTGAGTGTAGACTTCTGATTTCTCATGAGCTCGATGGTGATCAAGTTGGCGTCGCATTAGAATACGATAGTGGTGCTCGGCTTCTGCAAAAATTCCTCTGATTTGAATTACGTTGTCTAGCCGGTTGGTTTCTTCTGCCCACCTGGCCATTTCGATTCCTGCCAATAGTTTGGCGAATAAGGCTGCATCTTGGCGTTGATCAAGCCATTCTAATCCTCTACTGACTTGTTGAAGATTTGTGTTTATTTCCTCTAGGCGTTGGTGGATTAGGTTGAATTCCACCTTCATCATCCCCAGCGTAAGAGCCTGCAAACCAGCATTCTGAAAAAATTGAGCTCCTAACCCTATATCAGACAGTACCCCAAGAGGATTTTGGCTCAACTGCTCCTGAAGGGGGATGGATTCTCTGAGCCAGCATTTTATCGCCCCTTTGCGGTCTTTGATGACTCCACCATAGCGAAGGTATCGACCCGTTCGTAGGCCATCCAAAATTTCAGCAGTAATTTGGAAAGAGATTTGGTAAGGAATAGGCATGGATTTTTTTTAGGAAATGCTCTGGAGATCCTTTTTGGATCGTAGATAAGCAACATGGCAAACACAAGGAATCAGAACTCGATACGCTGGTCCTGCCAGAGGGATGACGGTTAAAAGAACCCCAATAGCAATTGCAAGCGGTCCCGTAACGACCGATATTGCACGTGGCAACATAGAATTGACTGCTAAAGTGAGTCCACGGCCAAGCAATTTTTTGGAAAGACTGTTAGCAACAATGAGTGCTACTTTATAAGTAACGAACCCCGCTTGTTTGGCAGCCACCTGAGCCAAAAGCATCCCCAGGGGAATCCCCGCTTTAAGGTCCGCATTTGATAGCCCAGCTTTCTTTAATTCTTCTCGAAGCTCCTTCTCAAATTTTTCCTTGTCTTCACGGGGCATCTTTTCCATGGCCTTTTTCAACACTTTTTTCAGGATTTCCCATTCAAGTTCTGTTACCGACTCCGATCCATTCAAAGGTACCTTCAATGTTTTGGCTACGTTTGCAACAATTTTTTGGTAGGGAATGCCGTCACCTCTCCAAAGGTTGGCAATAGTATTACCGCCAAATGTTCGAATCTCGTGAACGAGTTCATTGACATAAGTGGTGGGTCGGTCAGGATTGCATTGGTACGCCTCGGCTATCTCAAGTTCGTTTGTCATAGTTTTGAGGATGTAATCCCTAAGAGGAGTCAGATCTTCATCGGAACATACTTGTAGCAACGGGGTGAGGTGTTCATCATAATAATTCCCTGTCAAATTCTCTTGAGGAGTTAGATCACCCTCGCCTTTTTTAAAATCGTGATTTGCCATGGACTATTAACGAGGGATTGACCAAGTATTTTCCTATTACATCAGCGAATCAGAAGGGAATTTAAAAGAGTCGTTAAAAGGGTCGGGAGTCTTTTTTCCATCCTTGCTTAATTAGGAAATTAGGATAACAACAACCATTAGCTCACAACTGTATCTTGAAGCTGGTAGAACTTCAAGATTTAACTCCTCTGATTGTTCTTCCATCATGACTCCAGAAATCTATATCCTTACCTCATCCATCGAGGGGACGCGACGAACTTTTATTTTCTCACGTTTCACTTGCGCAAGATTATAGTCTTGCTGAAACGCAAGCCAGCTCTGGGCTGTGCCGCCGAAAGCCTTTTCCAACCGGACAGCCATTTCCGGGGATATTCCGGCTTGTTCATTGATAATCCGAGAAAGCATATGCCGGATAATCCCCAATATGTGCGCTCCCTAGGTAACGGTTAGACCAAGGGCTTCCAGACAATCCCGCCGGATTGACCGGCCTGGATGCGGAGGATTATGCATTCCCATAAGGATACTCCTTTCTAATGGTAATCGACCAAATTCACGTCCATGGCGTTTCCCCCTTCGAAACGGAAAATATACGGCAGTCGGCCTCGATATCGCTAAGGGCAACACCAAGATGTTGCGTCAGGTCATAAAAAGGAGTCTCACACTCTTTTCACCCCTCTGGATCAACCCTTGGGACGGCTGGATCAGATTCTTCGGTTCCCTCAGAATGACATCTTGGGAAAGACTGGGGATTGATTTTGTCATTAAAAGGTGTCTGGCACCTTTTTTATCCCGGCTAGCTTCGTCAAAATTTCAATATGAACCAACCGTTAGGAAATAATAAAAGAGTGTGCACAAAGTAGCAGGCTTATCGGTAAACTTGTCCCATGTAGAGCAGCACACAAAATTTATCTTTCTGGATTGGAGCAAAATTACTCCCCTTCCTTATTTTTCCCCTTGGGGACCAATTATGCCGAAATGGTTTGCACAATCAACGGCACCCTGTTGAGGGTTACCTGTTTAAGATCGACTTTGCAGCTTGCATTGTCGATGTCAATACCCACCAAATGACCTTCAGCGTCGTAATCAAGAACAACGCCTTCAGAAATTTCACGACTTTCGACACTTGGGCGCTCGGATAGATCGATATAGAGCGAATCAGTGTCTGGATAATAATCAAGCTTCATGGCTTAAACCCTCTGTCTGGAAAAGCATTGTGAATGGTCACTTTGTCTTCGAGTGTAATCACCCGAAGTATTCGTCCTTCCAACTCCTCAACTCTCCCCCAGAATCGGTACCGATTTTCTTCTTGGGGCTCACTTTTCAGGGGATTTTGTACAATCCGGATACACCACTCCTTTTTTATATATGGACGCTTTTGCAAAACTTTCTTCAGGAAATATTCGGTAAATTTGTATTTTGCCATTAACCCCACAATAGCGTTTTCTTTTGAAAATGGCTAGGAGAAAACGATCCTTCATGAACAGGTAGAGTCATAAAAAGGAGTCGCCCATCTATAAAATTAAAGGGGTCGAGAGTCTTTTTTATTTTCCTGATTATCAAAGAAATTAACCTCACCACACCGATTGGCAGACAACTGAGCCTTTGAGTCTTGTGGAGAATAGAGCTTTAAGATTAAACCTCCGCCCCTTATGGGAAAGATCGTGTGCCCATTTTCCTGAATCACCGGGGCTGTCATTCATAACAAGCTCTATTTGATAGATCCAATGGGCCAAAGCGGCTCCAAAGCTTCCGGTGTTATTCGGCTGACGCCAGGCTCACCTCATTAAGGTGTTCTCGGATTTTTCTGATGGAGATGCCCAGGTTGATACCGCCGACGGCTCGCAATGTCGAATGGTTGATGGCAATGAGCAAGCCTTCACGGTTCAACACAGCTCCCCCACTGCTCCCTTGTGAAGATCGCGCTTCGAAGGTCACCACATCCGATGAAACATCGGCCACATAGCCGTGCGTGGTCAACGGCCGGATCAAGCCTTCTGCCGCCAGGCGTTCCGGAAGGGTCAGGTGATTCCCTCCTGCCAGCCGGACAATCCGTTCACTGATGGTCTGGGGCAATCGACTCAGGATACTGTCGATAGTTCCGGGGTAACTCATGATAATGACCGGTTCACCGATCTGAATGGGTTGATCGGCCGGAGCCAATTGCAGGGGAGGCTGCCCCTTCGGGGGACTGGTCGTCCGGAGCACGGCAAAATCATTTTCCTTCTCCAGCAGCACCTCCTCCAGTTCATACGACCCGTCGAAATCCGGGAAAAAGATCCGGAGGAATTCCATTTTCGGTTCAAAGCCTGCATCCAGAAGCGCGGCAACCGGTGGGTAGGCTTCCCACATCCGCACCAAATGCCGGTTGGTCAACACGGTCCCCTTCTCATCAACCAGGACTCCCGTGCCGGAAAAGAAAATGACGACAATCGGGTTTTCGCTTTCCAAGGTCATCAACGGCATGCCGTCTTCACCCCGATAGGGAGCCCCATTGTCATGGTATCCCTGATAGCGGAGGGGACGACCGGTTTCCGATTCATAGATTTTATAGCCGCCATGTAAAAGACCGATGCCACCGTGAAATCGCTGGATCACCCCTTCTGAAAACCGTTGCTCGCTTTCCAGCAAGGCCAATTGCTTTTGAAGTGTCAGCACTTCCTCCTGTGAGTCTCGTGCGGCCTGCTGTTGTTTCAGGGCAGCTTGCAAGTCGGCCTTCAGTTCCTTCTGCTCCTCCTGCAATTTTTCCTTTGCGTCGCGTTCGCGGGCTATCCGCGATTCCAGCTCTTCCCGCCCCAATTTCCCGGTTTCTACCTGGGTTTCCAAGTCCGAGGCTATTTGGCGAAAGTCCTTGGCTTGTTGATATTCGAAGTACAAGCTCACGCTCAACACGCCGATCAGGACCAGGGGCGCCAGGATCAACAGAGCCGCCGTCATCTTGGTTGCCAATGTCCCATACCGAAGAATATCCCCGGCCACATGCCGGATCAGATAAAACAAGGAGGCATAGGCTTTGTGAGGCGTGTGCCCCACCATGTCGCGGGAATCCTCAACGATATATCGCCAGGGCTTATGTCCGTCTGCCTGATTGGGAAGAATGCGAAATCGAATGAGAGGCCCGTGCTCTCCGAGTTGAATCAAATCGCCGTCATGCAGCGCCGCCTGCACGGTCTTCCGATTATTGAGAAACAAGGCGTGCTGTCCGCTCAGGTCCCGAAGCATGGGAGCCTGACCGGCCAGAACCAACTCAGCATGCACGGGCATAACCGGGCCGTCCCCATTACTTTGAAAGCGCACCCCGCAATCGTGTCCCGTTCCGAACCGAAGGGAGTCCACGTCGAAATACTGGGTTTGCCCCCTCTGGCTGCCGGTCAAGTGGTGTAACATGAATTTCATGGCGAAGGACCCTAACCCCTCCCGGACAAAAGGGTCAAGAATTTGGAGTAATAGCCGTGAGCAACTTTATGGGGTTGGGATAGTCAATGAGGAGTGTGCGGACGAATGCTGGAACAGATTATCGCCGACGTCCTCCTGATCATCCACCTATGTTTTATCGGATTCGTCGTATTCGGAGGTTTTCTGCTCATCCGCTGAAACTGGATGATCCTGTTTCAGCGAGTACTACCTTCTGCCCCTCATTTATCCGGGTGGGCTCACACGTTCCATTCAAATTTCCATCGGCATCTTCGTTATTGTGTTCAATATAGCCATCTATGGCTACGGCTCTCCCGCCTCAGACGGGAACCTTTAAAGTCAGGCCGCCCAACCAACCGGACCGGCTTCCGGCTTTGACCGCTGCCCCCCAAGTACCGTTTTTATGTCTGACGGGTCGCCCCTTCCATCGTGCGATATGACATAGCGTGCCGCACGCGCTCTTCAGCCAGATCCAAAGCCGCTTGGCGAGGCTCTATGCCCTCCTTCTGACTCCGGCTGATCACGGCTTCGGTATTGCGCCGGATTTTTTCTGAAATCTCCTGGAAAGCCTGAGCTTCATTCCCCCCATGGTATTCGACAGACGCACAGATGACTCCGCCGGCATTGGCGATAAAGTCCGGCACATTGAGGATGCCCCGTTGATGTAAGCGGGTTTCCGCCTCGAGAGTAGCCGGAATATTGGCCCCCTGCAGAATCAACTTGGCTTGAATGGCCTCGACGTTGTCTTTGTGAATGCAGTCAGGACGGGCAGCTGGTATCAGCATATCACAGGGGAGGCCAAAGATGTCCGCTTGATTCAACTTCTTGCCTTTGGCATAGCCCATCACGCTGCCGGACATATTTTTCGCCTCTTCCAGCGCCTCCACGGGAATGCCGCCCGGATCGTAGATGGTCCCCTGCCTATCACTGGCCGCGACCAGGACCGCTCCCTTTTCCTCCAGAAATCGGGCGACCGGGCGGCCCACATTTCCAAATCCTTCGATTGCAATGCTGGACCCTTTAATGGAAAGCCCGCACAGAGGGGCCGCCACCTCCGCACATTCGGCCAAACCGAATCCCGTGGCTCCCACCTCATCAAGGGGAATTCCACCCAGCACACGCGGAAGGCCCATGGCCCGGCCGATTTCATCATAGATCCAGGCCATACAAGTCTCATCGGTTCCCATATCCGGTCCCGGTATATACTCCACCAGATCGTGAATGGCCCGGGCAAATGCCCGGATGATCCGACGTTTATCAGGGGTACGGGGATCGGCCACGATCCCGGATTTTCCACCCCCATGCGGCAGTCCCGCGGCCGCGTTTTTCAGTGTCATTCCTCTGGCCAGGCGAAAGACTTCACGAGTGGATACGTCGGGAGCCATCCGCACGCCCCCGATGCTCGGACCGCAGGCCACATTATCGATGACCACGATACCTCTGAGGCCGCAGGACGGTTCATAGAGATGCACAATCTTTATAGGGCCCAGTTCGTCACAATACTCTTCAAATGTAAAATGGGTGCCGCTCATATCAACTCTCCTTTACCTGGGTGGTTCACACCCGTTCCATCAGTCTTGGGAGATGTCTCCCTCTCCTCATGCTGTCGAACCTGTTCCCAGTACTGGTCCACACGATGTTGGATCGTTTGCAAGACTTCTGTGTTCGGCCTGGGTTCAAACAAATGGCGAAACCGCCATTGCGGACGCAGATACTCTTCAACGGGCAGCAACCGCCCGGGAATGAAGGTATGCCGGACCACACCATCAATGGCTTCCTTGAGTGGCCAGACACCGGTTTTGACAGCCAGATGGGCCAATTCTTCGCCCAACCGCGGATCAAACCCCCATCCGGTCGGACACACCGCCAAGGCCAGAAATAGTTTCGGCCCCTTGATCGCCAACGACCGGTGGACTTTTTCCGCCAGATCCACAACTTCGTGCGATGACACGGTGGCCACATAGGGCGGTTTTTGAGCCCGCCAGATTTCAAACATGTCTTTTTTCGTCTGAAGCGTACCTTCCGGCTCAACCGTGCCCACCGGGGAGGTGGTCGTTTGTGAGGCAAACGGCGATGAACTGGACATCTGAAAGCCGGTGTTGCCATAAGCTTCGTTGTCATAACACAAATACCAGAAGTCCAACCCTCGATGAATCGCGGCCGAGGTCGCCGACAGCCCCATGTCGTAGGTTGAACCATCCCCGGCCAAAACCAGGACCCTCAGGTCATCCTGTTCCTGGAGTTCGCCCTTGGCCCGCCGGATATCCAGCGCATCACGAATACCCTGCGCGCCTGCCGCTACGCTTCCCATGGTGGTATACAACCACGATGACCGGAGGGGGCTGTAGGGAAACGTGGCCATGAGGGTCATGCACCCGGCCGCATTGACAATGACGACCTTTTCACCCAATACCTTATGGACAAGGCGCAGTGTCGACAGCCCGCCGCAACCTGCACAGAGCGGGGAACCGCCACTCAGCGCCTCCTCCCGAGGCAGATCCTTCGGGCTTTTATAAAACTCGCGCGTCACTTTCACGGGGCCCTTTCCTCGACCGGTTTGCCGGCGATGCTCATGGCCGCTCGCATGCTTTGAAATTCCGCTTCCGTATACAGCAACTGTGCGGGAACATGACCCTCTCCGGGCTTGGCGGCATCCAACACCTCCAACACCCGGTCAAATTCACTTTGGCTGATATCCTTGCCCCCCAGCCCGCTGATGAACGATCGCATCACTTGTGGAGGGTGCGGGGCCGTCGCCATCAGCCCAGCCATTTCCTGATACAGGATGCCCCCCAACCCGGGAGAAAGATTTTGATCGATGACTCCGACGGCCTTACGGCCGGATAGCGACCGCATTAGATCGGCTACGGGTTGCGGTCGAATCAACCGTAACCGTACCAATCCTACTTGCCTGCCCTGTTCCCGCCAGCGGTTCACTGCCGCTTTCCCTTTGGTCGAAAACGATCCGGCCATGACCAGAACGGTTTCCGCATCCTCCATCCGGTATTCGTCCACCGCTCCATACCGCCGGCCAAAGAGACGATGAAAATCCCTGGCCGCTTCCTCATGCACCACCAGGGCATTTTCCATGGCACGATGCATCTGATACCGAAAATAACTGTAAGCCGCACCGTCCAACACCGCTACCCCCTGCGCCATGGCCTGCGAGCCCGTAAACACGGGATGATGGGATTGAAAAGCCGGAAGGAATGCCTGCACCACGCCGGCATCCGGTATCTCCACCGGTTCACGGGTAAAGGATAAAAAGAAACCGTCCAGATTGACCAAGGTGGGTAAGGACACCCGGGCATCTTCCGCAATGCGAAAGGCCATCAACACCGAATCCAATACCTCCTGGCAGGTTTCCGCATGAATTTGGACAAAGCCCGCATCGCGCGCCGCCAGCACATCATTATGATCAGGCCCCAAGGTAATGGGGGAGGAAAGCCCGCGGGAGAC
>JBDIVP010000093.1:0-12279 GCA_039794325.1 Candidatus Inrsubterrania sp.
CGCAACCGGGTCATTCATGTCCCCAACCAGGCCGTCGTCAACAGTCGCAGGTTGGATCGACAGGTCGAAATCCTTAAGCAACGCCTGGGACGCCCCCCCACGATTGAAGAATTGTCCGAGCATTGCAGAGTTTCTATAGAAAAAATTGATTTTCTCCTGGATCTTCCCCTCAACGGACTCTCCCTTGAGGATTGGGGTTCGGATAACCCCGATTATCTCAACACACAAGGGATTCTTTTTTTACCGGCAGTGCTTTCGCCCTTCAGGGAAACGTTTCTTGCCGAACAGAAAATAATTATCTCCGAGGCCCTTCGACAATTGCCCGAGCTGGAGGCCGACATTCTCCGTAAACGGTACGGCCTCGAAGGATACGAAGAACAGACGATTTCGGAAATCTCGGAGAGGTATCAGCTCCCCAGAGAACGCATCAGGCAATTGGAAACACGGGGCCTGCGCCGCTTGGCCCAATATCGGGTGTTTTGGGAGATGGGAAACTAAGATCTCACGCGGTGGAATCCGAAGGATGTCACACTTTTTTCACCTGATCATTTTTCATTCGGGCACTTCCAGCCTTTGCGTGTATTGGGCAACCAATTCAGATCATACGATTCTACTGAACCATTTGGAGCCGGCGAGGCATACCTCCTCGGTTCCATTACATAAAGGAAATCCGTCATGAATGGCTCCTCGACATTGCATCCCTTGTTTCTTCCCACGTCCACCTGTCCACGATGCCAAGGGCTTCGTCTTCTCGATAATTATTACGACCACCAGGAAAGTTCCGCTCCGTCCTGGATTTATAGTCTCCGATGCCTCAACTGCGGTTTTGTCGAAGATCCCGTTATCTTTAAAAACCGACGCCTGACTGATCTCCCCACACCCCGTCGTCAGTTACCAGGGACCAAAACCGGTGCCAAGCAAGTCTTGAGAAAACGAACACGGAATACCCTCACCAAATACAAGAATGATCATGACAGCCTCTCTCTATGATGGACGACGCCTGCCTCCTTCACCATGTGCGGGGGCATAGGGAGGAGGAGGGATGGGACGGCCGCAGCGGTCGTCCCATCCGGCGTTCTCCCCTTCCTGTACGGAAGGAAAATGAAAGCCAAGCTGGTAGTGCCATTTCCAGGGTGAGGTATATTCCAGAAACAGCAGGGTGGGTGAGGCACCAGCTTGACTTTTACTTTTTTATCTGTTGTGCGTGAATCGCCTGGAAAACTGTGCCTATTAACGATTATGACTCGGCAGCATTACGGATGCATATGAGTGGCATGACTGTTTTGTTACAAATGTTTGAATTTCTCCGGGAACGGGAGGCGATTGCCCATTCACCAGACTTGCCGTGAAGGAGAGTTCGACCGCATTGCCAACAAAGGGCCGAACCGGAGAGATTATTTTTTCAGATTGTCCAACATCGACTGGGCCAGCGGTCGGAATGTTTTGGCCCAGGTGTAAGGATTATGCGGATGCCGAGCCTGGACCACGGCCGTCAATTGTTGTCGGGCTTCGGCAATCCGGTTCTGTTTGATCAAGAGTTTGGCCAGGAGTATTCTGGCATTGGTGTAATTCCCATCGATGTGGATGGCCTTTTCCAAATAAACCTGTGCTTGATCCTTGTTTCCGCCAAGCAACCACGGTAATTCGGCCAACAATCCGCCAAGGAATTGGAGAGCCTGGGCATGATCAGCTTTCAGCTCAAGGGTCCATTTCAGATGGCGCATAATCTCATCGAGGGTTTTTGCCCCATAGGCCAGTCCTTTCAAATGCGATAGACTTCCCAGATTCACGGCATAGAGATAGTGCCCTTCGGCATGATCCGGCCGGGATTGCCAAAGCTTTTTGGCTTCCGTCGCCCCCTGCTCGTAGGCTTGAATCCGAGCCTGTCGGTCTTCATACCAATCGTCACCCAGGTTCAGATAGATCTCGGCCAGACGGTGTTGCACATCCGGATCATCCGGATGGCGGTCTTTCCTGACCAGCCAGACGTTTAATTCCTCCTGGAGAGATTCGGGATACCCATCCCCAATCGAATCCGGCTGAGCCGGGGAAGGCTCAGGGCAGATAAACAGCATGGTCGCCACAAGCCCGATTATGAGAGCCAAAGCCTTGACCTTACACCCGTTCATACCGCACGCCGGTGGAAATATCGGCCCGTGTAACCCGGCTGACACCGGTAAAGAAAAAGATCCCCAACCAGATCGCCTGGACGATCAGCCAAACATGCACATCCCACAACACGGCCAAACCCGTTTCCATCTGCGGTAACACCTGATGGGAGTCCGTCCACAGGCCGGCCAGAACGATCGAATACATGGCGCCAACCACGGCCATCCCCTGGTACGCGGTGATGAACCCGGTGCCTCGATAATCCATGCGGAAGAGTTCGGATATGACCCGCCACCCCTGGGTTCCCAACGCCACCATCACCAGGGCCGTGAATGACCACCCGTGCAAAAACCAGAGCGTTCCCAGTATGCCCAGCCCGGCATTGACCACGGCCGTTACGGCCTGAATGGGAAACAATGGAATCCCTTCCAGCCCACCGGCATAGACCGCTTTCTTGGTCTTTCCAAAAAACCGGCAGGCCATGGACTTGAACAGGCGTTGAAGCACCGGATGACAGGCGGCAAGCGGTTTCCCGTAACAACAGCCGAAACTGAGGCAGGCCAGGCGTCCGAGCCCCTCTCCAAAGGCATAGGCAATCCATAACGCCGCCAACGTGGGCACCATGGGAAAGGTCTGGTCCTCCACAAATCCGGCCAGCCGATTCCACCCCCAAATCACCCACGGGGCGGCCAGCATGCCGACAAAGGAGGCCCCGCCGATCGTGAGGGTAGAGGTTTTCCCTTCCACCAGGCGGGCGATCACTTTGGCCGACGGCACGGTCAAGGCCAGGAGCGGCACCATGATTCCCAAAATATGTGTGACGGGACGTTCGATGCTTCCCAACAACAACAGGAGCATCAACACCGCAAATCCGACGCCGGTAGCGGTAAACACCCCGTAAAATGTCAGATTGGTCCCTTCCCCGCTGCCCCCGGTACACGTGCGGGGGACAATCGCCAGAAACTGCCAGTCTTCCCGCGGCAGAACCCGGTTGCCCCAAAGAAAAAGTCCAAGGAGTCCGGAAACCAGAACCAGGATGAATACCATTTCCGTTATCGGGATCATGACGGATTTCCGGGTCGCGGGCGGGCATGGGCAATAGTCGAACGGACCTGGACGTCGGTTTCCACAAGACGTTTTCCGAATCCTTCGGAAAATCGACTTTGCACATCCCGGCGCTCCATATTGTCCAGAAGATCCTGGCACGGGCGTATCCGTCCGGTCTGAAAAATGAGAACGTCGGTGGAACTGCCCGGCCGGTACAGGCTTTTCGGCTGTCCCTTTTTCACAAACAGGCCCGGCGTCACCGGCAAAGGGTTGTCGTACCGTGCCTCGCTGTAGCACTGCACGATCTCGCCGATCATGAGCGCGACGATTTCGATCATGGCTACCAAGCCGATCCCGGTCCCGCCTTCCACATCGGTATCGATGATCGTCACGACCCGGCGATTTTTGGAATAGGTGGTTCCCAGAGAGATGATCGCGGAAGGGTTGCAGGAATGACAGGCCCCGTCGATGATGTAGTGATCCACCACAACGCCGCTCACGGGACAGTGATTGTAATGATATTTATCCGGGGTCAGGCGGAGAATCATAAAATCCCCCGACTCGAACGCCTCAAGCCATGACGTCTTTTCCCGGCCCAGTAATTCCTCGAAGGCAAAAAATTTTTCCTTGAGAAATAACAGGGAGGTTCGGGCGAAGGATCCGATCAACAGGCGGCCGTCCGCCGGGGAGACCACGCCGGGCCGATGCTCATCCATGGGGCGGCATTCCCAATACCGGATAGTCCGTTCAAAAACTTTGCGGGGCGTATCATAATAGGCTTCCGGTTCGGTGCATTCCGACAAATTGATCCCCAGATGTTTGACGAACCGCTGGGTCCCGAGGATTTTGCACCCCAACTGCCAATCATAATTCAAATATCCCAACAAGGCCGTCGACCGGGGTGATGTCACGGCTTTAAACAGAAAGGGAGACCACTCCCGCCCCACGTCGTAAAAGAAAGCCACGAGCCGGTCGTAATACAACCGTTCATCCTGTATTCGCCCCGTTCGGCGATCAACAAATTGGTGCGAGATCATTGGTCCGGGAGGATCGAGTCCCCTCTGAATCATTGTGATGCAGGAGGTCTGGGGCAAAGGACAGAATCAACACACCCAGTAAGGTCCTGGTAGCGGCCGGAGTGAGCGTGTCGTTCAACACGGCCTCATGAATGTCATGGAGAAACCGGGGTGCCTGAGCAGGGTCTGGTATAACCGTTTCCAAGGCCTTGCGGGCCTTTTCCCGGCTCCGGTTTCCCTCCGTCAACAACGCTTCCACGTCCTGCCGCAACCAGTTCAGGCCTTCGTTCAGATATTGCCGCTTAAGGTCATTTCGATAATAGGATTCCGCGGCCCGATTACATTCATCCCCGGATAGCCCCCAGGGGGAGGACACCCCGGCGTGGTCCATCATGCCCTTGGTCAATTTTCCGAAAGCGGAACAGCCACCGGGATCACTCAATCGATTCCGGAGCCGCGCCAGATCGTCTTGAAGCCCAAAGGCCTCGATCAAAACACCCGCATCCTCTTCCAAGGCCCTCACCAGGCCGTATAAAAATTCATGTGTATGCACGCGTAGGAATCCGGAAAACCGCCGGCTGGCGCGAACTTTCCGCGTTCTGGCCAAAATGGACCGGAGAAACACATTGCCTGAATGCTCCTGCACATAGAAGGTGGGCACCTGTGACGCGGCCGCGAAGAAAATCTGCCGCCGTTCGCTTTCCACCAACGGCGTATCCGGAATATGGTCATGGGTCACGGCCATTGTGGCGATATATTTGTATGCCAGGGCGGTGATCAGGCCTTGAAGATTGGTCGCATCGGCCATGTCGTCGGAAAAACTGGGGAATAAGCTGTAGTAGCGCCCTTCAAAGCCTGAAAAGCCGACTTCCCCGTACAGCCGGGGTTTGGACAGGAGGTACAGGGACATGCGCTCATCGTAAATGCCTTGTTCCGCCAGGTCCGCCTTCAGCCGTCGATCATTGCCCAGCCGTCCGTCCAGTGCAGCGCTTTGTTCCGTGCTGGGGAGGACCACGAAATAGTCGATCAACCGATAGTCGGGCACAAAATCGCCTTTGAGCCGGAACACCTTACTCAGAGTCCTGTCAAGCCATTTGGGTCCCAGCGGCGTCAGGGGTGTCCCAAGAATGTTCAACCCCGCCTTTCGTTTCCACCGCTGCCACAACAATTGCAAGTATTGAGGATGCAGCTCATGCGGTAAAAACCCCAACACCTGTTCGGGATGAAAATCCCAAAAATCCAGGCGATACGGCGCGGCGCTGTATGTCCCGACGAACAACGGGAGAAAATGTTCGGTAATTTTAATCGCCAAATCCCCCAGATATTTTTCATGCCGGGGGGTAAACTCGCGGCTTCCCTGCCGTAACTGCCCCGTCAGTTTTTCACTGCCCATGCTGATGTGTGTGCCGTTATTGGCCAGTGAAATATTGGACAAACTGGGGAGCGTGACCAGATTTCTGGTAATGATGCCGGCGTCCTGCAAACGCCCCATCACCTTGAGATGACTATGGGACAGCACTTGATGGCAGAGGTTCATATACCGGTGTTTATCCTCTCCGCTGTTCCACCCGGAAATACAGGGATTCATGAATAAATCCCGATACATCGAATCGGAAATATAGCGATTGAGGATTTTTTGCTGGACCGGGGGGTGCGGCGCACAATACACCTGAGCCCGCTGCCCGGTTTCCCTCAACTGAAATTTCTCGTTGGCATAGGTCACCAGCACATGTGACAGAAGAAACCGTTTCGACGCCTCTTTGGCGACTTGCCGGCCCACTTGTCCCGGTTCGTAATTGCGGATCACATAAAAACTGCGCGTTTCGGGAGAGGTATTATCGTTGAGAAAATGACCGATCAGTTGCTCACCGGTTTCCCGCATCACGGGGTTGGATATGGCCGGATCGTTCATGCCGTCCGCCAGGGCCAATCGAAGCAGATAGCTGATCGGCACCCTGACCCAGGCCTCCCCGCAATATGTGAACAGAAACTTTTCCACGTCTGACCGTCGAGGACCGGTCGGACAGGTTTTATCGGCCAGCAAATCATGGGACAGCACCTGATCGGCATAGGCATTGAGCAAGTTCCTGGGAAAGCGGACCCAGGAGTTTTCCCAGACATCATGGGAGGCATGATCGAGAAACGCTTGTAGTTCCTGGAGCATCCGTTTGGCATTGGTTTCGGACGAGGCTCGTTTCTGGAGATTTTTAAAAAAGTTTGAGGCTTCAAGGGAAAGGGCCAAGTCCACGGTTTCCCTGGAACCTTGCACCACCACCTGATATTCATGTTCCGACCCGGCGGTCACATCTCCCACAGAAAACGGCAGGGCTCGAATCAGGCGATCAGACCATCCATCGCCAATGATGCCATACTGTTGTTGAAATTCTCGTTGCAGCGCGTGAAGGGAAAGGGAATCTTCAGGGAAGGCATTCACCGGATCAGCTGAACCATGTTGGCGTCCCAAACCGTTACTCCTCTGTTTTGTCGCCGGTCTCGGCAACGGTCTTTATCGTGTCATATCGTTCTGTTACCTCCCATTTTCGGCCGTCATATTTAAATTCCCGTTACCGCGATGCTAAGCCTGTGTAAACAATACCCGGACATATTGATATTCTATTGTTAATAAGAATCAATTTGTATTTGAAATCGGCCTCTTATAATTAACCATACACCCCAATTACCATAAAGAATACCATGCTTAAAAATTCGTAAAACCAGCAGGTGGGTATTGATGACCTTCTGAAGCCGGGATCCGCTAACTGGCGTTTTGTATCAATTAAAATTTCGCCCCCACCCCGGAATACCCGCCCCCCATTGCGTTTCTTGCCAGCTTGACTTATATTCATATTTGTTATTTTTGAATATCGGAGGCGTATCATGGCCACTACAAGTCTTAGCTTGGGAGAACACTGGGAAGTATTCATTAAGAATGAAATCGCCAGCGGCCGCTATGGCTCCGCCAGTGAAGTTGTCCGTGCCGCCCTGCGCGCCATGGAAGAGCGAAAAAGCAAACTCGAAGCTCTGCAAACCCATTTAGCGCAAGGTGCCGGACAAGCCAGAGCCGGCGAATTCGTTGACGGCTTTTCTATGGAGGCATTAATCAAAGATTTGGATAGCGAAGGTTGATGCCCAAGTTCAGAATCACCCCGAGGGCAAGAGACGATTTAAAAAATATCGGCCGCTACACTGAACGGCAATGGGGCAAAAGCCAACGCAATATCTACCTGCAAGATTTCGAAAAACGGTTCCACTGGCTGGCAGAAAATCCAAGGGTGGGAAAGCATCGCTCGGATGTCACAGAAGGTTACTACAGTTACCCGCAGGGCCAGCACGTCATCTTTTACCTGATTGCCCAGGGAAGCATTGAGATTATTGGCATTCCGCACAAAGACATGGATATCGTCTCTTATTTTCTACCGGGCTGATCATTGAGTTTATTCTCGCTGTGGCAGGTCTCGATGTCGATATTGAATGCGCCTTTCAGGCGTTGCGTTCAGGTCATGAATGCACGCCGCTCGTCGAGCGTTTGCGGGTCATCCGATCCATTGGGCTTTTTTTCCCTTGCCATGCTTCGCTGGGGTTACCAGGGCGGGGTGCTGACTGTTGGGGGCAAGGGCACTATGGAAGCCGGTCAGGTTCATTCATGATTTAGGCACCAGAGCGGTAAGACGGACAATGAAATCAATTGGCTCGAAGATCACGTGGGGGTGGTACCATCCTTGTACGGTGTCTTAAGCTGGTAGACTCTCCTACCCCCCTACGCTTTCCGTATGTTGGCCACCGGAGACCCCGCCGGAGACGATAAAGGCCATAACATCGGCACTTTCCGCCTCCAACGGCCTGACCTGCTCCTTGGGAAACACCAGGACATGTCCCGCAAAATTGTAGGATTGTGGGAAATACACCGCCACGTGGTTTAACAGTCCCAGAAATTCCAGATCCGTTCGGGTGACAAATCCCACCGCTTCCCCGAAGCCTCCCGGAAGAATGGACACCAGCACCGGCTGATCGAACCGTCGTTTTTCGCCCATGAAGGCGGCAATCAGATCCTTCAGCGAGGTATAGAGAATTTTCACAAACGGCGCTCTGATTAAAATCCGCTCCATCACATCCAGCACTTTTTGCACAAAGACGGTGGAGGCATACCGTCCCGTCAGCGTAATGAGTCCGATGGTGACCAAAAACCCGATCCCGGGGATGGGAATATTCAACCATCCATCCACCGTTTCCAAAACCAACCAAGCCACATACAGCGTGGTCACCACCGGCACCAGGATTAACAGGCCTTCAAAAAAATTCCTGGCCAGATCATTCATATTGAAGTTTTCCCAAAATTTCGGGCGCTTAAATTCCATCGTTCATGAACCCTCCGTTAAAAGGTGAATAGCCTCAAGATTTTGGCACATAGGCAGGTCTTCTTGAAAAACCATCGCGCCGGGAGGTTACAGCCTCACCCCCGATCCAGTACAATAGCCTGAACCTATTTTCGCACAAGGAGATCTATCATGGCACAAAGCAGTTCAGGCGGAGGGACGACCGCCGCTCCCGCTCCGGAAACTGAAATTCTTCATGTGGTCATACAACGGGAAGGCCAGAAAGTCAGCACTAAATGGGGACTTCACCCCAACCTCAAGGAAGAACTCAAACCTGAAGAATGGAAAGAACTGACCGAGATCATGGGAAAGGTGACCACGTTGGTCGGAAACCGGTTTACCAAAATTCTCAGCAAAGCCGAAGAAGAGACCGGAGGAACGGCCTAACCCGATCTACCCCCTTCCGCCGGCCCCTCCGCGGGACGGGAAAAATACCCATGGTTGCGGAACCACTGCACTGCATCTTCAATGGCCTTGGGAACAGCACGTTGAGGGTCACCCAATACTCGAATGGCTTTGGAGCAATCATACTGCTGCATATGGGCTATCACTTCGACAAAAAATGCCGGGACCATCGGCGGTTTTCCTGCCAGCCGTGCGGCGAACTCCCCCACCTTTGATCCCCATCGGGCCACAGCAAACGGCACCGGTAGGCGGGGCGGCGGGACGCCCACAATATCGGCGATAAGTTGATTGAGTTCTTTCTGGGTCGTGTTCCAATGGCCCACCACATAGCGCTCTCCAACTGCTCCCCGTTCAGCCGCCCGCATCATGGCCACCGCCACATCCCGGACATCGATGACGTTCACCGGCCCTTGGATATAACCCGGCATGCGACGTTTGGCGATCATTACGATAAGGGACCCGCTGCTGGGTCGCGCATCAAACGGACCAAAAAATTGGGAAGGCACCACCACCACCGCCGGAATCCCCTGCGCGGCGGCCTGCAGCATTTTTTCTTCCATGGCCGCTTTGGCCATTAAATACGGATTGGCGCTATACCGGGTGGAAAACGGACAACTTTCATTGGCCAACCGGCCCGCCTGCCTTGGCAAACCAATGGTAGTCAGGGCGCTGGCGTAGACCAATCGTTCATTGTTGGCGGCCCGGACGGCCTCGAGCAGCATCATGGTCTCCTTCAACGCCTGCCCCTTGGCCTCATCGACCGGAACGGTCGCCGTCGGGTAATAGCCTGCCACATGGAAGACGACTTGAACCTTCTCACAGGCCCGGCGGAGTGATTCGCCGTCGTTCAGATCCCCCACGAATCGTTCGACCGGGAGCCCATCGATGGTGAAAGTCCGGCTGGTCGGGCGGTGGAAGGCCCGGACATCATGCCCGTGTTCCAGCAGAACACGAACCAGATTGGCCCCAAGCTGGCCGGTGGCTCCAATCACCAAACATTTCATCCCCTACACTCCCTGCCTGCACCTACCGTCCCAATTCTTGAATGGCTTGCCAGGCTTCACTGTCCATCAACTCCGAACCTCCCGGAGCATCCCCCGTCCGCACCAGCGAAAGGGCCATGGGAATCATGTTGGAGAAATCCTGATATGTCCCGCTCAAACGCCGGCCGTCATCCGACAGCATCGCCGTCGATTGCCCCATGGTGCCCAAGACCGTGCGATAGAAGAGTTGCAATTGATTGCCCTGCAAGTGCCCTTCACCTTCGGCGGTAATCATGGTCCCCAAAAAACTCGTCGTGACTTCCTTCATCGTCACCCTCTCTCCGGTTTGTTCCATGACATACGTCAGTGTCGGCTGCTCCGGATTCTGCCATACCCCGCTGACCGTCAACGGAGCCCCTTCCACCAGCTTCACCGTCACGTCCCGCCGCTCGCCGGGAAGCAGTTCCACGGTTTGAAACCAGGGCCGATAGCCCTTCTTTTTCACCATCACCTCATACTCATCGGGAACCATCCGATTTAGGACTAACGACCCTTGGCTGGTCCGGCCGACCGGGTCATCATCAATAAAGACTTCGGCATCTTTGGGCGTCGTCGAGACAACCAAAGAGGCCATGGTGTGGTCGACCTCACCGGATGGGGCTGGGGAGCCGACCGGCACCTCCTTGGAAGGATCCACACGCGGCGTTTCCCGTTCACCCGGTAAGGCGATTTTGGCGGATGGAGGAAACCCCGGCCAATTTTCAATGGTAAACATGGCGATTTGGGAAGGTTTGGCATTACCGAAGTTGCCGGTGATTTCCATGACGACTCCGATCACTTTACCTCCATACAACAACGGGCCTCCCGAGCTGCCCTCTTCCACACCGCCGGAAAACTTGAGAATCGGTCCGTCGAATCCGGAGACGGTCCCTTCGGTGACCGCCCAGTCCGTGCCGTGCATTCTTGGGAACCCGATCAGTTGCACCCGTTCGCCGCCGTGAAACCGGCTTTGGGTGTCCCATTCCAACACCTGCACATCCTCAGGTAAGTCCCCTCCCACCTTTAATAAGGCCAGCCCTCTGGGATCACCCCCTTCTTTTTTGACGACTTCCGCCGGCATCGCTTCTTCCTGATGAGTGAAAAACGTGACATCGATGGACTTGGGCGCTTCCGTCTCCCCTTCAATCACATGCGAGGCCGTCACAATAAACAGATGCCGCCGCCCCTGGCCCACAATAAATCCGGTCCCGACCTGGTCTGTCCGGGAAAAGTGGGCGGTCACCTTCACCACCCCTTTTTTGAGCATACCCAAATCCGCCTGCGCCCATGCCGGGACAGCTCCCCACACCAATCCGATCAAACCCCACATTAAAAGTATCAAAGGCATATTCCGTCACCCGTTTCCTCCATAAACGAACAGGCTTCCATGAAACACCACCCTAACAAATTTCAACTACATTGAAAACGAGTGAGAAGCCGGGCCGGAGGGGGATGAGGACTCTTCGGCATCACGATGACATGCCGCGGTCATGAAATGGGGGATGGCGGGCAGTGCCCGCCCTACAAAAGGACCATGTCGTCCTGAGCCCCAGGCGAAGGACCTGTGCCCAATCAATGCACCTAAGGAAGGCACACAACTTTTCTCTCAAAAGCCCAGCAGGTTTCTGACGGGTTCGAAGAGCGGATGATACCGGATGGCATCGAAGAGTCTCGGGCGCAGGTCAACGGGATTGCCGGCTGTGCCCGCCTTGATGTAGCCCGCCTGGCCTTGCAAGTGGACTCTCAAGATATGGCGATGGGGGTCCAGGACGATGGAAATCAATTCGAACCGGTCCAGGTGATCAAGAGTCAAAAATGACGGTTCTTCGATCCGCACGGGAGCCAATCCCTGCGGGCTTCTGTATTCCACGGCTCCCTTGAACTGCCTGGGGGGTCGTCGCTCGCCGGTTCCCGGATCCTGCCAGGAAAAATCCACCGCTTGAACCGGCATCACTGAACTTAATATCGGTTTCTCCGACTCCAACCCTTTGTCCTGAAGAACCAAGGCCATCGAGGAATCCCGCCCGACCAGTTCGATGGTTCCCGGTGTGCGTTCAAACATCGCCTGGTAGGTCAACTCTTGATTTTGTGGAAAAGGAATCCGCTCCTCCCGCGGAGCCTGCAATCCGGTTTGCATGAATTGCACAGCTTGTAAACCCGACACCACAACCCGCTGCCGCCCTTCCGGTTTTCGAATCGCCCAGGTCACCGCATTGTCATCACCCACTTCCACCATCACCTCCGCCTCGCCGGTCAGCACGAGACTTTCCAGTTGCCCGGCCCCATTCTCCTCATGATCAGTGGACT
>JBDIVP010000094.1:0-12231 GCA_039794325.1 Candidatus Inrsubterrania sp.
GTCGTATTGCTGCTCGGCTGGGCGGATTGGGTCACAGGAACCGAGTTGAACTTTTTCGTATTCTACTTCGTGCCCGTAGCGATCACCGCATGGTCTTTAGGGTTTGGCGCGGCGGTGACCATTTCCATATTGAGTGCCACTGTCTGGTTCCTGGCCAATGACTTGGCAGGCAAAACATTCCCCGCACACGGATTTGCTGTCTGGAACACGGGCATCAGGCTGGTGTCGTTTCTTTCCATTGGATTTGCCATTGCGCGCATGCGCCAACTCATGGATCGAGAGCACGCGACCAGCGTCGCTCTGCAGAAGGCGCTTTCCGAGGTCAAGGTTCTGGAGGCCTTCCTCCCTATTTGCGCTCAATGTAAAAAGATACGCAATGAGCAAGGCAAATGGCAGCCAATTGAGTCCTACATCAGCCAACATTCGAACACCCGATTCTCTCATGGCTACTGTCAGGAATGTGCCATGAAGGCCATGAAAGATGCGGGGTTAATCGATAATGGTCCCGAACCATAAAACGGGGGCACTCTTAACCCCCTACGCGGCTACAAAGCGGCTTATTCCTCACGTTAGTCAGGCGAAACAATGCCAAGACCGAAGTTGATTGTCCCTAAGACACCGATTGGAGATGTCCCGTTTTCACCGATGAAATTGTCCACTCGGAATAGGCGGATCCGCCTAATCATTGTTTGGTAGGGATGGCATATGCAATACGACATTTCTCTGATTCATAAAATTCTTTCGGAAATTGAGGGCGGTCGTGATCCGTGGGAACTATCCGATGAAGGAAATCATGACAGTCAAAATGTAACACGGCATATACGAGCGCTGATTCAACACAAGTTGGTTGAATGCGAAAATAAGGCCTAAAAGAGCATCCAAGGGCTTACAGATGAAGGAAGACGCTTCTTGACGGCAATAAGGGACGATAGTGTAAGAGAGCGGATACGAGAAATTATGAAAAAGCTTGGAGAAGAAATGAAGTCTGAGATCGTTATGGAAATCGTGAAAGACACAGTGCTTGAAATGCTGTAGGACAAAATAGGCAATGCCGAACCAGAGGGTGCAGGCGACCTGCAATAGCTTGCGCCTGACTCGCGACCTTGCGGATGATCTAGCAGTGGAAAGGGATGAACGGTTTTTGGCAGGTGATTCTGTTATTATTGTCTGCTGAGCTGTCGGCGGGCCCATGTCGGGTGCCTTTGGCCGGGAAATTTGAAAGGGAAAAGATGCGAACGATGACAGACCATAAGATTTTCGAATTGAAGGACGTTGTCCTGCAGTGTGGGATCACGCTTCCCGAATGCTCGCTGGCCTACCAAACCTATGGAGAATTAAGCCCCGCCCGGGATAACGTCGTACTCATGCCCACCTTCTTTGGGGGGCATCATACCGACACCGAATCAATGCTGGCCCCTGGAAGGGCGCTGGATCCAGCAAGGTATTTTGTCGTGGTCCCCAACATGCTGGGTAACGGCCTGTCCTCTTCTCCCAGCACGACTCCCCCTCCTTTCAAGGGCCCCGACCACCCCAGCGTAACCGTGCTCGATAACGTGAGATGTCAGCACCGCCTTCTGACGGAGCATCTGGGCATCGAGCATCTCCGGCTCGTCGTCGGGTACTCGATGGGAGCCCAGCAGGCGTTCCATTGGGGCGCCCTCTATCCGGACTTCATGGCCGCCATTGCGCCGATCTGTGGGTCGCCCAAGACGTCGACCCAGAACGCACTGTTCCTCCAGGGGGCGAGAGCCGCTCTCAACACGGCGATTGACTTCGCCGGCGGCCACTACAAGGCGCCACCAATCAGCGCGCTTCATGCGTTCAGCCGCGTCTACGGCAGCGTGCTCTGCTGCGCCGATTTCTTCCGGACCCGGGAATATGAAAAGCTCGGCTTCGGATCCGCCGAGGAGACGATGCAATTTTTCGAGGGCTTCTTCAGCCAACGGGACGCCAACGACCTACTGGCAGCCCTCTGGACCTGGGAGCACGCGGACATCAGCGCCAACGAGGTCTATAAGAATGAACTGGGGTTGGCGCTTGAGAGCATCAAGGCCCGCGCGATCGTCATGCCTTCGGCTCAGGACCTTCTCTTCCCTCCGGCTGACTTCCAGGTAGAGGTCGGACGGATGCCCAATGCAGAGCTTCGCACGATCAACTCAAGCTGGGGGCACCTCGCCGGCTTCGGGGCCAATCCGGCCGATAATACGTTCATCGACGCTGCACTGAACGAGCTGCTTGCTGGATGATAGCCCGAAGCTCGCCAGTGGTGACCCTCATATCGCTTTGGACGGGTGACATCGGTTCATGAACGGGTGAATCAGAAGCGGGGTGTCATGCCAGGCACTGCACTGCGGCTTGGTAAATTTTGGGTGTCTCGGCTGATTTCTGACTTCATCTTCAAATTCGGTGGGACTGATATAAAGCTCAGGAAGCCGAAGCCGCCGAACTTCAACCCATACAAGACTTTCACCATTATCAAAAAATGGCGTAAACAATCCAAGCCTCTGGCGTAGCAGATCTGAAGAAAAGGGGGCAAAGAAAACTGAAGGAGTTGCCACTCAAATCAAGTGGACCCCGGTGTTTGAGAAAGAGCCGGAAGAGTATATGGGTTTGTTTGAAGAGTTGCCTGAAGCGAATACACAAGGCGCCACATTGGAAGGGGCGCCGGCCAATCTTTAGGAGGCGATGGCACACATCCCTGGACCAAATCCCACACTCTTTGAGGAATTCGTGAAGAGAAAGGAAGTCATCCGGCGACACGGTGAATTCAGATTGCCCTATTCCATTTAGCTGAATTCAATTTGTGGAGGTTGTGCCGAATCTGGACGAGAGGTGTAATCCCCACATCGACAATGGCCACATAGTGATGGTGGCAAAGGGGTTACGGCACGCGTTGGGCTTCTAGAAAGAGAGCTTGTTCAAGGGCGCGGAAAAACTGTTGGTAGGGTACAGGATCTTCAATGGCCCGAAGATAGAACTGGGCGCTCGCGCGGACGACTAATTGGGTTTCATTGCGCTGCCGGACGGAAACGGTCAGTCTGACAAGATCGCTGCGGTGCAAGAAAGGGCCCCAGGAGCGGTAGGCCTTGGTGAAAATCAGCAACCGCTGATCATTATAGAGATGGTAGGAGTGATCCGTCCCAAAATTGCGCCCTTCAAGCGGCACAAATTTTTTGCCGGAAATGAGGCCCAAGTCTTCATCCACCACTTCTATGATGAACCCTAGGTCCTGCAACGTGGCCACAATCCCCTCCAGCGTTCGCCGACGGTCGGTGGTATCGAACACTCGTGATTGAGCCGCACGCAATTTGACCTGACTTTGTTCGGAAAGCCAAATTTGGTCCTGAGAATTCCACTGTCCTTCGTGCCGCCACTCGTAGGGCATGGGACACCCATGAAGCAGCAGGGTAAGGTTGAGACCCAGTGCGAGGCTGATTCCTTTGATTGTGGTCGCCGGGATCCGTAATGTTGATACAATCGACATTTCCAGAGGGCTATTCTTTGGTGATGAAGAGGGAACGTTGAAGGGTGGCAAAAAAGTTTTGATAGACCTTGGGATCTTCGATCGGTAGGTTATTGTAAATGGCGTTGGCCCGGATCATCATACGGTCTGGCGTCTCCTGCCGCACCGTCACGGTAATGCCTAACACATCAAAATAATTTGGCTCCGCAAATCGTTCGGCGGTGACCAGGCCCAGTGGCTCATTCGCCCGTTCAATGATGAATCCCAGATCTTGTAAGGCGGCGATGACGGCGCGCATGGCCTCGGAACGGTCCTTGACGTCAAACTCCCGGGTTTGCATGCTGCGAATTTTCATCTGCGCTTCCGTGGGAGCCAGTAAATCGGGTTTCGGCTGCGGCGTTGTGCATCCATGGAGTGCCAACACCCCGGCGATCACTACCACCCCCCATCTTCTTGGATCCGTCATGTGCTTCCTCTCCTTCAGATCGTGAATCCCTCCAGAAAGACCGCTTTCGATAATTTGGCGAAAAATTGTTGATAGAGCACCGGATCCCGGATCATTTCCATTTTTTGTTCCCCAGGCGGAATGGTCTGATTGTCGGAGTGCCCCTCACCTTTCCAGACGACGCGATAGAACATAATCCGGACCTCACGGCGTGTTTGGCTTTCCTTGATCGGACGCACAACCAGCGTTGCGGCAATTTTTTGATGTAGGTCCACCGGCATATAGTATTTGCCTAATGACAGAATAAACATGAAAAATCGACCAATGTCCTGCCCATATTCCCGGGCACTTCTTTCTTTTGTGGCCCGGAGAAACCCCACCTCTAGGACGCTTTCCTCAATTTGAAAGCCGAGGTCCTGAAGGACCGCCGCAGAAGCGGACAGCAACTCCACTTGATTCTCGGTTTCAAATAACCGGATCTGCATAGCGCGGTTTTGTGCGCTCTCCGGCGTCAATAGAAGCAATTCGGCTGGGTCCGTTTGGGTGACGCATCCCACCAATTGCATGGCGAAGAGGAGGCTCCCCACGGTACACCCGACCGATTTCACCCCCTGCCGGCACTTTCGTTCAAAACTGCGTGTAATTATACGCAAAGTCCCGTACCTTTTTTTCTTCGTCATACTTGATAATGATGGTAAGGGTGCGTTGGCGTTGGGAGGAGGCCCGATCACTGGATCGAGTGCCCAGAATGATGATACCGGCAAACGATGAACTGGCGGTGTCCACCCGATCGGTTGAAACCTTGTCATAGATCCAAACTTCGCGCCGTTTGTCGTCGGTTGTGACGATATTTGGGCTTCCAAGAAGCTCGGCCACTTGTGCGGCGGATATACCCACTTTGACTTCGCCCTGCACTTTCCCGACCGTCAAACGATCTTCCGGAATCTCTGGCTTTCCTCCGCCGCAACCACCTATTGCAACCATTAAACTCAATGATGCCACCATGACTAGGAATCTCATCGGCTACCCCCTTTAGTTGTTTGATGGTTGCCTCATTTGTCCGCCAGTACAATAGGCTATTCAAACAAAAGTATCAATCTGGGAGGAAAGGGAGGAAAGAAAATGACGAAAAAAAGGCCATACTCAGGGCTCTTGGGCCGGATTCCTTCGCAAGGCCTTCCCCTTTAAGGCGATGAGTGAAAAGCCTTGTGAGTTGTGTGTTTTAAAGATGAGATGTAGTTTCTAGGAGAAATTCTAGTTTAGAGTGAAGGCAGAGTTGGTGAACCGAATTGTGCGGCAGGTCATCCATATTCCCTCGTCAGTCTCGAGCCATCCCTCCATAAGAAATGGGAAGGAGAAGCATTGGATTTCCGGGAACCCCACCGATAAAAGACTCCCGACCCCTTTTATGCGTTCTTGACTTATTTTTACATTATTCAACAATCCCATCACGAGAAGAGCATGGTAGGGTGGGCACTGCCCTCCATTTATGATCTTCAATTAAAGAAGATCCAACCTTATGAACAACAAGTGACGGATCGAGAGCCCCTGAGGTACATCGAGTATGACTTCGGCGACGGATGGGAGCATAAAGTCGTCTTAGAAAAAATCCTGCCGTTCGATCCAAAGATCCAACTGCCGCAATGCCTCAAGGGAAAAGGGGCGTGCCCGCCAGAAGATGTGGGCGGGGTGTGGGGCTATCAAGAATTCCTAACCGCCATCAAGGATGGAAACCACCCCGAGCACCGAAGCTATACGGAATGGATTGGCGGCCATTTCGACTCCGCTGTTTTTGACCTCGAGGAAGTGAACCAACTGCTGCCAGAGACCGGTAAGCAGTGATGTCAAACAAGTCAGGCCGGCGGAGGTCCACCTCTCCTGCTCCTGGTGAGCTCCCGTTTCAGATCATGGCCCAGCCATCGGCGATAATTGGCATGCAACAGTCAGTAAAGGGTATGGTTCGGTGATGAAAGCATGCCGAAGTTTATTTGACGTCCACATCCTATTAAAGTTCCGGACGCTTTCCGGAAGTGATCAAAGGAGATAAATGCGACTTGGGTGGGGAGCCGATGTCAAGCGCCGGCAGGGCAACAACGGCGATAGGGGTTGGGCGCGGATTATTCGTTGCACGCAGGAGGACCTCACGGCCCAGTCCTGTATTCTGTTTGATCAAACTCGAGGATACACCCGTCACTGCCTGTCAAATAAAGTGTAGATTTTCACACCCATCCTTATCCGGGATTCATCTTTCACCTTTGGCATTTAAGCTTTCACACCCTTCAGAAATTTAGCCGAATTCCTGCTTATCTCTTCAGTGGTTTTTCCCGTTCGCCGGAACCGGCGAATCCTTCCGTCTTCACCTTGCTTCGTTTCTGTTGGCCGAAAACGACCGGTTTTATGGGAGAATCAGCGTTTGATCGGAGAAGTGTTGCGACGAGATGAAGTGGAATGAATAATCCGCCCTGATTTGAAAAGTCACGGGTCCTCTATGAATACTCAGTCAACTCCTGTTCCTTTATTTCTGCTGTGCAGTCCGGTTCAGACGGTGCGGGAGGTGCATCGGGCCGGGGTCGCGGGCGCCGGAGGTGGGGCGGGATGATCGAACAACCACCGGAAGGCCAACCACCGGCACGCCAAGCGGGAATGGTTTCCGCCTTTGCCGCCTTTTTGCCTCCGGAATATCAAAGTGGATTTTCTTCTGATTGGTTGATGGGGCTTTCTCCCTTCGAGGATCGAACCTGCTCGCGCTGTTATTCGGTCAAAGAGGGGCAATGGGTGGCTTTCGGGTCGATGGAAGCCGATGAACGATTGCTGATTTGTGAGCGGACGGGCTAAGCCGTGAACGGTTTGGGGGAATCCCGGAGGGCCGCCGGCAAGGGTCGGTTATGATCCTTGGGATGCCCGCGTAGAGAGGGCTTGTGAGAGGTAGGGCGTATGTTGTTGATGGATACCACAGACACGAAAGGGAGATGAAATGAAGAAAGATATTCATCCAAAAGGATACCGCCCGGTAATTTTTCATGATGTGGCCGTTGATAAACGGTGGATTATGATGTCGATGGTGGACACCAACCTCACAGCTGTCTGGGAAGATGGCCAAACGTATCCCCTGTTTAAGGTGGAGACCTCCATGTATTCCCATCCCTTCTACACCGGCACGCAGCGAATTGTGGATGCGGAAGGACGCGTGGAGAAGTTCAATAAAAAGTATCGCGATAAACGCGGACCGGAGACATCACGTGTCGGATCAGGTAAATGAGGGGCCGGTGAACGAACCCGGAGACCGCGAGCCCTTAGGGGTGACGGTGCTGTGCGGGTATGTCGGCTCCGGCAAAAGCACGGTCCTGCGTGAGCTGCTCGCCGGTTATGAAGGCGTATCCGTCGCCGTGTTGCTGCATGATCGCAGCGAGGCCGGCTTGGATGGTTCGGTGTGCCGCCGGAAGGGAGTGGAGGTCTTTCGCCTTGGAGAGACCATGGCCGAGTTGGTGCAGGGCTGCATGGGCTGTTCCTGGCGGGAGAGTCTGGCCGAGGCGGTGACGGCGGTGGCTCGTATGGGGCGGTTTCGCCGGTTGTTGGTCGAGTGTTCGGGGCTGGTCGAGCCGATCATGGTCGCCGAAGTGTTTAATGAGGGATTGGCGGAGGGGGCACCGTTGGCGGCTTTGGCCAGGTTGGAGCAGATTGTGACGGTGGTGGATGCCCGGTCGTTTTGGGATGATGTGCGCAGTCCGGACGTGTTGCAGCAGCGAGGGGTGAGCTGTGGCGCCGATGATGATCGGGCTCTCTCGGAACTTCTGGTCGAACAAGTGGAATACAGTACGCTGGTGGTGGTGAATCAATGGGATCGGATTGGTCCGTCCAAGCGGGGGCGGACAGCCTCGTTGCTGCGATGGTTGAATCCCGAAGCGGAGGTGCTGACGGCGGCCTCGGGGCCGGCGATAGTGGATCAGGTGTTCAAGGGTGCCTTGGAAGCCGGCAAACCAATCAGTTTTCAACCCGGCTGGGTCAGGGTGATCGAAGGGGCGGCTATGCCAAAATTGCGGTCCACCCGATGGTCCGCCGGGGCCTTTTGCGCGTCCCGTCCGTTTCATCCGGAGCGGTTATGGCGATTGATGGACGAAGAATGGGCGGGCATCGAGCGGTTGAAGGGATATTTTTGGTTGGCGTCACAACCGGACCGGTGTTTTCTCTGGTCTCAGACGGCCGGCGGCCGGTTTTACGAATGCATCGGGAATTGGTGGGCCTCCATTCCCTGTGCAGATTGGCCTGGCGATGAGGCCTTTCGCGAAGAGTTGAGCCGGAGCTGGTCGTTGGAGTTCGGTGATCGTCGGCAGGCATTGGCCTGTATCGGCTACCGGTTGGATCGGGAGCGATTGTTTCAACGCCTGGAATCGTGTCTCTTGACGACGGCGGAGTCGAAGCTCGGTCCGGACGCCTGGTGCCGGTTTGAAGATCCATTTGCGCAGGCGGCTCTGGAAATTGATTGGCAGGAAGATGAACGTGAGTCCGAATAGGGACGGGAGGATGGAATGGCCGAGGGGGAAATGAATGGGGTGGTGGTCCGGGATGCGCGATTACCGGTGACCGTGCTGTCCGGTTTCCTGGGGGCGGGGAAAACGACGGTGTTGAATCATGTCCTGCATAATCGGGAGGGCCTGCGGGTGGCGGTCATCGTCAATGATATGAGTAGTGTGAATGTTGATGCCGCTCTCATCGCCCAGGGTGGGGCCGCCCTGAGCCGGACGGAAGAAAAGCTGGTGGAAATGAGTAACGGCTGCATTTGCTGTACCCTCCGGGAGGACTTGCTCGAGGAAGTGGCCCGGCTGGCTGAGGCCCGCCGTTTCGATTATTTGTTGGTCGAATCGACCGGAATTTCGGAGCCCTTGCCCGTGGCCGAGACGTTTTTCTTTCAGGATGAGATGGGGCGGTCGCTCTCCTCGATGGCCAGATTGGATACGATGGTCACCGTCGTGGATGCGGGAACATTTCTGGCGGACTATCAGGCCTCCGAAGACCTGAAGGAGCGGGGGCTCGAATTGAGTGAAGAGGATGAACGGACGGTGACGGATCTGCTGATTGACCAGGTGGAATTTGCGGACGTGCTGGTGATCAACAAGATCGATACGGTGTCCGATGTGCAACTGGCCGAGTTGACCGCCATTTTGCGGGTACTGAATCCGGATGCGCAGATCGTGCCGGCCCAACAGGGACGGATCCCCTTGGCGGAGGTGCTCCGGACAAACCGGTTTGATTTGGAGCGGGCGAGCCGCGCTGCAGGATGGATGCAGACCTTGCGGGGAGCGTGGCGGTCGGAAACCGATGAATACGGCATTCAGAGTTTCGTCTATGTGGCCCGGCGGCCCTTTCATCCTGAGCGTCTGTGGGCGTTGGTTCAGAAAGATTGGAAGGGTGTGTTGCGATCAAAGGGATTTATCTGGCTGGCTTCTCGTCCCGATTGGGTCGGGGTCTGGTCTCAAGCCGGTGGGGCAGGCGTATTGCAGGGTGGCGGGCGCTGGTATGCGACGGTCCCCAGGGATGAGTGGGAGGTGGATGACGAGGAGCGAACGCGATTGGAGACGATTTGGGATCCGGTCTATGGTGACCGCCAGCAGGAACTCGTGGTGATCGGACAACATGTCGATCAAGCGGCACTCAGTCGGAGATTGGATGCCTGTTTGCTGACGGATGCCGAATTGAGCCTGGGGGCCGAGGCGTGGACGTCGTTTTCCGATCCGTTTCCCGACTGGCTGTCATCGGAATCTCTCGATTCCCAGACGCAGCCCGGGGAAACTCCGGGAATAGTTGGACTGTAGCGGTGAAAGGTGAGTCGTGCAGGAACCTGAAGTGAGTGTCATGGTGTTGGCGGGCTGTATGGGGGCTGGAAAAACCTCCGTGCTGAATCATTTATTGCGCCATCGGGAGGGCCGGAGGATCGCCCTTGTGGTCAATGATCTAGGGGAGTCCGGTCTGGAGTTTGACCCGAATGAGGTTCACCTGTTTCGAAAAGGTGAGGCGCTGGTCGAGTTGGGGAGCCATTGCATCGGATGCGTCTTGCGCGGCCATCTCATCGAGGCGGTGAGTCGTTTGGCTCGTGATGGCCGCTTCGATACCATTCTCATCGAATTATCCGGGGTGACTGATCCGTTATTTGTGGTGGAGACGTTCCGGTTACCCGATGAAGAGGGGCGGGTATTGTCGTCTCTGGCCCGGTTGGATCATGTGGTGACGGTGTTGGATACTCATAGCTTCTGGGAGGATTATGCGTCGGGAGAGACGCTGGAGGAGCGGGGGGTGGGGCGAGGGGTGGATGACCGGCGGGCGTTCTCGGAATTGTTGGCCGATCAGGTGGAGTCGGCCACCGCCCTGGTTTTGAATAAGGTCGATCTGGCGGATGGCCAAGAGGCCGACCGTCTGGAAACTCTGGTTCGCCTGTTGAATCCCGATGCGACGTGCCTCCGTGCCGTGCGCGGAAATATTTCCTTCGATCGGTTGACTCGATCCGGTGGGCCGGATGAGGGGGCAACGGCCGGTGAGGCAGGGTGGATGCAGGTGCTTCGCGGCCGGCATCCCTCTCTCCCGGGGGATGCGTCGGAACGGACCTTCGTCTACCGGGCCAGGAGGCCCTTTCATCCCGAACGGTTCTGGAATCTCCTGCAGGAGGAATGGGAGGGAGTCCATCGGTCCAAGGGGTGTTTTTGGATCGCCTCGCAACCTAAAACCTGTTACATGTGGTCGCAGGCCGGGCGCTCCTGCCTGTACGAGCGGCTGGGGCGATGGTGGATGGCGATTTCGGAGCAACATTGGCCCGCGGATCCTGTGGCTCTGGATGAGTTGCGGGAGTTGTGGGATCTGGAATATGGAGATCGCCGGATCGAATTGGCGTTTTTCGGTGAGGGGATGGATATCGCCGATCTGACCGGGCGGTTGGATGCGTGCTTGCTGACCCGTGCGGAGTTATCGCTGGATGAGGAGCTGTGGACTTCGTTTATTGATCCGTTTAGAAGGCCCGGCTGGGAAAACAGACAGGCCAAATGGCCGCGGCAGGATCCTCCAGGCCGGAGCCATTGAAAAAGGAACTTTCACACTCAAATGGTTGACGCAAGGATAAGGAGGTGTGTTGATGGGAAAGTATTGTCAGGTCACCGGAAAGCAACCGGTGTCCGGTCATCATGTGAGTCATGCCAATAATAAAACCAAACGGCGATTTTTCCCGAATTTGCAGCGGAAACGCTATTTCCTGCCGGAAGAGAATCGTTGGATTACCCTGTCGGTTTCAACTCACGGCATGAAAATTATTGATAAAAAGGGGCTGGCCCGCGTCGTTGCCGACATGCGTGCGGCCGGTGAACACATTTAACGGGCGTCAGGAGTTTAGAATATGCGTATCACGATTGCCATCGCCTGCACCGGGTGCGAGACGCCGGGCAAATCGGTCTATTGGACCTCAAAAAACAAGAAAAACGATCCCGACCGGATCGAACTGAAAAAATATTGTTCGTACTGCCGGAAACATGCCGTCCACAAAGAAAAACGGTAAGGTCCCGATGCCTGCATGGGGACTGATCCGCCGGGTCGTCTACGGACTGCTGCTGGCCTATGCCGTTTTGGCCATGCCGCTGCCGGGGGTTTTGCTTGATCATGAGCTGGGTCTGTTGACGCACGATCCGGCTCATACCGCGCTTGATGAGCATGCCTGGCTGGACCATGCGGCCGGGGCCGGTATGACCTCGACCGATGCCGGAATCACGGCCGGGTATCCCGTCGATCGCCACCTTCCTTTGCTTCGCGATGTCTTCCCGGCATCGTTTCTGCTGTATTGGACCCCTGCCCGGGGTCCGCCTTTCTTCCTCAACGACTGAGTTTTCCGGATTCATCAAGCAGACACCATCGAGAAGACTTGGTTTGACCGAGTTGAACCGTTCGATGTGTTTTGCCCATAGACCTGTTAACAACATCCTTGTTGGCGCCATAGGTTTGGATACCGTAGGAGTGCGATTGGGGATTTCAAGCAGCCCACTCGTTCAACTGAGGTACCGGCATGGAGGGGGCGCGATGGGAGGAAACACCGTCTTGGCCTCATCCGCTTCGAGCATCACGGTGTCGGGACTCTATCCGTCCGGGTTGTCCAGGGGCTTATTGAAAGGAGAAAGGGAGTGAAAGTCAGCCGGATATATGGAAGGGGGAAAATGAAAGAAAGGGGAGGGAATGGCCGGAAGCTGAGAGTGGTCCTGTGGCTATGTGCTTTCTGGTGGTCTCCGGCGGGATGGGCGGCAGGGGAGCGATTGGAGGGGCCCTCAAGTCTCCCCGCGATGATGGAGGAAACGGT
>JBDIVP010000095.1:0-12115 GCA_039794325.1 Candidatus Inrsubterrania sp.
AAGGGCTGTTCAGCGGAAACGTGACCGATTGGCGGCAGTTGGGCTACAACACAGGCACAATCGGCACCAGCACAGTCGATGGTACTTCACCGGTTGTGCTTTGCATGCGCCGGGCCGGTTCCGGAACCAAGGCGGCATTCGATCAGACCGTGATGAAGGATGCCAAGGAAACTCCGATCGGCACGGGGGACTTGAGTGCGACGAACACCAAATATTTCGGGCAGTCCAACCAGGACGTGCGGGATTGTATCGGCGGGAATCCTCAATTGAATATTCAGGCCCATCCCACCGCCATTGGTTACATGGAGACGGATCAAGCCATGACGCAGGTGGTCCAGCAAAACAAGGGACGCATTGTCCGCCTGAACGGATACCGGTCCAATAATCCGGCCGGGGCCACCACGGCGGAAAAGAAAAAGGATCTACGTTGCGGCCGCCACCTCTACTGGGTCGGCAACCGGTACAACACCCGCAATCCTTCATCGGGAAATTCCAGCCTGGCCAGCTTGATCGGCCAATACATCTCCAATGCGCAGGCACCAGCCACCATTAATCTCCTTCCGGCAGGTGAATTCTGGGAGTCACCGGCCAATATGAAAGTTTCCAAGGCCGCCGATCCGGGGCCCATTTCCTGGAAACCGGGGGCCCACACGGAATGCAACGACTAAACGTGTCGCGATAGACCGAGGATTGCGGTTTTCAGCGTTCAGGGCGGGGAATTTTCCCCGTCCTGAATTTTATTTTTGAGTAGGGAATGCTTAGCCATTAATAAAATATGAATTCGACAGTCACACAGAAAGGATGGGAAAGATATGAAGACACTCATAAATTTCATGGCCGCCCTTATGTTGGCCCTCGTAACGGGGGCGTATGATGCCGAAGCCATGCCGGTGGGGCAGCCGATCACGGAATTGCAGATCACCGGAGGCTCCATCGCCATGAGCGTCGGGAGTTTGCTTATCCCTTCCACCGATTTTACCGTGAACAACAACAAAATTGTGATGGGGACCTATCAGGGATCGACGGGGGAGCCATTCGAGGCGGGTGGGCATATGTTTTCCTTGGCCACCCATCCGGGTATCGATGCGGCCAATCCGCTTCCGGCTCCATCAGGGTTCGTGCAGGGTTCATCGATTAGCGTGGACCTTCGTTCGCTTTTTGCAAATATTGTCGGTCCGTTGGTCCCCAATGGCAATGCGTTTCTTAATATCGGTAGCCAATCCCCGGCCAATGCGACCGGGACATTCAATCAGTCCACCGGTGAGTTTCGGATCTCCTGGTTGAATCTGGTTCCACTGGGGAACGGCCTGTCGCCATTTCTGGGAGGCACTCAGGTGGGCTTCAGCGGATCCGCAAATGTGGTACCGTTGCCTGCCAGCCTGCTGTTGTTCGGGACCGGCCTGCTGGGACTTCCCTGGTTGAGGAAAGGCTTCATGAAATAACCATATTGTCCGTATGACTGAAAAAGGGAATCAGTTTAGGCTTTCGATGTTTGTCTTTTCACACTTCCTCTGGAAGTGTGAAAAGACAAAGGAGAGTAAGAGGTTGGAGCGTGATAAACAAAACCAAAAGTCGGCAAATTCGATGTAAGTGGCTGTGGTTGGTGATGGTGATGTGGTGGCCCGCCCTTTCGTTCGGGGCCATGGTCGAGGTAACCGGGCATACGTCCGATGGAAGGCTGGTGTTTCAGGAAGGCAGGATGGAGTTTCCGATCATGGTTAATGGTGGATCCCCGGGCCCTGTCATGCGTGACGGTCTGAACCAGGTCATGCTGGGGTATGGGGGCAAACTGTATGATCCCGGAGAACCCTTCGGACCGTATTTCGCGGTTCTGCACTTTCCCTTCCAAGAGGTTTCTGGTGTAAACGAAGGGAGACGTGCCCTTCGCCCTTCGGCACCCTCATGGATCGGGAAACCCCGTTTGCTGAATTTGAATTCCGGCTATCCCACCACACCTCATGCAGGAATTGGAACTCTGAGGCGTTTTGGCCGATCCATCTCCGATTCTCTGCAGGGGATTGGAGTCGTTTTGGAAGGGACGGCCACGACTCAGGCGGAATCACTGGAAGCCATCGTGACCGTCCAAGGTACGGTATTAACACAGCCCGTCTCGTTGGGGGATGAAGGATTCCAATCACAGGTGTCCTTCTCTCCGCAGGTGTTGCCCAATCCCCTTCCGGGGGCCGTGTGGTTATTCGGTTCCGGTCTTGGGATCCTGGCCTTGTGGAAGCGCCGGATGTGCCGGCTTCGTCTCCGGGGAGACGATTATGTTTAAGGTTTGAAGGCTTCGAACACATCAAGAACTGATAGCTTAAGTTACGAAGTTGTTAACTCCTTGTAAAATTCCCTCCCATTCCCACACTTTTGCGCGTATCAGCTGGTCAAGTCGCATCCGTTTTCCTATGATCCTGCATATCACATCCATCTCAGGACATCATGGTTTCTCTTCTCAATGAATGGCTTTGAGGTGTTCCGCTCATGGCATCATGGCACTCAACCCGGTCCTTCAGGGGAGAGGCAGGCAATTATCAAGAGCTTATAGCCCGAATGGCGGAAACCGCTCTCCCAAGAACCTGTGTCCCGGCCGGTTTGACGGAATTGCGTCATGATGCTTGACTTCGTTTTTTGGGTCGCCCTTGGTCTCTTTATCGTGACCATCAGTCTTTTGACGTTGAATCCGATTTTCGGCATTCCCTTGTTGTTTATCAGCAAACCCGTTATTGATGCCACGTTCGAACGCCCGGTTCTGTTTGATTTACGGTTGACGGAGTTGACCGGTGTGCTGGTGCCCGTTCTCGTCTGTCTGCATATGGTGTTGGGAAAGCGTGAGGCCTCGTTCGGCCGTATGCCCCATAAATATCTCTGGCTGTTGTATGTCGCCAACGTGTTCTTCTTTTCCTCCCTGATCGCCTATCAACAGGATCTCCGCTCGGGAGCCAATGTGTTTTTTCGACATGTGAACGGATTCGCCGGATTTTTCATGGTGCAGGCGTTTTTTCTGCCGCCTGCACGGCGGGTCTGGTTGTTTCGAAGCCTGATCGTGGCCGGGCTGTTTCCCGTTGGTGTGGGGGTGTTTCAGATGGTCACGGGAGCAACCTGGCGGGTGCAACAGACCGAAGGGGTCATCCGGAATATCGGGCTCTGGCATGATGCCGTCAACATCCGCCAATACATGCTCCAGACCTTGTTGGTTCTATTATTGTATAGCGCCGTCTATGCCGGTCCCAGGGTCTGGAAGCAACTGGGACTGATTGCCTATATGGCGGCCACCGTTGTGGTGATGATCAAGGCGTTCAGCAAGGCCGGCTTTGCCACCCTGGCGCTGTGGAGCGGGTGCTGGGGGCTGCTGTTTCGAAAATATGCGGTAATCTGGATTCCCACGATTACCATCGTCCTGTTGGGAGGCTTATGGGCGGCCGATGTCATCGGGAGTGTCCTGCAGATGTTTCATAAGGAGATCGGTTTTTTTCAGGGGGAGGTTTCCGGCACTCGGACCTTCGCCGGACGTTGGTATGCCTGGCAGGAGATGATGGAGGAGTGGCAAGGGTACGAGTGGTTTTCGAAGGTATTCGGATCGGGCCGTGTAGCAACCGGGGCGCACAATGATTATTTGCAGTTGTTGTTCCATGGAGGCTTTGTGGGGCTCTTCTGCTATGTGGGATTGCTGGGAACGTTGGGGGTAAAAGTGTTCCTGAATCTTCGACAGGATTTGACCCCCATGAATCTGATTGCCTGCATGGCGTTTCTTATGTGGATGGTCGATACGATCGGGTTGGTGCCGAGTGCGTATCCCGGCTATCAATGGTTTGTCTGGGGGATGGTGGGACTGAGTCTGCGGCTTCATGCGGAGAACCGGCTCGAGGCTGCCCCTAACCCGGTAATCGCACTTTCAGAGGAATCGTCACGTTCGGTGTTGGCCCCGGAAGGGCTGCCCCTTCAGCCGGCCCGAAAGTACCCCTTGTTATCGCCATGAGACGCCTGTTTAGTGCTCTGCTTTTGCTCATCGGATCGGGTCTCGGCACGGGGGTGTGGGGAGACGGGTGGAACGTCGGTGTCGCCAATGCCGCCCGTGAGGGGTTGAGTCCTCTGGAGGATAAACGGGCGGTGTTTGAAGAAGATATCTTTTGGACGGATCCCCGGAAGGCCGATCGGATGCTCGAGCGAATTCGTGACGCCGGTTTTAACGTCTTGGTGCTCAATGTGTGGCATGGGCGGGGAGCTATGTGGCCCTCCCGTGTGGCCCCTCCCGATCCCTGGGTGCCGGATCTCCTCCGTGATCCCCCTTCCGATCCTTTGGCTTATGTAATCGCGCAAGCCAAGACCATGGATATCGAGGTCCATGCTTGGTTCACGGTGGCCCTGCGGCAGACCGAGGCATTCCCGGAGTTTTCGCCTCCGGGGACACCCGACAAGGCCTTCGATATTCATGACCCGAATTTCCAGAAATTCATGGCCGATCTGGTTATGGAAGTGGTGGACCGGTATGACCTTCAGGGCGTCAATCTGGACTATGTCCGCACCATGGGCCTGTGTCGGAATACGGCCTGTCAGGAACGGTATCGTCGGGTCTATAAGCGGGACCTGTTGAGCGACATCCGTACCTTCGAATCGATTCCTGTCGGATCGCTCAAGCGGATGGCGGTTCCTGACCTTGTGCCTTTTCATGAAGCCGGGGTGACCGCCATGGTGAAAACGATTGCCATGCCCCTCCGTTCCTCCCACCCGGAATTGTTGCTGAGTGTCGATGCCTTGCCGGGAGAGAGCAAAATGGAACAGGGGCAGGATAGCCTCAAATGGTTGAATGAGGGGGTGGTCGACGTGGTCTTTCGTATGGACTATCGCATGGAGCCAAATGTGATGTTGATTGATGATTTACGCCGGCAATTAAGCAGCCCCAATGCGTTGACCCTGCTCATCTCGAATCTGGAGTCGGGTAGGGTGAATGGAGAGCGGCGATATGTGTCGCGAAGCGGCGCATGGCTGGCACGCACGGTTGACCGAGTTTGGAAACGGTGGCCGAAGATCGGCATCGGCATCTATATGTCCAAATTTTTATCCGACGACCAAGTGGCTCATTTGCGGAAAGGGCCGGGGGCATTTCCCAATCGGGGAACGCTTCAGGCTCCTCAACGTCTTCAGATCGTTGAATGAGGCCTGCGATGATCCATGGGAAACCGGTGGAAGCATCTTTCGATGAAAACCAATGATTCCATTCAGATCGGCCAGACGGCGGTCCCGGTGAAACCTGAAGCCGGACCGGCCGATCTGTCCACGCTTGCCCGGGGAGGCGGGGCGTTGTTGGCGGCATCGTTGTTCGGCAACGGTGTCAATTATGGGCTGGGCATTCTTCTGGCCCGGTTGTTGGGGGCCGAGGCCTTTGGGCGCTATGCCTTGAGTCTGGCCTTGTTCAATACATTGGTCATGATGGTGCTCCTGGGTTTCAATTCGGGTGTCATCAAATTTGTTTCGGAGCATTTGGGGCTGAATCAACCACTTGAGGCGAAACGGATCGTGGTGACCGGGATGATATGGTGCGGAGGGAGTGCTCTCCTGGCCGGAGGCGCTCTCTGGGCCGGGGCCGATTGGTTGGCGACCAGCGTGTATACCAGTCCGGATCTGAGTCTGCTCTTTCAGTTCATCGCCCTGGCCTTGCCGTTGTCCGCCGTCAGTATGTTGATGGTTTCATCATTGCAGGCCTTTCAGACGATACGATACACCATTCTGGTCAAATATGTGTGGGAGCCCATCGGAAAATTCGGTGCGGCGTGGCTGGTGATTCTGCTTGGCTTCGGATTGCCGGGTGTGCTGGCGGGAATGGTAATGGTCTTGGCCGGAAGTGTACTGATGGCGCTCCATGGGCTTCAGCGGGTCATTAGCCTGGGAATGCGGGATGTGGCCTCCTTGACTTCGGGAGGGAATCTGCCGTTTGTCTGGTATTGCCTCCCCTTGATTCTCGCCAATGTCTTCAGCGCGGTGGCACCGCGTGTCGATGTGTTTCTCCTGGGGTATTTCGGTCAAATGGTTCAGGTCGGGCTGTATTCGGCCGCCTTTCAAACCGCTGCCGTTTTGTCTTTGGTGCTGGGAGCGTTCGACCGCACCTTTGCTCCGGCCATGGGCCGGCTGCTGGCCACGGGAGATACCAAACAGCTGGGGCATCTGTATCGCACGCAGACCAGAATGGTCACGGGACTTCTGATGTGTCCGCTGATCATATTTCTGGTTTTTGGCAAGGATGTGCTGCGGCTTTTCGGTTCGGGGTTTAGTGACGGGTATTTCTCCCTGGCGGTTTTGGCCGTTGCGCAGGGGTGGTTTTGTGCCACCGGCTCGGCCCGGATGGTGCTGTTGATGAGCGGGCAATCCCGTTTGGTGCTGGCGAATACCCTTGTGATGAGTGTGTGCTTGGTCGCCTTATGCTGGGTGTTGGTTCCTTTGTGGGGAATGGACGGGGCTGCCGTGGCGGCCGGATTGAGTTTGGTGGGAACGGGTTGTATCCAGGTGGTGGAAGTCCGGTGGCGCCATGGGATGTTTCCTTATTCATGGGGATATGGAAAATTTCTGTTGGCCGGAGGAGGCACGGCCGTGATGTTGTTGATGGCCCAGAGCTGGTTGGGCGGCTTGTCCCTGTGGATGGGGTTGCCCTTGACCGTGCTGTGCTATCTGGGATTGGCGATGGGGTTGGGATTGGAGCCGGATGATCGACGGGTGGTAGTGGATCTCTGGAGCCGCATGACCCGAATGGCGGGCCGGAGTGGGCAGAAGGAGCCGGCCTGCGTATGAGGACGCAAGTAGAGGCGGGAGGGAGGCGGCTGATTCTCTATGCGCCGGTGATTTATACAGGTGGAGGGAAGACGCTATTGTTGGCCTTATTGAACGCGATCGGCTCTGACGACGGGCAATGGGAGGAGGTGCGGGTCATGGTGGATGCCCGCTGCCGGGATCTTCCCTCGTTAAGCCGGAGGGTAAAAATAGGGCCGGCCATTCGACCGGGTTCTGTCGGGCGTCTACAGGCCGAGCGAACCTTGCAAAGATTGGCAAACGAAGGGGATGTGGTTTTCTGCTTGGGGAATCTGCCTCCTTTGTTTCCGATCAAAGGAACGGTTGTCGGGTTTATTCAAAATGCGCACCTCCTTGAAACGCCGCCGGGACGGTCCCCCACCAGGAAGAAGAAAATTGAGCGGTGGTGGTTTAAACGATACCAACACCATTGCCGGCTGTTCATCGTACAGACCCCGACCATGTGTGATCGACTGCTCCGATTCATCCCCATGGACCCTTCACGAATCCTGGTGTTGCCTTTTCAGGAAGCGGCGTTGACGTCTTCATACCCCGAGACGGAAAGTGCCCGTCAATGGGACTTTGGATATGTGTCGCTGCCTTGGGCGCATAAAAATCATCGGCGCCTCATCGAGGCGTTTGTGTTGCTGGCCCGTGAGGGGTTGCATCCCTCGTTGGTGGTGACGGTCCCTGAAGCCATGGATGCCGGCCTGTATCGCCTGATCAATCAGGTGCGGGAGCGGGATCACGTGAGAGTGACTAATCTCGGTTCGGTGGAGTACTGGGATATTGGAAAAGTCTATCAAGCATGCGGGGCTCTCATCTTTCCTTCCTTGATCGAATCCTTCGCCTTGCCGCTTTTAGAGGCCCAGGCCTTTGGCCTGCCCATTCTGGCTCCCGAACGGGATTATGTGCGCGATGTGGTGGTGCCGCGTGAAACGTTCGATCCCGAATCACCCCGTTCCATGATGCGGGCCATGAAACGATTCTTGGGCAACGCGGACCCCCCGGCATCCGTTTATCCGGCGAGGCATGTGCTTGAGGTTTTGTACGGCATGGGAGCTGCTTCGAGTTCGGTTTCCTCCCCTGCGGGAGTTCGATGAATGGATGTGCGGAGGAGAGCGATCCGGCGGAAAACAGGAGGTGGGAGGGTGTCCTTTCTGAAAACATCGTATGATCGGCTTCCCGTGTGGGCGCAGAACGTCGCGGTCAGTCTGTTCAGTGTCCGGAACGCGAGGCTGAAATACGGGCGAATGTTTCACGAGTCCATGGCGCAATTGGCCTGGAATGAAACGCGCCCGGCGGGGGAGTTGGAGGAGGCGCAACAATCAGCCTTATCTCGTTTATTGGATTATGCCAGACGGCATGTGCCGTATTACCGCCGATTGGGCTGCCCGGTGGACAACCTCTCCGCTTGGCCGATTGTCGACAAGAGTACCGTCAAGGCCGACCCGAGCCAATTTCTTTCGGATGAATTCGACCCCGCCGATTTACTCACCTTACGGACAAGCGGGACGACCGGATCGCCATTGGAAGTGAAAGTGACTCGCGCCTATCATCAGATGGAAATGGCGTTTCGCTGGAGACATAAAGCCTGGGCGGGCATTTCCTATCCAAGTCGAGGAGCCTTTTTGGCCAGCCATCCGGTGGTACCCGCCGAGCAGACCACCCCGCCATTTTGGCGATATGATCGGATGGAGGATCGGTTCCTGTTCTCCTCTTTGCATCTGTCCTGGGACGTCATCCATCATTATGTGGAAGCCTTGAGGAACCTCAAACCGGTCTTTTTACATGGGAAGCCCTCGACCTTGAATCTCCTGGCCCAATACATGCTTCGATATGATATTCAGAATATTCGTCCCAGGGGGGTCTTTTCCGCCATGGAAACCTTACTGGACCATCAGCGGCAACTGATTGAAGAGGCATTCCGTACGCCGGTCTTTAACTGGTATGGGAATACGGAGATGACCTGCAATATCATTCAATGTGCCGGCGGTCGGTTGCATTATCGGATGGATTATGGGCTCCTGGAAGTGCAGGAGGACGGGACAATGATCTGTACCGGCTTAAACAACCGGGCCATGCCGTTCATTCGCTATCGAATCGGGGATCGGGTGCAAGTTTCCTCCGATACCTGTCCGTGCGGGTGTGCCTTTCCGGTCATCGAACGAATCGAGGGGCGCTTGGACGATTACATCCTGACCCCCGACGGACGCTATGTGACGGGCCTGAGCGTGCTCTTTCGAGGTGTGCCGTCGGTTCGGGAAGCCCAGATCGAGCAAGAACAGCCGGATGCCGTGCTTATCCGGTTGGCCCGCAACGAAGGGTATGGTCTTTCGGATGAAGACACCATACGATCCGAGGCCCGCCGGCGATTAGGAAATTCAATCCGGATTCAATTCGACTATGTAGACCGGATACCACGCGAACCGGGGGGCAAATTCCGCTTCATCAAATCCCGGCTTCCAGAGGCGTTTCGCCGGCACGGAAGGGGAGGCGGGGTGAACGAGTCCGGTGTGGATCACGGCTTATGAAGAATGGGTGTAGGTGAAATGTTTGGAAAAACCGAATGGATGAAATGGATGAAAAGGTGGATGAGGAACGATGCCGGCATAGCGGCGGGTTATGAATAAGCGAGCGGTGTCATTCCAAGTCGATCCATTATATAAGACGGAGGCGAAGGCGCGCCATGAACAGCGATGATACTCTGACGGTCCTGTTTCTCTGCACGGGGAATTCGGCGAGAAGCATTATGGCCGAGGCTATCCTGAATAAACTGGGGGCACCCCGATTTACAGCACATAGTGCGGGCAGTCGTCCGGCCGAAAAGGTGCATCCGGTGGCGCTTGAGATTTTGGCATCGATGCACTATCCGACAGATTCGCTTCGCAGTAAAAGTTGGTTGGATTTTACCTATATGAGTTCTCCCAATTTCGACTTGGTCATCATTTTGTGTAATGCGGCCGCCTCCGAGAAGTGTCCGGTTTGGCCCGGTGATCCCGTCAAAGTCGAATGGTGTTTGCCTGATCCTACCGCGACTTCCCTCCATCCCGTGGAACAGTTGAAGGCTTTCGCGAAAACATTTCAGCTGCTTGAACACCGTATTCGGCAGTTGGTGACTCTTCCGCCTGGTCCCTTTACACGGGAAGCATTGGAAAAGCATCTGCTTGAAATGGCCGAAAACTTTGCGTGACAAAAAGGGGTCGGGAGTAAATAATTTTTGTAGCATGTCGCAATTTATCGGGGGATGCAGCCTTTCGGATGGAAAGGTGCGGCAAGCGGCACTGCAGGAATTAGGTGAAAGTCGATTGCTCAATTAAAGACTCCCGACCCCTTTTAATGCAGGGGATTTTTCGTTGGGTTTGGAGGAACTCCAGGCTGTCGGCCAACGCTTGTTGCGCACAAGTTTGGGGGAGTCCCAATTCGCGGACCGCTTTTGAGTTATTAAAGATCATGGCTGCGCCTGCGATTCTCACTCCAGTAAGGGACGCCTTGGGCGGTCTTCCCGAGACTCGGTCGGCCCACCATTCGGAAATCGCGGCATAGCTCAGGGCCACTCCGTATGGAATCCGGCTTTTTGTTATCGGTAGCCCGGTCAGGTGGCGGAGTATTTCCAGGATCTGGGAGAGGCGAAGATTTTCGCCGCCCAGAATATAGCGTTGTCCGATTAGCCCGCGCTCGGCAGCCAGAATATGTCCGAGGGCGGCATGGCGGACATCGATGAGATTCATATGAAAATCAAGATAACCCGGATTTCTCCCGGACACAAAGTCGATGATCATTTGTGTCGGAGGGGTGATCCGGAAGTCGCCCGGCCCGATGGGAAGGGTAGGGTTGACCACAATGACGGGAAGCCCGTATCAGGCGGCCGCCATCGCTTCCTGCTCCGCTAAAAATTTTGAGGCGCAGTACGGCCCCGGCATGTCGGCCAGGGTGCGCCAGACCTGCTCATCCACCGGTTCATCCGACTCCTTGCGGTGCCCTTTCAGAATGGATTCCGTAGAGGTATGGACGATGCGTGTGCAGCCCGCCTTGGCCGCTTCCTCCAGCACGATCCGGGTTCCCTCCACGTTGATGGCATGAAAATCCGGCTTATTGACGGTCCAGAGGTCCGGAATGGCGGCTAAATGATACACATGTTCCACTCCTTTCATGGCCTTACGGACTGCATCCCGATCAAGGATCGAACCCTTGGTGAATTCCGCTTCTGTTGCCGGTCGCGGGGATTCCCGAATATCCAATACGCGAACCGCATGTCCCCGTTTTATAAGCAACCGGACCAGGTGTGCTCCGATGAAGCCCGCTCCCCCCGTGACCAGTGTTTGGAGACCGGTTTGTTTGTGATGTGAAACTTGTCGGGTGGTGAGCAATCTAAGGCCGGCCGGCTGTCGATTCATGAGGCGCCTCCTTTGTCTGATGAACGGAGTCGATTCCCAGCTCCCTGAGCATGCGGGCAAATCTATCAGCTTGGGCCGTGACCCGGGGAACTTTGTGTTGCCCCCCCATTTTGCCGTGAGCCCGCATCCATTTTTCGAAGGTTCCCGGTTCCACCCATAGGACTCTGGGGGGACCGACTCCGGCATCACCTGTGCGCTGGCATTCATAGTCATAGTTGGTATGCCTGAGGACGTCGTCGATATGCCCGGAAAATTGTTCCGAATGGTTTTTCGTCACCTGCAGATTTCCGGACAGTGGTTCAAGGACAAAGACGTGAAATCCAGGCTCACCGGATCGATCGGGAAGAACCGGTCCGACCGTGAATTCGGCGACGTCGAGACCGAAGGTGTGAGAGAGGCTTTGAACCGCTTCTTCCAGTTCCGCGGCGATGAGGTGTTCTCCGAAAGAATTAAGTTTTTGAGAAACCCGGCCCAAAATCAGCAAGCGGAGCGGCCGGGTATCGACAAACCGCACAATATCCCCCAGGAGGTATGACCACATGCCGGCGCAGTTGGATAGGACCAGGGCATAGTCCAGATGTTTCTCAATGTCGGCCACCCAATGACGACGCGGTGTGGGACTGCCGAGATCTTCAAGGGGGATGAATTCGAAAAACAGCTTGTTGTCGGCCATCAAACGGAGCCCTTCCCCCGGTCCCCGGTCGGCTACTGCAATAAAGCCCTCGCTGGTTGGATACATTTCCCGTTGGTCGACGTCGGTACCCACGAAATGCGGCCGCAACCGTTTGCGATAGGTATCGATCGGAACTCCCCCGTGGATGAAAAGTTGTAAATCCGGAAACGTTGGTCCGCCGGCTCGGCCCTGCTTCTGTTGTAGGAAGCGAATGCGGTCAAGCATGACCAGCACCCAGTTGCATGGGCCGGACAGCATGGTGATGTGTTGG